>NZ_JBFUAU010000026.1:0-108298 GCF_056406115.1 Arthrobacter sp. P1_D4 | reverse complement strand
AATGTACTGGGCACGTTCGGTGCCTTGTTCCTGAATCAGGGTATCCAGGGACTCCAGCCACTCGGCGGTCTCTTCCGGATCACGATCAGGCAGCTGGTTTGTCAACCCGCTGAGGATATGGGAGGTATCTTCTCCTGCAGCCACGTCCACCTCACTCTTCATCGTTGAATGGTGATCAATATTTTTCATTATGTGGAAAAACTTTCTTGCATTTCGAGATTATCGAGAGAGGCTGGGACGCGTCAACATCAGCGGCGCATCACCGCGGCCCGGCAGTCACAATCGGTTGGAAGGTCGGTGCCTTGGCGGTCAGGCTGAGGTGAGCAGCCTGCCCCACCTCGGGGAGAGCAGCGGGGCGCCGGCCATTTTGAGGCAGTGCCACAGGGTCACGGCCACCGAATCGAGCACGGGAACGCCCATGGCCGCCTCGATTTCCTCCGCGATGTTGGCACCGTAGAGATTGGTGCAGAGGTACACGAGCGCGTCCGGGTTCTGTGCCGCAAGTTCCAGCGATCCGGGCCGCATCTCGGCGTCGGAGACCCGGGCGAATGATTCGTTGTCGCTCAGGCCGAGGAAACGGTGGTCAAGTGTTTTGATCCCGTCCCGTTCGTAGGACGCCACGATCCGTTCGTTGACGTCCTCTGTGTACGGGGTGAACAGCCCGATCCGCTCGGTGCCGAAGGACCGGAAAGCCTCCATGTAGGCCAGTGTGGAGGTGGTGGCGGGAATGCCGGTGGCGTCCTGCATTCCCCTGACGAGTTCGCGGTCGTGATCGGCGCCGAGCCACGATCCTGAAGTGCCGTTCCACGCGATGACGTCGACGTCGGCGGTCGCCAGGATCTCGGCGGCGGCCCGCATTGCCGGGGCATCAAATTGCCGGTCGGAGGAATCGTCGAGGGCGATCCGCGTGACCTGGATCCTGGCGAAGTGGATTGTCACGTCGTCGCGGTCGCCGAGGATCCGGTAGCTTTGCGGCTCGAGGCAGGTGTTGGAGGACGGCACGATCATGCCGATACGGGTGGGGCGGGTTGCGGAAGGCATGGGTGCTCCTAGCGGGCAGCGGGGTAGACAGCGGCGGGGGCGGGGGTAGCGCTGACGGGGGCGGTGGCCGCGGCCGCCTGGTGTTCGCGGAAACCGTTTCGGGCCACAAACTGGCCCACGGGGCCGGGGTCATGGAAGCCGCCGGCGTCCAGCACCACGCGTCCGGCGGACACCACGACGGCGGGCCAGCCGGTGAGCGTCCTGCCGTCAAAGGGCGAGAAGTCAGTCCCCATGTGCAGGCCCGCGCCGTCAACGGTGCGTTCCTGTGCGGGATCGAAGACGACGAGGTCGGCGTCGTACCCTGCTGCGATCGTTCCCTTGCCCGGCAGGGCGTTGATCCGGGCCGGACCGGCGGCGAACACTTCCACGAAATCCTCCACCCGGGCTGCCCCGCCGGTGGCGTCCATCATGGCGGTGAAGGTGACAGGCATGCGGGTTTCGACTCCCGGCAGGCCGTGCGGCATGGCGCGGATGTCATCGGACCGCTCGCGCTTTTGCGTGACGTCGTAGCAGGAGTGGTCCGAGGCCACCGTGTGGATGGCTCCGGCGGCAAGCCGGTCCCGCAACGCGGCGACGGTCTCGGGGCTGCGCATCGGCGGGCAGCAGGCGTACCACTCGGGGAAGGACGTGCCGTAGACGGTGTCGTCCAGGGTGAGGTAGTGCGGGCACGTTTCCGAGAAGGCGTCCATTCCGTGGCTGCGGGCCCCGGCGACGAGGTCTACGGCCCCCGGCGTGGACTGGTGCACAAAGTAGACGGGAGCGTTGGTGTACTCGGCCATCGCCAGGGTCTCCTTGACCGAGATCTCCTCCGCGAGTTCGGGCCGGGTCCGGTGCAGGTGTTCGATGCCGATGCGGCCGTCGTCCGCATGCTGCTGGGTGCAGTCGGCAATGATGGGATCGTGTTCGGCGTGGATGTAGGTGAGGCCGTCGAGCCGGACCATCTCGCGCATGACCTTCAGGATGGTGTCCCCGTCGGCCATGGTGGTGCCCCGGTTCGTGGTGTACATCTTGACCGAACGGACACCTTCGGCGGCGAGCTGTTCGAGCTGCCACGGCACAGTCTCGTCCCACTGGACCACCGAGCCGTGCAGGGCGACGTCGCAGCGGGACTCGCGTGCCAGTTCCTTCTTGTGCAACACCGCGGCCAGCGGGGTCTCGCGGGCGTCGCGGGGGATGCCGAAGTCGATAATGGTGGTGGTGCCGCCCCAGAGGGCAGCGGTGGATGTGGTCCGGTAGTCGTCCAGGGTTCGGAACCGTCCGGTTACCTGGGCGACATGGCAGTGGCCGTCCACGCCACCCGGAATCACCAGCTGGCCGGCGGCGTCGATGGTCCTGGCGGCAGCGGGGACCGGCTCAGAAGCGTCCACGAGCTGGACGATCGTCCTGCCGTGCACCACGACGTGCACATTCTGGCGGCCGAAACTGTTGACCACGGTGCCGTTGGCAATGACAAGGTCTGGGGTGTGGGACATCGTTGTCCTCCTTCGAGAAAGAAAATTAGTGGGACGGTGCGGGCAGCCGGGTGGCGTGCTGCGCCGTCGTGAGGGCGGCATCGAGGTTTTTCGAAAGTCCCTTGCGGGCCTTGACCGGTGGCGGCGCGAAGGCGCCGGCCCGGTGCGGACCGGACTGGAGGTTGACTACGGACTGGGCCATCTGGATGCCAGCGGAAATGCCGTCCACCACGGGGACGGGGATCTGGCCTGCAAGCTCGCGGGCAAGTCCGGCGAGCGGCGCGCCGGCGAGGATCACGACGTCGGCCCCGTCCTCGGCGACGGCCTGGCGGCTGAGCGCCAGCAGGGTCTCCTTGAAGTCATGCTGCACGGAGCCGATGCCGTTGAGGCTCTCGTTGATGGAGCGGATCGAGGCCAGCCGGCCGGCGAGCCCGAACCGTTCAACGCAGTCCAGATACCAGGGCCGGATGCGGTCCGAGATGGCGATGATCGAGAACCGGTGCCCCTGCAGGGCGGCGGCGCAGAGTGCCGCCTCGGTAATTCCGATGACGGGGACGTCGGCGAGTTCCTTCAGCGCCGGCATCCCTGGGTCGCCGAATGCGGCGACCACCACGCCGTCGACGCTGGCGCCGTCGCGAGTGTACTCTGCGATGATTTCGGCGACGGCACCGGCGGCGATCAGCGATTCAAAGCGGGTTTCGATGTATTCGACGCCGTGGCCGGCGGTCCGGACTACCAGTTCGGTTCCGGGCGAGGCTGAACGCCGGGCTTCGGATTCGATCAGCGAAGTGACATCGTTGCTGATGTTGGGGTTGATGACAAGGAGTTTCATTACTTCTTCCGATGAAGGTCGGGTTCCGTCCGGCGGAAATTCTCCGGAAACTGTTCCCGGTATTTGTCGATGTGCGACGCCGACTGGGCAGCCGCCCGGTCAGGGTCACCGCTGGCGATCGCGGTGTAGAGCGCCCGATGTTCTTCGATGAGTTCGGGGAGGTCGCTCACATGCCGGAACAGCCAGTGCATCCGGCCCTGGAGGGGTTCGAGCGCCGATTTGAGGAAGCCGTTGTTGGCGATCCGGGTGATGGCATCGTGGAATTCGCTGTTGGCCCGGTGGGCGTCCATAATGGCGCCCTTGGCTAGAGAGAGCTCGGCCGCGTCCAACAAGGCTTCCAGCGCACTGAGGTCCTCCGGTGTGGCGCGGGCCGCGGCCAGTCTGCAGGCCAGCACTTCGAGCGACTGGCGGACGTCGAAGAGATCCTCCACGTCTTTGGGGCTGAGCGAGCTGACTTCGGCCCCGCGAGCGCCGCGGTCGCTGACCAGGCCTTCCTGGCGCAGCATTCGCAGCGCCTCGCGGACCGGGAGGCGGGAGACGTTGAATTCGGCGGCGAGGTCGCGCTCCACCAGCCTGGTGCCGGGAACGTAGTGCCCTTCAAAGATCCTGTTGCGGAGGGTGTCCCGGACAGCCTCCCGGAGGGGGCGTTCCTTGTCCTGGGTTTCTTCTGCGGTAAGCATGGTGCTCCATTTCGGGTTCTTTATGGCACTGCGTTCCCGGCTTCGGGAACTGGTGTTTCGTGGCCTAGCTTAGACAGGGAGCCGCTTGTTGTAGTTCAGGGTCAGCACGGATGCGCCCATGATGATCGCGGATCCCACGAAGTACAGCAGCGCCCAGGTGTATGAGCCGGTGGCACCGACGATCAGGCCGACCGCGATCGGGGTGACGAAGCCGGAGATATTGCCGCTGAAGTTCATCGCGCCGCCCAGGACGCCGGCGTTGGTCCGGCCACCCAGGATCGAGGGGATGCTCCAGAAGAGGCCCACCCAGCGAAGGAAGAACATGACGACGGAGAGCAGGACTACCGCCGTCGTCGGGTCGGCAACGACGGTGACACCGACAAGGCCGCCGATCACTACGACGCTGGAGGTGCCCAGTAGGGTGCGCATGACGCGGTTGGCCGAGGCGCCGGATGCCCGCCATTTGTCGGCGATGGTGCCGCCGAGGATTTCGCCGACGAAACCGGCGCCGAAGATCACGAACGTGGACCAGCCGATGGTCTTCAGGTCAAAGCCCTTGGCCTGGGCCAGGTAGAGCGGGCCCCAGGTGAGCAGGCCGTAGAAGACGCCGTTGAAGCCCAGCCAGCCGAAGCACATGGCCCAGAAGGAACGGAACTTCAGGTAGGGGAGCAGGGCGCGCTTGCCCTTGCTGCCGTCGAGCTCGGCTTCGGCGTCCTCGGCGGCGTGGGAGGCCTCGATGTACTCGGCTTCGGCGTCGTTGACTCCGCGATGCTGGCGGGGGTTGTCCCGGACGTACCACCAGACGGCGAGGCCCATGAGGACGGTGGCGGCGCCGGCGATGATGAAGGAGCTCCGCCAGCTGCCCGTCGAGGCGATCAGGCCTGCGATGAGGATGCCGCCGAGCCCGGCGCCCAAAGGGGCTCCGGCGTCAAGGATGGTGGCGCCGCGGCCGCGTTCCGATTTGTGCATCCAGATGGCGTTCAGCTTTCCGCCGGCCGGCATGACGCCGGCCTCGGTGACGCCGATGCCGAGGCGGGCGATGAACATGCTGACAAAGCCTCCGGCCAGGCCGGAGGCCGCCGTTGCGGCACCCCAGCCGACGCAGGACGCGGTCATCACCTTGCGGGGGCCGAACTTGTCGATCAGCCAGCCGACCGGGATCTGCATGAGGGCGTAGGTCCAGAAGAACGCCGAGAGCAGGAGGCCCACGAGCTCCGGGGCCATGTTGAATTCCTTCTGGATGATGGGCAGGGCGACAGAGATGGATCCCCGGTCGATGTAGTTCACGGACACGAGGACCAACAGGAGGAGGAACATTTTCCATCGGACATTCGTGCGCCGTTGCACGCCGTCCTTGGAGCCTGTGGGTTCAGCAGGCTGTATTGCTGTTTCGGTATTTGGAAGAGACACAACTTCTCCTTGATAGAGAGTAAACATGCCGGCAAGTGATGGGGGATTTGTTTGAGGGGCAGGATGCCGGAGTGTGGGGCGTCCTGTGCGCGGGCCCTGTGTCGATCGCAGCGGTTGATAGGGGGCTGATGTCAGCGCTGACATCAGGTTCGGATCAGGTGCAGAATCTGGGAGGGCGGGGCCCGGCAAAGCTTTCTTGTTTTGGGATCCCGTTTTGGGATCCCAAAATTCAGATTAGGAGTGACGTGGGCCACTGTCAAGGGTCATGGGCCGGCTGGGCCGGTTCGCCGCGAAAATGTCGTTTGTGACTGGCCCGGGGTGCATGGCTGCGCGGGACCATGGCTGCGCCGGCCACCAGGCAGGGAGGCCTGCTCCCGGAGCGGTGCCGGGGGCCGGTAGCGGTGGGAGTGGTGCTGGCAGCCGGTCTTGGCTGCTCCGGGCTTAGCTGCCCCGGTAGGTGGAGTAGGCGAAGGGGCTCAGCAGAAGCGGGACGTGGTAGTGGGCCTGCGCTTCGGACACCGCAAAGGTCAGTGTGACTTCGGGGAAGAAGGTCTCGGTCCCGGCGGCCGCGTAATAGGCTCCGGTGTCGAAGCCCAGGCGGTAGGTGCCGGAGCCCAGGCTGTCGGGGCCGAGCGACTTGACGCGGCCGTCATCGTCCGTGGCGCCGGCCGCGATCCTGACCCAGCGTTCGCCGTCGAGCATGTCCAAGGTGACTGCGACGCCTGCGGCGGGCTTGCCGGAACCCGTGTCCAGAACGTGGGTGGTGACGTGGGAAGTGCTCATGCGCCTATCAGTCCTTCGAGTCGGAGTACCGCGATTTCGCGCAGCTGCTGGCCGATGACCACTTGTTCTTCTTCGGGAGTGTGGGCGAGCCGGGCGTTGAGGGCCGCCAGGATCTCCTCGCGGCTCCGGCCGGCCGCGCGGATCAGGAAGACCTGGCCGAATTTCTCTTCATAGCTCCGGTTCCCTGCGGCGATGGCTGCGGCGACGGCCGGATCCGGAGCGCCCAGGCTCGCCTGCTCCGATTGGGAGAGCCGGGCCTCCGCGCTGTTTCCTGCGGCCCGTTCGCCGATGCGGGGATGGTGGGCCAGCGCGGCTTCCACCTCCGCGTCGGTGAACGGTTCCGCCGCGCGGCCGGCGGTTTGGAGGAGGATTTCCGGACTGTCGAAGGGCCTCGAGCCGACGATCTCCTCAATCCATCGCTCGATGTCCAGGCAGGGGCGCAGGGCGGCGGCGGCCTCCGCGCGTCCGGCGGCATTAAAGTCGTCCAACAGCATGTGCCAGATCCTTTGTGTCAATGCTGGCATCCACGGTGTAGGGCTATACGGACAAAATATTCGTATCGTGGAACTGTTATTTCAGCATATGCAAAAGATTGAACCGTACCCGTCTGAGCTGTGTCAACCAGGGGCGGCTCCGCGACAGCCCCGGCTAACTCGCCAGGAACCGCAGCAGAACCTCGTTGACCTCCGCCGCGTGGGTCCACAGCATGCCGTGCGGGGCGCCGTCGATCTCCACATACTCGGCGCTCGGCAGCGCCTTGGCGAACTGGCGGCCCGCGACATCGATCGGCAGGATGTTGTCCGCAGTGCCGTGCACAATGAGGGCCGGGACATCAATTTTGGGGATGTCGGCACGGAAGTCCGTGTACCAGGTCGGCTGCGCTGCCGCCGACGCCGTGGCCCCACCACTGGTGGCGAGGTTCCAGCCGGCGTTCATGACCTCCTGGCTGAGCCGGGGGGTGCCGAGGAGGGTTTCGCTGTTGTAGAAGTTCTTGAAGAATTCCGTGAAGAAAGCGTACCGGTCCGCCGTCACGGCCTCCATCAGCCCGTCGAACACCGACTGCGGGACCCCGCCCGGGTTGTCCTCGGCCTGAAGGAGGTATGGCTCAAGGGAGCTCAGGAACACGGCTTTCGCCACCCGGGCAGAGCCGTAGGTTCCAAGGTAGCGGCCCACCTCGCCGGTGCCCATGGAGAAGCCCACCAGCACGGCGTCGTTCAGGTCGAGGGTGGTCAGGATGGTGTTGAGGTCCGCCGCGAACGTGTCGTAGTCGTAGCCCTCGGTGGGCTTGCTGGACTGTCCGAAGCCGCGCCGGTCGTAGGTGATCACACGGTAGCCGGCACCGAGCAGCGCTGCGCTCTGCTTTTCCCACGACGAGCCGTCCAGTGGGTAGCCATGGATCAGGACCACGGCCTGGCCGGATCCGTGGTCCTCGTAGTAGAGCTCGACGTCTGTGCTGTTTTCGCTTCCAACCTTGATGTAAGCCATGCCAGCGGTCCTCCCGGTTCGGCGCAATGCGCGGTGGTTCGGTGTGGGCGGTTCGGTGTGGGGCGGTTTCGATCTGATGTGCAGTCAGTACGTGGGCTCCACTTTAGCGGCCGGAACTCCCGCCGCCAGTGCCTGTTCACCATCCGGAATGAGGAAGTCCTCCGCCAGGTCCGCCCACTGCGGCCGGAAGGAATACAGGCAGCCGAGCCTCAGGCGGGTCGCGGCTGCGTAGGCGTCGAAGCGCGCCGGGGTGACATGCAGTTCCTCGGCGGTGGCAATGACGTGGCGGCGGGCGGTTTGGTACCTTTCGGCGGTCAGGCGGTGTTGGTGCAGGCGCAGCTGGAGGTGCACGGCGATGTTGCCGAGGTCGGCGGCGGCCTCGGCGCGGCAGGCTTCGTCGAAGTCCAGCAGACCCAGGGGAGCGCCCGGATCCACGGTGAAGACCTGCTTGTCGTGAAGGTCCCCGTGGGACCACACCAGCGGATCCGGATCGGTCCGGAGCAGCTTTTGGGCGGCCTGCCCTGCGGCCCCGCGGACGGCCGCGCGCTCGGCTTGCGCCGCCGGAATGTCCCCGGCGTGCACCAGCCACAGGTTCACCGTGTGTTGCAGTCTCGCCAGTTCGACGGCGGCCGTCCGGGGCGGGAGCGCCTCGAGGCTCGGGCGGTGCGCCGGAGTCCGGGCCACGGAATGCTGCCGAACCCAGGCCCGGGACCATTTTTGCCAGGCATTTTCAAAGACCACATCGCTGACCGCGGGGTCGATTCCCAGCTCGAACAGGGAACGGCCGGGCAGCGTCATGAGGGTGAGGCAGCCAGGGGCGGAGGAAACAATTTCCGGGGTGAGGAAGTCCCCTGCGCCGAGGAGCTCGTTCATCCGGGCGTGCCTGCCCACTGCTTCATCGGACTGGCGGGCCCGGAAGAGCTTGAGATGGTGCTCCCCGGCTCTGACCACGGCACGCTTGTGGGCCCGGTGCACCACCACCACCCCCAGCGGCGACGCGCGCTTCAGGGCGGGGAGACGCCGGTCGCGGCCGTCCCGCAGGAGCTCCAGCTGGCCCGCCCGGAGGTGGGCTGCCCGGACCCCTGCCCGGCCGGGAACCCCCAACTCCAGGACGTAGTCCTCCGCGGAGTCGTCGGGCCAGGACCGGATGACCTGCCATTCGGTGTTGTCAGCATCCAGGACGGCGGCCGGGACGGGCGGGTGCCAGCCCATTGGATCAGCCCCTGGATCCGAGGGACTGGCTGGCGGCCAGTGGGGTGAATCCGAAGGACTGACGATGCCGTACCCGTTCCTCGAGAACGCGGGTCGCCAGAGATGAGCCCGACGGGAGCGAAGAACAGGCCAGGCGCAGCCAGCGTGCGTCCGAGTAGGCATCGAACCGATCCGGGCTGACCTGCAGTTGCCGGGCGACGGCCAACACCTCCGAGTGAGCCTTTAGGTATCGCCCCGGCGTCAGGCTATTGCGCCTCAGGCGGCGCTCCAGATGGAAATCCAGGTAAGCGAGGTCGCGGGCGGCCTCGGCCTGGGCAGCATCGTCGAAGTCCAGCAGCCCGAACGGGGACCGGTCGTCGCCAGCGATGATCTGCCGGTCGTGCAGGTCTCCGTGCGCCCATACTAGTGGGTCCGGTACTGAGCCGAGCAAGTTCGCCGTGACGTAATCTGCCATGGCCATCAACGTGTGGCGTTGGGTGGACAGTTCCGGGACGTTCTCTGTGTGGCGCAGCCATCGTTTCAGCCAACGGGCCGCGGCGTTTGCTTCCGCCTCCGGTGAATGGACCGGCATTGCGCCCAGAATGGTTCGTCTGCTGGCGTCAGACGCCGCGCTCAGCTGGGCGAGCCACGCGCGGGACCATTTTTCCCATGCGTCGTCAAAATCTTTTTCGCCGATCGTGACGTAGTCCTCGCCGATTTCGCCGAGCGTCGGTCCGGAGAGGGCGCTTAAAACGAGGGTGTCCGGGGAGCTCCGAAGCACTTTGGGCGCCGTGAAGGCACCGGCGTCCAGCAAGCGGTCCATCTGGGCGCATCGTTCGGCGGGGACGGCGGCGCCTCCGGGCCGGAAGATCTTGATGTAGCAGCCCTCCGCCCGGATGATCGCCCGCATGTAAGGCCAGTGGGAAATGATTTCCCCGCGCTGTCTTTCCGTCCGAAGGGCCGGCAGGTAGGGATCGTCCTCCGGCAGGAGCTCAAAGTGGCCTTGGCTCAGATGGGCTCCCCGGACGCCGGGCCGTCCCGCAGTCGCGACCTCAAGCAGGTATTCTCCGGGTTCTTTGTCGGGCCACGCCCAGCGGACGCGCCACGGGGTGCCGGCGTCGTCGATGTATTTCCAAAGCGGTGGGTGCCAGCTCACGCGATCAGCTCCAAAGCTCGGCGGATCTGCCAGTTCGTGTCGGCCGGCCAGTCGCTGGCCCGGTTCCGGAACGGGTCGACGCTGTTCAGGAACAACCGGAAGGCCGCCCAGGTCTCCACCCCGGCCTGCGTCACATGCCCGCCGGCGTCGCGGTAACCGTCGATCAACTGGGCCGTCTTACGGCCGCCGGCGMCGGGCCCGACGCCGGCGGGGTCTGCGATGTCCTCCACCGCGGCAAAGGACCCAAGGTCCCTCGCCGGCTCGGAGGTCGTCACGCGGTCGAAATCGATGATGCGGATGGCCGGGCCGTCCACCAGTACTTGGTCCGCCGAAAAGTCACCATGGACCATCACCGGCTGTTGCCTTCGGGGGCCGGCGGCGCCGACAGCTGCCAGGAGCCGGCCGGTGAGCGCGTCCACCGGAGCCTCGAGCCCGGGGAGCAGGCAGGCGATCATGGACCGCGTGGCCATGAGCTGGCGTACAAGGTCCTCCATGTCCGTCATCCGGTCCGCCCCGGGCTCCGTGTCCATGCCATGGATCGCCGCCAGGGCTTGGCCGGCCCGGTAGGCGGCCGGATCGTTGCCGCCGCCACCCAGGTCTCCCTGGCCCCAGCCCGGGGAGGCACTGATGCCGTGCGCGGCGCATTCCGGGTCCGCGAGTTCGGGCAGGACCGGGATGCCGTGGCTCTGAAGCCGCTGCCGCAGGCGGAGTCCCGCGGCAGCCTCGTCAGCTTGGACGGCGGTCTTGACGACGACGGGGACCGTCTCCGTGGGGACCCTGGCAACGAGCCTGCGCTCCGGGTTGTATCTCAGCACGCTGACCGGGGGGTCCAGGAAGCGCCCTGCCGCGGGGAGCGCTCCGAGCCGACGGAGTCCGTGGTCCCGGAGCCAGCGCAGGTTGGGGCGAAGCGGCCAGTCCTCCTCGATGGGACCGGCCGCCACGGCGACGTCGGGGTTGAGATGATCGGGCTGGATAAGCCGGATGCCGCCGCCGCGCTTTTGCGAACTGTCTGCCCGCTGCTGCAGTTTCCCGACGTGCTCCGGTGTTGTTGTCAGTGCCCAGCCGTAGCTGCCGGCACCGCTGGCATAACTGCCGCTGCCGTAACTGCCGTTGCCGGTCCGGCGGAAGGCGACGAGGGCGGAGGTGTGCGGTTTGTAGCGGGTCCTGACGATCTGGACACTTTCGCCCAGGAGCTCGGAGAGCAGCTCGTCGTCGAGCACCCAGTTCAGGCCAGGGACCCGGACGTCACGGGCCGCCAGGGCACGGTCAGCGTCGCGCCGCTGCGCCTGCAGCCACTGTCCCTGCAGCCATCGTCCCTGCAGCCGCTGTCCCTGCGGGGTGCTCACGTCGGCACCTTGAACAGTTCACCCGGCTCGGGGGTCTGCTGCCGGTGGACCCAGCCGGCAAAGCGGGAATCCGGATCGGCCAGCAATGACTGCGGCGGCCCGTCTTCCAGGATTTGGCCGTCTTCGAGCCAGATCACCCGGTCGCACGATTGGGCCGAGTTGACGTCGTGGGTGATCGTGATGGAGGTCCGGCCCTCGGTGAGTGTGTCCAGGGCGCTGAGGACCGAATCCCGGGATGCCGGATCGAGGCCGGCGGTCGCCTCGTCCAGGATCACGATCGGGGCCTTGCGGAGCATGGCACGGGCGACGGCCAGCCGTTGACGCTGGCCCCCGGAAAGATCGTTGGCCGCCTCGCCAAGGACGGTTTCATAGCCCTGGGGCAGTGCGCGGATGAAACCGTCGGCCTGGGCGAGGGCCGCCACGGCTTCGATCTCCTCATCGGTGGCATCGAGGCGGCCGAACCTGATGTTCTCCCGGACGGAGGTTCCGAACAGCACGGAGTCCTGGAGCAGGATTGAGACATGGGAACGCACGGAAGCGATCTTCAGGGCCCGCAGGTCCTCGCCGCCGAGGCTGACACTTCCCTTCCACGGGTCCACCATCCGGAGGATCATGCTTGCCAGCGTGGACTTCCCGGCCCCGGAAGGCCCCAGCACGGCGCAGTGCTGACCCGCCGGTATGGTCAGAGTGATTCCCTTGAGCACCGCGGTTTCCTCGAAGTGGCCGGCCCAGACGTCCTCGAACACAATGTCCGGGTGCGGGTTCTTGAGGGCGACGGCGTGCGGTGACTCGGGCACGTCACTCTGGGCCTCAAGCAGGTCCGCAACCCGTTCCCCGGAGGCCGTCGCGCGTGCGATACGGCTGGTGTACCTGGCCACGTCCTTGAGTGGCCTCAGCCCGGTTTTCAGGTAAGTCAGGAAAACGACCAGATCTCCGGGTGTCATCGCGTGGTGCATCACCCTCCATCCACCGGCAGCCAGGACCACCGCCGTCGCGATTCCCGTCAGGACGTCGGTCTTCCGTTGCAGGCTGGCGGCCAGCCGCAGCGTGACCACCCCTGAGCCAAGTGCCGACTGGTTGCTCTTGCTGAAGCCCGAGCTGAGGGTGTCTTCGAGTCCGTACGCCTGGACTTCGCGCATTGCGCCCAACGTCTGGGCGGCGGTGGTGGCCAGGGCGCTTTCACCCTTGCGTGACTTGCGGGCCGCCGTAGTAATCGATCCCGAGTTCTTGCGGGACACCAACACGAATATCCCGATGGACACGAACGTCACCAGTGCGATCAAAGGATCGAGCCAGAGCATGATGATCATCATTGCTATCAGCGACACGAAATTGCCGATGAGGGGGAGCCCCGCCGTGACGGCCACATCCTGCAGCCGGGACACGTCTCCGACGAGCCGCTGGACAGTGTCGCCGGTGGAGGCGCGGCTGTGGTGGCGCATCGACAGGCCCTGGAGGTGGCGGAAGGTTCGGGCGCGCAATTCGGAGGAAATCCGGGTACCCACCAGGGCAAACGAAATCGCGGACACGTAGCCGGCCACGGCCCGGATCAGGCAGATGACAACCACCGCACCGGCGCAGAGGAGCAACACCTCCGCGCTCGCCTCCACGCTGAGCGGGGACCTGCGCAGAGTGGCGCCGAGTGAGTGTGAGACGGAGTCGAGGACGATTTTCACCGGCCACGGCTCAAGAAGCCGGAAGAGGATTTCCACGGCCATGGCAATGAATCCCCAAGTGATGAGCAGCCTGTGCCCGCGCAAATGCGGGCGGACGCATCGCAAGGTCCGCCGCAGCGGTGAGAGTTCAGCCGGTGCGCTGGTGCGGGTCCGTCGCCACAAGGTCCGCCAGCTGCGGGGGTGCGAATGTCTGGCAGTGGTGGTCATTGCCTGGCCAGTCTGCGTGCAGGCGGCAGCGCCCCGGTGATCCGGGACAGCACCCCGCTCCAGCTGAACCGCTGCACGGCGTCGTTGCGGGCCTCGAGCCCCAGCCTTTCCCGCAAATTCGGGTCTTGGCCGAGCCGGAGGAGGGCGTCCGCGAGCGCGGCAGGGTCCCCCGGCGGGACGAGGATCCCGGTGCGGCCGTCCTGGATGATGGACGGAATCTGGCCCACGGCGCTCGCGATCACAGGCAACCCGGCCGCCATGTACTCAAAAACCTTCAGTGGCGAGAAGTAATCGTCCTGGCCAGGTCCGTCCGGGGGATAGGGAGCGGCGGCGGCGTCGAATTCTGCCAGGAGGCCGGGCACCGCAGCCGGCGCGACGGCGCCTGAGAATACCGTCGGCACGCCGAGGGATTCGGCGAGGCGTTCGAGGTCCTGCCGGCCGGGGCCGTCACCCACCACATGGAGCTGCCAGCGCAGGCCCGGGTCGGCGGTCTGCTGGTTGGCCAGGGCGACACCGTGCAGCAGGCCGGGGACACCGTGCCAGGGCTTCAAGGTTCCGACGAACCCGACGGTGAGGTGGTCCGGATTCCGTCGGCCGGGGCGGCGGGCCGTGATCCGTTCGACGTTCACTCCGTTCGGCGCCAGCACAGTCCTGGCGGTCGGCACCCGCGCCCGCACCCAGCGGACCACGGGATCCGAGACGCAGGCCACGACGTCGGCCGTCGCGGCGTTGCGGCGGAACACCGTCTCAGCCTTCTTCACATCGAGCAGCTGGCGGTACCGCTGCTGCTCCTCGATCAGCGGAGCATTGACCTCAAGAACGGACGGCACGTCCAGGATGCGGGCCACCACCGACAGTGCCGGGCTAAACAGCGAATACCGCTCGTAGAACAGCCCGCAACCGTTGCGCAGGACCTCGTCCGCCAGGCCCAGCGCGGCGTCCTGGACCGCCCGTTCCCGCGCCGAGGCGGGGACGGATTCCGGCTTGACTTCGACGACGTCGAGATCGGCAAGATCGCTGGGCCGCTCGGTGCCGAGCAGGGTGCAGTAGACGGTGACGACGGCGCCGGTGCCACGCCACGCCCGGACGATTTCCTGGACATGGACGGAGGAGCCCTTGGTGCCGAAGACAGGAACGCCGGGGTCGGCGCAGAGATAGGCCACGCGTGTCATGCGACTCTCCTTTCAGAACGGGAGAGGGACCTCAGGAGCTCGGCCTGGCGGTGGACGTCGTAGTCCTCCTCGATCAGGGCGCGGGCGTTGCGGGACATGGCGAGCCTGTCCGTGGCAGGGGAGCCGAGCGTGCAGATGCCGCGGGCCAGGGCGTGCGGGTTGCCCGGCCGGACCAGGACCCCGGTGGAGCCGTTCCGGACTACTTCGGGGATCCCGGTGACGGACGTGCTGACGCAGGGGACGCCCGTGGCCATGGCCTCGAGCAAGACCGTGGGCATGCCGTCCGCGTTGCCGTCTGCGCCGACCACGCAGGGCGCCACGAAGACATCGGAGGAGTGGAGCAGTTCGTGGACCTGGTCCTGGGTCTGCGGGCCGAGGAGGCGGACATGGCTGCCGAGTCGGAGCTGGCCGATGCCGGTCTCCAGTTCCTCGGCCATGAGCCCGGTACCGGCGATCCGGAGGTCCAGTTTGACCCCCTGGTCCAGCAGTTCGGCGGCCGCGGGCAACAGATACTGGAAGCCTTTTTTCTCCACCAGGCGCCCGACGGCGGCGATCCGGAGGGTGGCTTCGAGCGGCCGGGGTTCCCGGTACGGGAAGCGCTCGAGCTCCAGGCCGTTGCGCACCAGATGGAGCCGGGCGGTCGAGGACGGGAAGCGGCGGCGCAGGTAGCGCATGTTGTACCGGCTGATGGTCACGGCGTGATGGGCCTGCTCGAGCTTGAGCCGCAGGTCCTCGTCCTGGACCGATTCATGGAAGATGTCCACCGCGTGCGCGGTGAACGAGAACGGGATGCTGGTGATGAGGGACGTCAGCCGGGCCACGGTGGTTGATCCCGAGGCGAAGTGGACGTGCATGTGCCGGATGTTGCGGTTCTGCAGCGCGGTGGCCAGGTTGATGGCCTGCACGGCGTCGTCTGCCGAGGCGGCGGCGAGTTCGCCCAAATTCCGGCCGACGGCGGCTGTGAGCCCGGCCGCGTCGGCCATCCGGAGGCTCTCCCACAGGGCCACAGTCTTGATGGGGCGGTCAATATAGGTCACCGGTGCCTGGACCCGGG
Source organism: Arthrobacter sp. P1_D4 (assembly GCF_056406115.1). Classification (NCBI taxonomy): domain Bacteria; kingdom Bacillati; phylum Actinomycetota; class Actinomycetes; order Micrococcales; family Micrococcaceae; genus Arthrobacter; species Arthrobacter sp. P1_D4. The sequence continues at coordinate 92,814 of NZ_JBFUAU010000026.1, read as the reverse complement.
CGAGCTCGGGGTGGAACCGGGGGTCGTCGGTGGGCCGGAGCGAGAAGATTTCGATCCGGTCCCCGGCGGCCTCGCGGGCCAGGATCTCCGAAACGATGAACGTTTCGGAGAACCGCGGGTACATCTTCAGGACGTACGCCGTCCCCGGTTCAAACGGCGACACGGCTGGCACCTTTCACGCTCACGGCGGCATCGCTTTCGTCCGCGTTGAATTGTTCGGCACTGGCCCGTTCGGCGGTGACCTGATCGGCACTGTCCCGCTCGGTATCGGCCAGCCTGGTGGTGGCCAGCGGCCGCAGCAGCTCGGCGGCCATCTGCGGAACCCGGATCAGGCCGTCCAGCACCGCACGACGGCGGTCCACGGTGGTGCCGAACCGGGCGGCCAGCCAGGCCGCCAGGATCTCCGGCGTCAGCGTGCCAATCTCGTGTTGCTCCAGGTACCCGGCCGCGGCGAGGGAGGCGGCCCGGATCCGCTGCTCGGCGCGCGACTGCGTGCGGGGCACGATCAGGGCCGGGACAGGCGTGCTCATGATTTCGCACACCGTGTTGTAGCCGCCCATGGCCACGACTGCGCCGGCGTGCCGGATGTGGAACACGATGTCATCGACTGCGGCGACCACTTTGACGCCGGGGCGGGCCCGCTGCCGGAGGTCGTTGAGCTGCTCGGCGGGCATCTGCGGCCCGGCGACCACGAGGTGTCCCAGCCCGTCCGGGACCGGCGTGGCGACGGCGACGCGGGCCAGGGCATAGCCGTCCGAACCGCCGCCGACCGTCGTCATGCAGTACCGCCCGGGCATGCAGCTGGTGCCGGAGGCCGAAGGGCGCCCCTCGGCGAGGTAGCCCGTGTACCGGATGAGCTTTCGGAGGGCGAACGGTATTTCGCCGGCTGCTACGGGATCATGGACCGCGGGATCGCCGTAGACCCAAATGGCGTCGAACAGGTCCTTCACCACGCGGGGACCGCCCACCCTGGCCCATTCGGCGAGGGCCGCGGCGGGCGAGTCAAGGACCTCTCGGAGGCCCAGCACCACGCGCACGGGCCCGGCGGTGCGGGCGTGGCGCAAGGCTGTTTCGAGTTCGCCATGAACGCCCGTGGCGTGCCGGTCCACCACCACGAGGTGGGGGGAGAAACCGGCCAGCGTTGCCTGCAGCAGCCTGGCCCGCAATGGCACGAGCTCCCCCATGGGCAACGTCAGATTCCGCGGCAGGTAGCCCGCGGAACCCTTCGCCACACCGGGAAGGAGTACCCAGTCCCAGCCCTCGGGCAGCCGGAACGCCGGTGCGAGGGCTGTGCCGGTGATGAGGATTCCGGTGACGGGGCGGCCGATCAGGCCGGGAAGCTGATTGTTCAGCGCGTGGGCCAGTGCTAGATTCCGACGCACATGTCCCAGGCCCACTGAATCATGCGAGTACAGCACTATCCGCAATGGCTCCACAACAATCCTCCCCCGCCCCCGGTGCCCCCGGACACGGTCGCGAACGCGACTGTGTACGGGCAGGTGCTGTCTGATGTTATGCACCAGCGTGCGCCCCGAGAGTGAGGATGGGATGAGGGGATGATTAAGGATTCCTCATCCAAGGGCCCGCGTTTGCGGCGCCGCGCTTAGGCACGTACACCGGCAGGTGCGGGCCAGGCCAGACGGCGGGCAAGGTAAGGCGGCGGGCAAGGTAAGACGGCGGGCCAGGTCAGACGCGGACGCCGGAGGACTGCAGGGGGATCCGGATCAGGAAAGTGGCCCCGTGGCCGAATTCGGATTCCACCGTGGCCACGCCCCCATGCGCCTGGGCGATGGCCGCGACAATGGCAAGGCCTAGTCCCGAGCCCTCCACGCCGCGGCCCGTGTGCGCCCGGCCGAACCGTTCGAAGATCCGCCTCTGGTCCTCGGTGGCGATGCCGATCCCGTCATCGCGCACCCACAGCACGAGGGTGTCCTGCGGGGGCAGCGAGGTGCCGTCGTTCGCCGTCGGGCGCTCAATCCGGGAGCCGAGCGCGATGGTGGAGGACGGACCGGTGTACTTGACGGCGTTCGCGGCGAGCTGGACCAGTGCCTGGGTGAGGCGCTGCGGATCCGCCTCCACCACGTAGTCGGCTCTTTCATCGATCTGCCAGTGCCGGTCGGCCAGGACGTGCACTTTCTCCATGACCTGATCCAGGAGTTCCGGGACCCGGACGGGTTCACGCTGGATGAAGCCGATCTCGCCGGAGTTGGCGAGCAGCAGGAGGTCGTCCACCAGGCGCTGCATCCGGTCCACCTCGTCCAGCAGCACGTCCCTGGTGGCAATGACATCGTCCGGATCATCGACCGTCACGAGCTCGAGGTGCCCGCGGAGAATGGTCAGCGGGGTCCGCAGTTCATGGCCGGCGTCGTCCAGGAACTGCTGCTGTTGCTGGGCGCCCTCATCGAGTCTTTCCAGCATGGTGTTGAAGGTCTTGGCAAGCAGGGTGACGTCGTCCTCGCCCTTGCGCACCTGGACCCGCTGCGTGAGGTCCTCCGGACCCACCGCCCGGGAAGTCTCGCGCATACGGCGGAGCGGATCGAGCAGCCGGCCGGCAACCACGCTGCCAATCACCGCGGCAGCCAGGAGCATGCCGAGGGCCACCAGCGAATACGTCCGGACCGAGCTGGCGTTGTGCTCGCGCTGGTCGCCCGCGTCCCGGCCGACCAGGAAGAATGTCCCGGGGGCGCCTTTCATGGGCACCACCACTGTTCTGAGCGGACGGCCGTCCGAGTTCAGCTCGCCGAAGGACGCGCCGGCCTGGTTACTGAGCTGGGCGGCATCGGCCAACATGCTGTTGTTCAGGAGGTTGCTGTCCCCGTTGCCCTCAACGGTCCATGCCACATGCCCATCCACTATCCCTGCCATGACCTCGTTGCTGCGCGGCTCGATATCCTCCGCGGCCTCGTGAAGTGCGCTGATGTACTTCCTGTTAGCGTAGTCTCCGGACGTTTTTTTGTTGGTCTGGACGAGCTTGACCACGGCGTTGGCCTTGTCCAGAACCGCCTGGTCTGTCCTGGCGTCAGCCTCCTGGAACTGCACCACGAACGTGACCACCCCGGCCGTGACCACTCCGGCGAGCATCATGCCCAGCATGGCGGCCACCACCCGGAAACGCACCGAGTGGAACTTTGCGCCCCAGCCGGACGGGTCCTGGGTTTCCGCCTCAGGGAAGGCAACCGCCGGCGCGGCCTGGCCGTCTTCACTGGGATGTTCATCCGAGGTGGCCACTCTGTTCCCTTCCTGCGCGGATCAGCTTGCTGTGCCTAGCTGAGGCGGTACCCGGCGCCGCGGGTGGTGAGGATTCGGTCCGCGCCGAGTTTCATCCGCAACTGACGCACGTACACATCCACCACGTTGGACGTGCCGTCGAAGTCGTAGCCCCAGACATGGCTGAGCAGTTGCTGCCGGCTCAGAACCTGCCCGGGGTGGAGCAGGAACATTTCCACCAACGCGAATTCGCGGGCGGAGAGTTCCACCATCCTGCCGTCGACGCTGACCGAGTGGGTGAGCAGGTTCAGCTCCAGGTGCCCGTAGCGCATGACGCTTCCCGCCAGCACATCGCCGGAGTCCGACTTGCGGATCCGGGCCTTGATGCGGGCCACGAGTTCCTCGAAGTGGAAAGGCTTGACGATGTAGTCGTCGGCGCCGCCCTCCAGCGCTGCGACGGTGTCGCTGGATGATCCGCGGGCCGTGAGGAAGATGACCGGGATGCCCACCTGGCCGCGGCGCAGTGCCGCGAGGACGGCGTACCCGTCCAGGCGGGGGAGCCCGATGTCCAAAAGCAGGAGATCGAATTCGCCGCTGGAGGCGTAGTCCACGGCCGTGACGCCGTCGGCGACCACTGTGGGCACGTAGCCAGCCGCGCGCAGGCCCTTTTCGATGAAGCGGGAGATGCGTTCTTCGTCTTCTGCAATAAGGATGCGGGTCAAGGTGACTCCCTGGAAAAGCCCGGATCCGGAAGGCCCCCCTAGCCGCGCATCTGCACGGTCCTCTTCGCGGGATCCTAGGCCTGCTCCAATACTGCGGCGTCTCCTACATGTGACTGGGAGGAATTCCGGGGCCCCAGCAGCCTCGATCAGCCCGGAGTGCGGGCCGGACCCGTGCCCCGCTGTGTGGGGCCGGCGGTTGAGCTGGTGCGGACCCGTCAGGGCGGCGCGGCAGGACGTGCTGGACCGCGCGCTGGACAAGAGGCCCCTGCGTCGGGGCGACTGAACGTTCTTGATTCAGAAGGAATGGACATCTGGTGCTCCTCCAGAGGACGGCCCCACGGCGTGGGGTTCCATCGGGCAGCTGCGGCTGAGACTATTCCCGCTTCTTTCATCCTGCCCCCGTAATGGAGCCTGCGCCACCTTTGATCGGTTGATTTTCAGGCTATTAACAGGGACCTCACCATCACCGCCCAAAAAGCGCACCGGTGAGCTGGCGGGTCAGGTCGTGGATGAGGTCCAGGCGGTCCGCACTGTCGGCGTCGTCCGGGCCCCACGTATAGATGACCACCGCGTAGGAGCGGTCCCCGGCGCTGAGCAGGGCGGCGTCGTGGACGTAGCCCTGCACCACGCCGTACTTGTGGTGGACCGTGATGCCGGGCGCAACGGCGGCCGGGACGAGGTCCTCGTCATTGGTGTGCTGCATGTAGCCGAGCAGCTCCGCGGTGTGATCGGCGTTGAGCAGCTTGCCCGTGGTGAGCTGCGCCAGGAGCCGCGCCATGTCCGTCGGGGCCACCAGGTTTTGCTCGGGATCGTAGGTGATGCCGAGGGTGGCGGCGTAGGCGGTGAGGTTGGGGTAGCCGATGTCCCGCATCAGCAGGAGCCATGAGTCGTCGCTGCTGGTGTTGATCATGGCTTTGAGCTGGAACGCGGCATTGAACGCGCCCAGGGGAGCATCGAGTGACTTATCGCCGGTTTCCACGAGGTGGTAGTAGGCGGCGGCCGTCAGGACCTTCGCGGTGCTCGCCGCGGTGTACGGTGCCACGTCGCCGTAGCTCTGCAGCTGGCCGTCGCGGGTGTCCAGCACGGCGACGCCGATCCGGTGATCGGGGTGCGCGCCGATGATCCGCTGCATCTCGGCGGGAAGGTCGACGGCGGCGGCCGCCGGGGCTGCCGGTGCGGACTCCGCCGGGCCCGGCTCCTGCTGCTGGGCGACGGTCAGGACGTCACCGGTCAGGAAGTCGCGGGTCAGGAAGTCACGGGTGTGGGAATCACTGCCGGGTGCGGTGCGGATCGCGCCGAGGACCACGACGGCGGCCAGCACCAGCACGGCGGCGGCCCAGACAAGCACCACGTTCCTGCGGTGGGTGGGAGCGGCCGGCCGGGGGCCCGGATTCGTCATGTGCGTGGGCCTTTCCGGACTCGACTGGGTGGTGCCTCCGACGTTAGGCCGGGCCGGGGGCGAAGTCCACGGAGCGCGCGGGGCACGGCCCAAGTGGGACAAAAATCCCAGATGCGGGTCCACTACGCTGGCATTCATGACCCGGAAAATTACTGTCAGCCTGCCGGACCCCACCTTGCGTGAGTACCTTCAGCCGCACCCGGACGTCACCGTCCTGGAATGGGACCTCGCCAGTGAGCCGCCCCTGCCGCGGATCGACATCGTGGTCCCGCCGTACATGGGCGGCCCGGAGGTCCTGCGGAGCCTGGCAGCGGTGGACACGGCCCTGGTGCAGAGTCAATCGATCGGATACGACGGCGTGGCGGAGTTCCTGCCGGCCGGGCGGGTCTTCGCTAACGCGTCCGGCGTGCACGAGACCTCCACCGCGGAGCTGGCCCTCGCCCTGATCCTCGCCAGCCAGCGCGAACTGCCCCGCCTGATCCAGAACCAGCAGGACGGACGGTGGGATGCCCGGCCCACGGCCAGCCTGGCCGACCGCCGCGTCCTGATTGTTGGCTACGGCGGGGTGGGCAAGGCGATCGAGGACCGGCTGCTTCCATTCGAGACCACCGTGACCCGGGTGGCCAGCACCGAACGGACGGATGACCGCGGCCGGATCCACGGCATCGCGGAGCTGCACACGCTCCTGCCGGAGCACGACATCGTGGTGGTGGGGGTTCCGCTCAGCGACTCCACCCGGCACCTGATTGATGACGCCTTCCTCGCGGCCATGCCGGACGGCGCCCTGGTGGTGAACGTGGCCCGCGGCCCGGTGGCGGACACGGAGGCCGTGGTCCGGCACACCGCCTCCGGCCGGATCCGCGCCGCGCTGGACGTCACTGATCCCGAACCCCTGCCGCAGGACCACCCGCTCTGGCGGACCCCGGGCGTCATCATCAGCCCGCACGTGGGTGGCGCGAGCTCGGCGATGCGCCCGCGGATGGGCCGGCTGCTGCAGCGGCAGATCGAGATCATGCTGGCGGGCGAGCCGCCGGTGAATGTGGTGTTGAACGGCTAGTTGGGCGGCACGGGCCCCGGCCCGGGCGTGTCGCTTTAGCCCTCCTGGGTCACGGCCGACATATCGCCGACGCCAGGTGTGCCGTCGGCGAGCGCGTAGCGCTGCTGCACCGCGCCCTTCTGTGAGGCGACGACCGGCTCGATGAGCCTGAGGTTCGTCGGAACTACCCCGTCCGCGAAGACCTTCTTTCCACCGCCGAGGAGGATCGGATATACCCAGAGCGTAAGTCGGTCGAAGAGCCGCTCGGCAAACAGGGTCTGCACGAAGTCGAGGCTGCCGATCACGTGGATGTGCTCGTGCCGGTCGCGCAGTTCGCGTACGGCGGCGACGGTATCAGGACCGAGGAGCGTGGAGTCGGCCCATTCGAGGGCCGGCGACTGGCGCGAGGCCACATATTTCGGGATGCGGTTGAACAGCCGTGCGATGTCACCGTTGGCGTGCGGCCAGTAGGCGGCGAAAATGTCGTAGGTCCGGCGTCCGAGCAGAAGCGCGTCCATCCCTTCCATCCCGGAGACGACCTGCCCGCCGACGACCTCGTCTATGAGGGGTGCCTGCCAGCCGCCAAACGCGAAGCCGTCGGCAGGGTCCTCGTCGGGCCCGCCGGGCGCCTGCGCAACGCCGTCGAGAGTGGTGAACAGGTCGATATGGATGAGTCCCATGCCGTGCTCCTTCTCCGTCGCCCGTCGTCGCCGCGGCGACGGGATCACTTCGAGGCTGGCACACCGTTCCCCTGCGAAGCAACAGGTATCAGCGGCTCCCGGCGGTGTCCACCACGCAGAACCTGTTGCCCTCCGGATCGGCCAGGATCACGTAGTCGGCGTCCGAGGGCCGCTTGCTCCATTCGATCCGGGTGGCGCCCAGGGCCAGGAGGCGCTGCACCTCGGCGTCCTGGGTGTCCGTGTAGAGGTCCAGGTGCAGTCGCGGGGGAATCTGGACGGCCGCGGGGACGCGGTCCAGGGAGACACAGGTGCCCACGCCGCCCGGCGGCTGCAGGATCACGAAGTCGCCGTCGGGCTCGTACCGCGGCTCGTAACCCAGGGCTGCCTGCCAGAAATTCATCTGGCGTTCGAGGTTGTCCACCCGGATGACGATTGAGCCAATGCGCAGCATCCGCCTCAAGCTACACCCGGGCCGCAGGCCCGGCAAGCAGTCCAGCCCGGCAAGCAGTCCAGCCCGGCAAGCAAACCGCGCATTTGAACATCGCCGCAGGCCCGCCCCCGATTCGCCCTGAGAGGAACCCAGCTATCTCCCGGCGGCCGGACGTAAACTGACCCACACAAGTGCCTGTGACGCGTGAAGTGGAGACCGGATGCTCTGGAAACTGCTCGTCGAATACCTGAGGCCGCAGCGGCGGCTGTTGCTCGCCGTCGTCGTCTTCCAGCTGGCGGCGTCCATTGCCTCGCTGTACCTGCCCACCTTGAACGCGGACATCATCGATCAGGGCGTGGCGACGGGGGACACGGACTACATCCTGCGCGTCGGCGGCCTGATGCTGGCGGTCACGCTGCTGCAGGTCATCTGCACCGTCGTGGCCGTGTACTTCGGGGCGAAGGCCGCGATGGCACTGGGCCGGGACGTCCGGGGCGCCATCTTCAGCCGGGTCGCCGCGTTTTCCGAGCAGGAAGTCACCCGGTTCGGCCCGCCCAGCCTCATCACCCGCTCCACCAACGACGTCCAGCAGGTCCAGCAGCTGGTTCTGATGTCCGCCACGCTCATGGTTACGGCGCCCATGCTCTGCATCGGCGGGGTGATCATGGCCATCCGGCAGGACCTGCAGCTGTCCTGGCTGATCGCCGTCAGCGTCCCCGTGCTGCTGGCCGCGGTGGGTTCGATCATCTTGCGGATGGTGCCGCTGTTCCGGGTGATGCAGGCCCGGATCGACACCGTCAACCGGGTGCTGCGCGAACAGCTCACCGGCATCCGCGTGGTGCGGGCCTTCGTCCGGGAGGACGTGGAGACGGCCCGCTTTGCCCGCGCCAACGAGGACGTCACGGACACTGCGCTGCGCGCCGGCAGGCTCATGGCTCTCGCGTTCCCCACCGTGATGTTGGTCCTCAACGTCTCCAGCACAGCCGTGATCTGGTTCGGCGCGTTCCGGATCGAGGACGGCTCCATGCAGGTGGGCACCATGATCGCGTTCCTGAGCTACCTGATGCAGATCCTGATGTCCGTAATGATGGCCACGTTCATGGCGATCATGATCCCGCGCGCCGCCGTCTCGGGGGACCGGATCGGCGAGGTCCTCGGGACCGAATCCAGCGTCCGGCCGCCGCTGCGCCCGGTTTCGCGCGCGGCCGGGCGGGCAGCCCGTGGCGAGCTGGAGATGCGCGACGTCGGGTTCGCCTACCCGGGTGCCGAGCAGCCGGTGCTGTCGGACGTGAACTTCACCGCCCGCGCGGGGCAGACGACGGCGATCATCGGCAGCACCGGCTCCGGCAAGACCACCCTGGTGAACCTGATGCCGCGGCTCTTCGACGCGACCTCCGGTTCGGTCCGGATTGACGGCGTGGACGTCCGCGAGCTGCACCCGGACCTGCTGTGGGGGCACATCGGCCTGGTCCCGCAAAAGCCCTACCTGTTCTCCGGCACGGTGCGCAGCAACCTGCTCTACGGCAAGCCCGACGCCACCGAGGACGAGCTCTGGCGGGCCCTGAGAATTGCGCAGGCGCAGGATTTTGTGGAGGAGCTGGAGGGCGGGCTGGACGCGCCGATCTCGCAGGGCGGCACCAACGTCTCCGGTGGCCAGCGGCAGCGGCTCGCGATCGCCCGGGCACTGGTGAAACAGCCCGAGCTCTACATCTTTGACGACTCCTTCTCTTCGCTGGACACCGCCACGGACGCCCGGCTGCGGCAGGCACTCAAACAGCACACCGCCGGGGCCACCATGGTGATCATCGCCCAGCGGGTCTCCAGCATTGTGGACGCGGACCAGATCCTGGTGCTCGAACGCGGCAGGATCGTCGCGCACGGCACACACGAGGAACTGCTGGAGGCGTCGGAGACGTACCAGGAGATTGTGAACTCCCAGCTCGCAGCGGAGGAGGCAGCATGAGCCGCACCGACAAGGCGCCGACGCCGGCCCCCGCCGCCGCTCCTGCCGCCGGGGCCCCCGGGGCCCCCGCGGCGCAAACCCCGATGCGGATTCCGCGCCCGGCGGGCGGACCCGGCCGCGGCGGCCCGTTTGCCGGGATGAACATCCCGGCCGAGAAGGCCATGAACTTCGGACCGTCTGCCCGGCGGCTGCTGGGGGAGCTGCGGCCCGAACGGCTGTGGCTGACGCTGGTCCTGGTGCTCGCCGTCGTCGGGGTGACGTTCTCGGTGATCGGACCCCGGCTCCTGGGCGAGGGCACTAACCTGATCTTCGCCGGCGTCGTGTCCAAGCAGCTGCCGCCCGGGGAGACCCAGGACCAGGTGCTCGCCCAGATGCGCGCCGCCGGGCAGACCCAGCAGGCGGACATGCTCGGCGCCATGACGCTGACCCCGGGCGCCGGGATCGACTTCACCGCGCTGGCCACCGTGCTGCTGTGGGCGCTGGTGTTGTACGTGCTGGCATCGGTGTTCGGCTGGATGCAGGCGTACATCCTCAACGGCGTCGTGCAGCGCACGGTCTTCCGGCTCCGCGAGCGGATCGAGGCGAAGATCAATAAGCTGCCGCTGCGCTACTTCGACTCGGTGCAGCGCGGCGAGCTGCTCAGCCGGGTGACCAACGACGTCGACAACATCTCCCAGAGCCTGCAGCAGTCCATCAGCCAGGCCGTGACCTCGGTGCTGACCGTGGCCGGGGTGCTGGTGATGATGGTCCTGCTCTCGCCCACGCTGGCGCTGATCGCGCTGGTGACCATTCCGCTGACCCTCGTGACGACGGCGGTGATCGCCAAGCGCTCCCAGAAGCTGTTCGTCGCGCAGTGGCGGCACACCGGGGAGCTGAACGGGCAGATTGAGGAGACCTACACCGGGCACGCCCTGGTGAAGGTGTTCGGCCGGCAGCGCGAGGTGGAGGAGCGGTTCCGGCAGAAGAACGCGGAGCTGTACCAGGCGAGCTTCGGCGCGCAGTTCATTTCCGGCTTGATCATGCCGGCCATGACGTTCATCGGAAACCTGGTCTACGTGGGGATCGCCGTGGTGGGCGGCCTGCAGGTGGCCTCCGGGGCGATGCAGCTGGGCGATGTGCAGGCGTTCATCCAGTACTCACGGCAGTTCACCCAGCCGCTGGCCCAGTTGGGGTCCATGGCGAACCTGCTGCAGTCCGGCGTGGCCTCGGCCGAGCGGGTGTTCGAGCTGCTGGACACGGACGAGCAGTCGCCCGATCCTTCGCCGTCCGAGGCGCCTACTGGTGGCCGGGGGCGGCTGGTGTTCGAGGACGTGTCCTTCTCCTATTCGCCGGACAAGCCGCTGATTTCCTCCCTCAGCCTGGTGGCGGAGCCGGGGCAGACGGTGGCCATTGTGGGCCCGACGGGTGCGGGCAAGACCACCCTGGTGAACCTGATGATGCGCTTCTACGAGCTCGACGCCGGCCGGATCACGCTGGACGGCGTGGACGTCACCGCGATGACCCGGGATGAGCTGCGCTCGCGGATGGGCATGGTGCTGCAGGACACCTGGCTGTTCGGCGGGACCATCCGGGACAACATCGCCTACGGCCGGCCCGGCGCTTCGGAGGACGAAATCCTGGAGGCCGCGAAGGCGACGTACGTGGACCGGTTCGTCCGGTCCCTACCTGAGGGCTACGACACCGTGCTCGACGACGAAGGCGGCAATGTGTCCGCCGGCGAGAAGCAGCTGCTCACCATCGCCCGGGCGTTCCTGGCCCGGCCGTCCGTGCTGATCCTGGACGAGGCGACTTCTTCCGTGGATACGCGGACCGAGGTGCTGGTGCAGAAGGCGATGAGTGCTTTGAGGAGCGACCGGACTTCGTTTGTCATTGCCCACCGGCTGTCCACCATCCGCGACGCCGACCTCATCCTGGTGATGGAGGCGGGGCAGATCGTGGAGCAGGGCACGCATGCTTCGTTGCTGGAGGCGGGCGGCGCGTACGCGGCGCTGTATGCGGCGCAGTTCGCGGCTCCGGTGGCGGAGGTTTAGCGGGAACAGAAACATTCTTCCGTCGGACTCGAGACGGGTAGTTCTCAGTGCGGATCAATTCTACGTAATATCCACTATCGATGGCTGCCCCGTAGTAGCTCAGTCGCGCCTGTGTGGCAGCTGACTATAATGTGCTGGCACCCAGCAAATCGAGATCCTCAAGCTCGTCGTCGGTATCCCAGCGCAGGTCAATTACGAGTCCTCCGAATATCAGGATGTTATTTGTAGCAGCCCACTTCGCGGGTCAACTGCGAATGGCTTGCAGGTTGTCGAGTTGAGAGAGTATTTCGTTCGTAGTTGCCTCGATGCCTTCCTGGGTGGGCACTGTCAGTCCTGCTTCGTCCGACTGAAGGGGTTCGAGTGTCTCCAGCTGAGAGTTGAGAAGAGAAGGGGGCATGAAGTGTCCGGGACGCTGCGCTACCCGGCTTTGCAGAAGCGGCAGCTCGACCTTGAGTTGGACGAAGGCTGCCGCGGGTGCTTGGGCCCTGATTGCATCCCTGTAGGCGCGTTTTAGCGCCGAGCAGGCAACGATGATTCCCTTCGGATGGTTTGAGGTCAGCTCGGCACCTACGAGTCCGAGCCAGGGCCACCGGTCCTCGTCTGTGAGTGGGATGCCTGCAGCCATTTTTTCGACGTTGGCTTGAGGATGCAGCGAGTCTGAGTCGACAAAAGTGGCACCCATGCGTTGTGCAAGCGCAGCACCTACGGTTGATTTTCCGGCCCCGCAGACGCCCATTACGACAAGGACAGGTTTCATCAGAGAATGCCCTGGACGGGGGTCCCGGCCGGGATCGGCTCGTGACGTGCCACCTCGACCGGACGCTGGAGCAGCCCGTCGAGGGAGGCGTTGAGCCGCTTGACCGGTTCGCCGGCGCCGTGGGCGTCGAGCAGTTCGGCGGATTCCCATTTCTCGATCATGAGGATGTGGCCCTCGGGAGTCTCGTGGATGGCGTAGAGGAGGCAGCCGGGTTCCCCATGGACCTCGGCAATGGCCGGGGACAGGGCCGCGACGACCTGGTCGAAGGATCCCTCTTTGGGGGTGAACTTTGCGGTGACGACGACGGGCATGGTTTTTCCTTAGTGGGTAGGGGCTAGGGCGAGGGGGGCACAGCTATTGCGGGGCAGGAACTCGGCTTTGACCTCGATGAGCCGCGGGCCTTCGGGCAACCTTCCCTGCATCCGTCCAAGCACGAGTTCGAGCGCATGGACGGCGAGCATGTCCAGCGGCTGGCGGATCACGCTCAGCGGCGGGGACATGAGTTCTGTCCAGGGATTGTCATCGAAGACGATCACGGAGAGGTCGTCCGGGATGCGTACCCCCCTCTGAACAAGCCGCCGGACCGAGCTCTGTACCTGTGCGGTGTTGGCCACAACCAGGGCGGTGGGCGGCTGTGGCATGGCAAGGAGGGAGCCGACGGCGTCGCCGCCAGCGTCGCCGCGAAAAGGCACATCGCGGATGAGCAGGGGGTCGACCGGAAGGGACGCGCTGTCGTGCGCCGCGGTGTAGCCGCTGATCCTGGCCCTTCCCGTTGAGGTGCTCCGGGGCCCGGTAATAAGGGCGATCCTGGTGTGGCCGAGGCCGATCAGGTACTCCGTTGAGCGCTGGGCGGAGTCATAGTTTTCAATGCTGACGACGTCGGCCTCGCCGAGTTCCTCGATGGTGCGGTCAACGAAGACAACATTCACGCCGAGGTCCTGCAGGCGTGCCCATTTCTCAACGTTCCCGCCCGTGGGGGTAGCGATGACACCGCTCACGGACCGGTCCAACAGCGTATCCAGCGATTCCGCTTCCAGGTGCGGATCCTCCTGGGTGGTCATCAGGACAACCTGCACGCCGTGGCTGCGGGCCTCCCACACGATGCGGTCAGCCAGCCGCGCGAAGAACGGGTTGGAGAGGTCTGTGACCACGAGCCCGATCGTGAGTGCATGGCCTGCGCTGAGTTCCCGGGCGGCCGCGCGCGGACGGTAGCCGAGTTCGTCGATGATCCTGAGAACTTCCTGCCGTTTTGCCGGCGCGACGGGTCCGGAGTCCGGGTTCAGGACCCGGGACACGACAGAGACCGAGACTCCCGCAGCCGCCGCGACATCGCGAATGGTTGGGGCCTTCTTCACTGCTCCTCCTTGAGGTCCGCGATCGGCGGCTGATGACCGCGGGCTGTCTATCCGCCCTGTGATCCTTGCCCGTTCGACTGCGTTCGATTGTGACTGTTGACACAGACTAGCACGCACTGGTACAAATGTGGAACCGGTTCCACTCCGGTCCTCAACTCCATTCGCGACGACGACGTTGCTCCGCCTTCAGGCGGGGGGCTCCGACGCGAACGTCAACCAGAGAGATCCCCATGAATCTTCACAAACTCCTCAGCGACCGCGAGCAGGAAGGCCGCCCCATCCGGGTTGGCCTGATCGGAGCCGGCCGTTATGGCACCATGTACCTGGCGCAGGCGAACAACATCCCGGGCGTCCACGTCGTCGCCATCGCAGACATCAACGTCAAGCGCGCAGAAGGCGCCTTCGACCTCGTCGGGTGGCCCAAAGACCAGATCGCGCCGGACATCGCCACCGCCCTCCGGGACCGCTCCACGACGATCGTGGCCAACGCGGACGAGCTCTTCGACGTCGACATCGACGTCATCGTGGAAGCGACGGGCAACCCCATTGTGGGTGTGAAGCATGCACTGCGTGCCATTGAAACGAAGAAGCACATCATCATGGTCACCGTTGAGGCCGACGCCCTGGCAGGTCCCGCCCTGGCCAAGCGTGCGGAAGCCGCCGGTGTTGTCTACTCGATGGCTTATGGCGACCAGCCGGCCCTCATCATGGAACTCGTGGACTGGGCACGCACCAGTGGTTTCGACGTTGTCTGTGCCGGCAAGGGCGCGAAGTACCTTGAGCACTATCACGAGATGAACCCGGACAACGTCTGGGAGAACTGGGAGTTCTCCAAGGAACTCACCGACTCGGGGCAGCTGAACCCCAACATGCACACCTCGTTCCGTGACGGCACGAAGGCTTCCATCGAGATGGCCGCCGTCGCCAACGGCGCCGGACTGGTACCTTCTGACGCCGGGCTGTCGTTCACACCGGGGGATGTCGAGGAAATCGCCACGATCTGCCGGCCCGCCGACGTCGGGGGAGCCCTCGCCCACGAAGGCACGGTCGACGTCATGTCCAGCGTCAACCGCGACGGTTCCTGGATCCCTCACAACACCCAGGAAGGCGTCTTCGTCGTCGTCAAGGCCACGAACGACTACGTTTCCGGCTGCTTCAACGAGTACCCGTGGCACCCGGACCCCACCGGCCAGTACGCCGCCCTGTACCGCCCGTACCACTACGTGGGCCTGGAGCTGAACGTCTCCATCGCCAACGCCGCCCTCCGGGGGATCTCCACCGGCTCGCCCGTCGGTTTCTTCGGTGACGTCGTCGCGACGGCCAAGAAGGACCTCAAAGCCGGTGAATTCCTCGACGGCGAAGGCGGATACACGGTCTGGGGCAAGCTCGTGTCGGCCAGGCACTCAGTCGCAACCGGGGCCCTCCCGGTGGCGCTGGCCCACCACGTGGAACTGCGCAACGACGTCGCCAAGGGCGAGATCGTCGGCTGGGACGACGTCATTATTGACGACTCCCTGGCCCAGGCCCTTGAACTGCGCCGCGAAACCGAAGCGCTCGTCGCGGAATCCGCCCTCACTGCCTGACGCTCCCCGCACTAAACCGGGCGCGGCCATGAACTTCATTCGATGTCGTTCACGCCTCCGGAACCAGACTCCTTCCAACGAAGAAAGGCATCACATGAAATCCAAAACCCGCGCCCTCACCGGTGTGCTGGCCTGCACCCTGGCCGCCACGCTCCTCGCCGGTTGCGCCTCCGGAGCGCCCGGCTCCTCCGGCGGCGCACCGGCGAAAATCCAGCTTTCCATTCCGGATCCGCTCACCTCGTCCGTGGGCGTTTCCGCCCAACACTTCGCCGATGAAGTCAAGAAATCCTCCAACGGGTCGGTGATTGTCACGGTGGTTCCGAACGGAACGAGCTTCAGCGGGGACCAGAACGCCGCCGTCACCCGTCTGCAGGGCGGCTCACTCGATGCCCTCATCCTCTCGACCTCCGTGTACGCCTCCGTGGTGCCGGAAATGAACGGCATCAGCATCCCCTACCTCTTCAAGGACACCACCGAGGAAGCTGCGTTCCTGGCAGGAAAGCCGGGCCAGGTGCTGAAGGAAAAGCTCGCATCCAAGGACACCGTAGCGTTGTCCTTCCTCACCCGGACCGGCCGCGAGATCACCAACTCGGTGCGCCCCATAGAGGAGCCTGCGGACCTCAAGGGCCTCAAGATCCGTGTCCCCGGCAACCCGCTCTGGACCGACTTCTTCGGGAAGCTGGGAGCAAGCCCGACCACCATGGCCTTCTCCGAGGTCTTCACGGGCCTGCAGACCGGAACGATTAACGGCCAGGAAAACCCGATCGAGGTGCCGTGGACCAATAAGTTCTCCGAGGTGCAGAAAT
The DNA here is from genome assembly GCF_056406115.1 of Arthrobacter sp. P1_D4. Taxonomy (NCBI): domain Bacteria; kingdom Bacillati; phylum Actinomycetota; class Actinomycetes; order Micrococcales; family Micrococcaceae; genus Arthrobacter; species Arthrobacter sp. P1_D4. The sequence continues at coordinate 76,846 of NZ_JBFUAU010000026.1, read as the reverse complement.
ATGTGTCACTGACCAACCACATCAACGACGCATGGGTGCTCGCCCTGTCGTCGAAGAAGTGGGAAGGACTTTCCGAGGCCCAGAAGAAAGCCCTCACCGACGCGTCGGCCGAAACGGCAACGTTCAAGACCGGCTACGACGAAGAGCAGTCCAAGAAGCAGCTGGATGAACTCGCTGCCAAGGGCATGGCGGTCAACGAGCTCAGCGCCGCCGGCCTGGAGGAATTCGGGCGGGGGGCCCCGGGGCCCCCCCGGCCCTCCCACCACGTCCCGCTCTCAACGTCGACAGTCTGGAAGAACATGAAACACACGCTCGCTCCCGAGGAACTCGAGGAGGTCATTCCGTCCGACGCGGAAGAAATCCTGCACCACGGTCACGTCCCGCCAGGCTGGAGCGGCGCCGTCTGGCTCGACAAGGTCCTCGAATGGACCGTGGGCGCGGCGATCCTCGCCGAACTCGTCGTCATCCTGCTGAACATTGCGGTCAGGGTCGCCACCGGTGATTCAGTGCTCTGGACCCAGGAAGTGTCAGAAATCGCGCTCCTGACCATCGCCTTCATCGGCGGAGCCATCGCCTACCCCAAGGGTGCGCACATGTCGGTCCAGGCCCTCATCATGCGCCTGCCCGCAACATGGAAGCCCTACCTGGCCGCCCTGGTCGACTGGCTCGTCTTTGTCATGAGCGCAGGCGCATTTGCTCTCTTCGTGCCGACCCTGGCCCAGCAGATCGAAGAAAAGACGCCCATCCTGCAACTGCCCGTCTTCTGGGTCTCGATGCCATTCTCCGTCGGCATGGTGCTCATCGCATGGTTCGCCCTCGTCAAACTCCGGCGGCAGGAACGCCGGCCCGTCCTGACCGCCGCCGGCATCGCCGCGGCGATGGTCGCCGTCGTCATGCTTGCCCCGCCCCTGTTCTACTACGCGTCCCCTAACGTCCTCCTGGGCGTGGTGCTCGCGGTGCTGTTCCTGTTGCTCTTCCTTGGCCTCCCCATCGCCTTCGTCCTGGCCCTGGCCTCGGGGATCTACCTCTACCTTGGCGGCATTTCCGATGTCAGCGCCATTCCGATCGGGATGGCCTCGGGCGCCAAGGGGTTCGTGCTGCTGGCCATCCCGTTCTTCATCCTGGCCGGCACGGTCATGAACTCCGCCGGACTCACCCTGCCGCTGGCCAAGCTCGTCGATGCCCTCATCGGCCACCTGCGCGGCGGTCTTCTGCAGGTGGTGGTGGTCACCATGTACATCTTCTCCGGCATCTCCGGGTCCAAGGTCGCTGACGTCGCGGCCGTCGGCACCACCATGCGCGGCATGCTCGAGGAGCGCAAATACCCGCGCGGCGAGGTGGTCGCGGTCCTGTCGGCATCGGCCATCATGGGCGAAACCATCCCGCCCAGCATTGTGCTGCTGATCCTTGGCTCCATCACGACGATCTCCACAACCACGCTGTTCCTGGCCGGATTAGTTCCCGCGGCGTTCCTTGCGCTGGTCGTCATGGCGCTCGTCTTCTTCCGGGCCCGCAAGCAGGGCGGCGTCGCCAGCCCCAAGGCGACCTGGCGTGCACGCGGTTCAGCATCATTCTTCGCCCTGCCTACCCTCCTCCTGCCCGTGGGCATGGTGGTAGGCATCATGAGCGGCTTCGCAACGCCGACGGAAGTCTCCTCGGTCGCCGTGGCCTACGCCTTCGTGCTGGCCGCCGCATACCGGCGGGGCAGCAAGAAACTCCTCGGCGACACCCTGCGCGAAACGACGACGACGGCGGGCATGGTGCTCTTCATCATCGCCGCGGCGTCGCCGCTGGCCCAGACCCTCGCCCTCGCCGGCGTCTCGCAGCAGATCCACGACCTGATGTCCGGACTCGGAGACTCCCCGATCCTGTTCATGCTCTTCACCATCGTCCTGCTCATCATCATGGGCCAGCTGCTCGAGGGCCTGCCCGCCGTGCTCATCTTCGCCCCGCTGCTGCTGCCGATCGCCACCGACTTCGGCGTCAACCCGGTGCAGTACGCCATGGTGCTCATCATCGCCATGGGTATCGGCTCCTTCGCACCCCCGGCCGGCGTCGGCTTCTACGTCGCCTGCGCCACCGCCCGCGAAACCGTGGAAAACAGCCTGAAGCACTTCTGGCCGTACCTGATAGCAGTATTCATCGGGCTCCTCGTCCTGGCCGCGGTTCCCTGGTTCAGCACCTTCCTCCCCGCCCTGGCCGGGCTCATCCCCTTCTAACCAGGAGACAGCGAACAATGGAAGCTTCTTACGACGGACTGCCCGTATCAGTGTCGTTGCTGGGGACAGGTCCCATGGGCGCCCCGATCGCCCGCAACATCATCGCCGGCGGCGTGCCCCTGACCCTGTGGAACCGCACGCCGGAAAAGGCCCACGCGGTTGGCGGCGGCACGGTCGTGGCCTCCGCGGCCGGTGCCGCCAGCGAGGTTGTGCTAACCGTGTTGCCCGACCTGCCTCAGGTTGCGGCCCTGCTTCCCGGTGAGGACGGCCTGCTGGCGGGATGGAAGGCCGCCGGCATAGAGCGTCCGATCCTCGTGATTCACGGGACGGTGTCACCGGTGGCGGTAGCGGAGTTCGCCGACGACTGCTTGCGGACCCACGGGGTGACCGTCATCGACGCGCCGCTCAGCGGCGGCACGATCGGTGCGGAGGAGGGTCGGCTGAGCATCATGGTGGGCGGCCCCCGCGGCGCAGTGGACCGCATCACGCCGGTGTTCGAACTGTACGCCTCGACGCTCGTGTGGTTCGGCGAGACCGGTGCGGGCTCGACCGTGAAGGCATGCAACCAGATCGTTGTGGCTGCCACTGTAACGGCCCTTGCCGAGGCGATGGCCCTAGCAAGCACCACCGGTTTGGACCTCGAGAAAGTGCAGTCCGTGCTTTCCGGCGGTCTCGCAAATTCGGAAGTGCTGGCGCAAAAGGGACAGAGATGGATTGACGCCGACTTTGAGGGAGGTGGATCAGCCAAGAACCAGCTCAAGGACCTCAGATTCATCACCGAGACTGCCGGGCGTAAAGGACTGAAGCTTCCATTAGCCACGTGCCTCGAAGGCGCGTTCGAAAACATGATCGAAGCCGGCGACGGCGACATGGACCATACGGGTATCTACCGGACCATCCTCACTTAGCCTGCAAACCGGGAGCCCAGGCTATTCCCTTGATAAGCCTCTTGTTCAAGGGGCAGGCGGGGGCGTACCCATGGGGACGCTGGAGCCGACCAAATGGGTGTGCCCATGAGGCCAATGGTGCCGCTGAAGGCCATACGAAAGAATGGCAGGGCCAGCCCCCGACATAAAGGGCAGCCGGTACCGGTCTCCCCAGGTGGCCGGGACTTTTGATCGTAGGACTGATTCTGGGCTTTCTCACCCGAGGAACCGAAATGCTTCGCCCCAGCTGTCCTGGAGCAGTTCGGACACACCGCAGCTGCAGCCGCAGCCATTACCGTCCAGCGCCCGGGAGCGAACCCCCCAACCCTGGAAGAATTCAATATGGCAATCGGAGCCCTCCCGGGCGTGTCCGTATAGCGGTGGGTCCGGAGCGGATCTTGACGTGTAGCGGACGATGAAGGCCACCGCAGAGCCCGCAGCCGGTGATGCCACTCGGCCATCCCCCAATGACCTGGGAAGTCCGCTAAATAGTGTCCTTTGATGGCCTGGGCCGAACACCTCAGCGAAGTGCGCCGCGATTTCCCGGCCGTGAGAGCCTTTCGGACTCAGCGACAATTGGGATCTCGCCCGGCCCGATATCAGTCATCACAATTTTGGAGCGGTCGCGGTTGCCGGATTTTCCCGGCGCGGGCTGACACATCGTGTTTGCCGTAACCGATGTGCTCGTCCGTCACAGCTACCCGCGATGTCATGGGCGGGCCGGGAATGACTCCACTTTTGCGGGGTCACGTTCAATGACCGGGTCCAAGACTTCGTCGACCTGTGCCAGCAGGGCGGGGGCCAGTTTCACTCCGGCTGCGGTTGCGGTGTCTTTGAGCTGGTCCGGGCGTGAGGCTCCGACGATGGCTGCTGAGACGTTGGGGTTTTGCAGTACCCAGGCGACGGCGAGTGCGGGCATGGAAAGGCCGGCGTCAGCGGCGAGCGGTTTGAGCTGCTGGATGCGGCTGAGGATGTCTTCGGTCAGGTAGCGGTTGTCTGACTTGATCTTGCCGTTCTCGCCTGTGAAGCGGGATGCTGCCGGGGCCTCTTGGCCGGGAACGTATTTTCCGGTCAGGACGCCTTGGGCCATGGGTGACCAGCAGATCTGTCCCAGGCCCAGCTCCTCGCAGGTGGGGACGACTTTCTTTTCGATGACCCGCCAGAGCAGGGAGTACTGGGGCTGGTTGGAGATCAGGTGGATGCCCAGTTCCCGGGCGAGGGCGGCGCCGGCGCGGATTTCGTCCACAGTCCATTCGGAGACGCCGATATACAGGGCTTTTCCTCGCCTGACGACGTCGGCGAAGGCCTGCATCGTCTCTTCCAGCGGCGTCTCGTAGTCATAGCGATGGGCCTGGTAGAGGTCCACGTAGTCGGTCTGCAGCCGCTTCAGGGAGCCGTTGATGGATTCCATGATGTGCTTGCGCGACAGCCCGCGGTCGTTCCGGCCCTCGCCGGTGGGGAAGTAGACCTTGGTGAAGATCTCGACGTTTTCGCGCCGCACACCGGCTAGCGCTTCACCGAGGGTGTGTTCCGCGCGGGTGCCGGCGTAGGCATCGGCGGTGTCGAACGTGGTAATGCCCAGGTCCAGCGCCTCCCGGACGCAGGCCGTGGCCTCGTCCTGGTCGATCTGCTCACCGTGGGTGACCCAGTTCCCGTAGGCCAGTTCGCTGATGTACATCCCGGATGAACCAAGTTTGCGGTATTCCATGCTGGGGTGCCTTCCATATCTTGTTGCTAAGACCGTATTCCGGCGTGCGGCTGCGTCGTGTGGGATGCCGGCCTATACCAGGGGCGTGATCCTCAGGCTCTCGACTGTGGCCGAGCCGCCGCGGGCGTAAATGGAGACTCGGGTGCTTGTTTCGTCCGGGAAGATCAGGTCCGTAAGCACGAGTTCGCCGTGTTGGGCGAAGACCTCAACGGAGCAGTGGTCGACGTAGATCTTCAGGCCGTATCGGCCGTCCCGGGCGCTGATGGGGGCGGTATCGACGGAGGCGAATCCATCGTGGAAGCCGGTGTCGCCGGAGGCGGTCCGGTCGAGGATGAGTCGGCCCTGGGCGGGGTTGATGCTGATTCGGGTTCCTTCCGTGCCGCTCCCTCGAACGATGAGGCCGAATTCTTCGGCCGTCCCAGGCGTGAACTCGGCTTCGATGAGCTGAACCGTGCCCGTGGCGGCTGGGAGCGGGCGCGTTTCCTCTGCCAGATGGATGGGGCCGTCCTGAACTGCCGGCGCCTGATTGGGGCATACGGCTTCCTCGACGACGTTCTGGATTAGTCTGGTGCGGCCGCCAACGGTGGCCAGGGAGAGTTCCCGGGGCAGAGACATGGGGCTCCGCCAGGGTGAAGTCGGGATCTGATTGGCGTAGTCCCAGTTGTTCATCCAGCCGACCATGATCCGCCTGCCGTCGGGGGCGTCGCTGAAGGAGACGGCGGCATAATAGTCCCGTCCCCAGTCCAGCCAGTTGTACTCCTGTAGGCGGTCGGGGTCCTGCTCCCCGCTGGTGATGGTGGAGTCGGAGATGAATTGGACGCCATCGAAGTCTCCTGTGAAGTATTGCCCGGCTGAACCGCCGTTCGGGCCGCCGGGGTTCAGATTCACCGTCAGAACCCACTTCAGCTCCAGTGGATTGCCGTCCACCGGCAAAGCGAACAGGTCCGGGCACTCCCAGATTCCGCCGGTGGCGTTGGCGGGGCCGAAATCACTGAGGTGTTCCCACGTTTTCAGGTCTTCGGACTTGTAGAGGACTACTTTGTAGTCGTGGGCTTCGACGGCCGCCATTACCCAGTAGGAGCCGGCCCCGCCGTCGTAGCGGAAAACCTTGGGGTCACGGAAGTTGGCCGAGTTGCGGCTGAGTACGGGATTGCCAGCGTATTTTTTCCAGGTGAAGCCGCCGTCCAGACTGTAGGCCAGTGATTGCGCCTGGACGCCGTGCAGCGGAGAAGGCGCCTTGTAGGCGCTGGTGTAAATGGCCACCAGCGGTGGCGCCAATTCGGTGCCGAGTCCGCTGCTGTTTTGGCTGTCGAATACGATGCTGCCGGAGAAGATGTCCTCCCGCTCGTCGCAGGCAATCGCGACAGGCTGTTCGGTCCAGTCGGTGAGGTTCTCCGACGTCGCGTGGCCCCAGGACATGTTTCCCCAGGTGTCTCCAAACGGGTTGTTTTGGTAGTAGAGGTGGTAGAGGCCCTGATGGTAGATCAGTCCGTTGGGATCATTGAGCCAGGTGTTTCGGGCTGTGTAATGCAGGGCGGGCCGGAAGGCTTCCGGGTGTGTGGTGGTCACGGCCGTCATGGGAGGTGCACTCGTTTCAGGTTCGGAATGGGGCAAGGAAAGGGCCAGGATCTGACGGTGATCGTCAGATTGGCCGCGGTGTTGAAGACGGAAAGTGGTGGTCAGCTGACCAGGGCTTGCATTTCAGCCAAGGAGGGCAGGTCCGCCCCTGGACGGCCGACAGTTATGGCGCCTGCCATGGATGCCATGCGGGCGATCTTTTCAAGAACGGGCGGAGCCAGGCCCTCGCCTCCTCGGGTCAGCAGCCCCAGAATGAGGGCCGCCATGTAGGCATCTCCTGCCCCGATGGTGTCCGCGACAACGGTTTCCACGGAGGGGACACTGATTTCTGTGTCTGCGGTGAGCAGGAAGGATCCTTCTGATCCGCGGGTGACCACGACCAGGTCCGTGCCCAGTCCGCGTATGTGGCGGGCAGCCTCCTCCGGCGAATTGCGCGGATACAGCCATGCTGCGTCCTCGTCGCTGAGTTTCACGACGTCCGTGAGGGGAACGAGCTCTTCGAAGATGGTTCTGGCTTCGTGGTGGCTGCCGAGCAGTTCGGGTCGGATGTTCGGGTCATAGGTGACGGTGCTGGTTCCTGCGCAGTCCTGCAGGAGGGATTTCACCCCTGAGGCCCCCGGGGCGAGGAAGCTGGCGATCGACCCGGTGTGCAGGAGCGTGGGGAGGTACGCCGGGGCAACCGGTGGGAGGTCCCAGGCGAGGTCGAAAGTGTAGGTTGCGGACCCGTCGGCGGCCAGTGTTGCCGTGGCGGTCGATGTAGAGGCCGTGGACTGGCAGCCCGGAAGGATATAGACGCCTGCGCCGCTGAGATGGCTGCTGATGGCAACTCCCCGGCTATCGGTACCGATTGAGGTCAGGAACCCGGTTGAAACATCGAGACGGGCGAGTCCGTAGGCCACGTTGGCGGGGGAGCCCCCCGGGTGCTCGGTGGCGCCGTTCCCCGTGTGGACCACATCGATAAGTGCTTCGCCGACAACGATCACCTCGGGTAGGACGGACAGTGTGGCAGGGGGGTTCATCATGGATTCTTTCTGGGTTTTCGACAGCCAATGGAGCTGTGCGGGTCTGATTCCGCGGGGAAAGCGGCCTCTCGGACGGCGGATTTGGGGCCGTCAGTGGGCAGGGTCCGGTACTTTGAGCGCCCAATGGGATTTGCTCAGGGCGATCCGTTCGCCGGTGCCCCGGGGAGCGTTCCGCCCTGTGGCGTCCCTCTTCGGTGGGCGGACGGTCTGGGTTCTGCGGGCGTCGGGTACGGCGGAGAGCAGCAACTGTGTGTACGGGTGATGAGGGGCGGCCATCAGCTCGATGCTCTCGCCACCCTCGACCAGGTCCCCGGCGCACATCACCATGGTTGTGTCCGCGATGTAGCGTGCGGAGGCGAGGTCGTGGGTGATGTAAAGCATGGACACGCCCCGTTCATCGCGGAGTTTGCGCATCAGATTGAGAATTCCGATGCGGACCGAGACGTCGAGCATCGAGGTGGGTTCGTCGGCCAGTATGATTTCCGGTTCCACGGCCAGGGCTCTGGCGATGGCGACGCGCTGCCGCTGTCCGCCGGACAGCTGATGGGGGTATCGGTCCAGCATCTGCTCGCCCAGACCGACTGTTGCCATTAGTTCACACAGCTTGAGTTTGAGGGCACGCGGGCTGTCGTTTTCTCCGTGAAGCTGCAGGGGACGCGTCAGGAAGTGCTCGATGCGGTGTGCCGGGTTGAGGGATCCGAAGGGGTCCTGGAAGACCATCTGGACCTTGCTGCGGTATCTCATTGACGCCCGGCGGCGTTCGGTGGCAAATATGTCTTGTCCGTCGAGGATGAGCTGGCCGCCTGTGGGCTGCTCGAGGCGGGCGAGGATCCGGGCGATGGTGCTCTTTCCGCTGCCGGATTCCCCGACGAGTGCCACAATCTCGCCGCGGTTGATGTCGAAGGAGACGTCGTTGACCGCACGTACGGTCGAACGGAACGGGAAACTTCCAAGCTGATAGTCCTTGCTCAGGTTGCGTACCTGAACCAGGGGCGCGGTCGCCGCTCCTGGGAGGGATGAGGTGCTGTATGCGGGGCTCATCGGCGTGACCTTTCGCGGGGGACGACATATCCGGGTACGAGCAGACAGGCTGCCTCGTGGTTTTCGGCTCCTGGAAGGAGCGGGGGTTCGATGGTGCGGCAGGAGTCGATAGCAAGCGGGCACCGGGGGTGGAAGCGGCACCCGGTGGGGGGATGGGCCATGTTCGGCGGGGCGTCCGGGATACCAATCAGCTCCACTCTCGGTCCGGTCAGCGGAGGGAACGCTCCCATCAGTGCGTTCGTGTAAGGGTGAAGCGGGTTGTCCAGCATCGTCTTGGAGGGAGCGACCTCGACCAGCTTTCCTGCATACATCACAGCCATGCGGTGGGAGAGTTCGACCATGAGTGAGATGTCGTGGGTGATGAACAGAATGGAAAAACCCAGCTGCTGCTGAAGTTCTTTGATCTGGTGCATGATTTCCTGCTGGACGACCACGTCCAGGGCAGTGGTGGGTTCGTCCATGATGAGGAGAGAGGGTTTAAGCGCCAGCGCTATCGCGATCACTGCCCGCTGACGCATTCCGCCGGAGAGCTGGTGCGGGTAGGACTTGAGGCGGTCCGGGCTGATGTCGACAAGTTTCAGCAGCTCCACGGCGCGTTCGCGGGCGGCTTGCTTGGACATTTTTTCGTGCGTGGTGAAGACATCGACGATCTGATCTCCGATGGTCATGACGGGGTTCAGGGAGTTCATCGCGCTTTGGAAGACCATGGCCACGTCGCGCCAGCGGGTACGTCGCAGTTCTTCCTCGCCCAGGTCCAGGAGATTCCTTCCGGCGAGCTCGATGGAGCCCCCTGTGATTTTTGCCGGGGTCTGCAGGAGCCGCATGATCGCGTTTGCGATGGTCGACTTGCCGCAGCCTGATTCACCGGCGAGGCCGAACACTTCTCCGGCGCCGATGTCGAAGCTGACACCATCCACGGCGGTGACGTTTCCGCTTTCCGCCGTGTATTGGACCTGCAGGTTCTTCACGCTCAGCACGGGGCCGGCGGCGGCAGGACCGATGTTTCCCCGTTCCAGTTCAGTCAGGGTTTCCATCTGTCAGCCTTTCTTTTCCACGCGCAGGCGAGGGTTGGTGATTTCATCAACGGCGTAGTTGATCATGGCCAAGGCAAATGCGACGACGGCGATGGCGCCGCCGGAGGGCAGGAGCACCCACCAGTCGCCGGTCATGAGCGCGCCGTCGTTGTTTGCCCAATAGAGGTTGGTTCCCCAGCTGACGGACCCCGTGTCGCCGAGCCCCAGGAACTCCAGGCCTGCCTGGGCGCCGATGCCGTAGATGACGCAGCCCAGCAGGGTGCTCATCACGATGGAGGCCATGTTGGGCAGGATCTCCCGGAACATGATGCGCCATGCTTTCTCGCCGGTCACGACGGCCGAAGCGACGAAGTCCTTGCTGCGCAGGGACAGGGCCTGGGAGCGGAGGACCCGGGCGCTGCCTGCCCAGCCCGTGATGATCAGGACGATGACGACGGTGACGGGCCCCGGCGGCAGGAATGCGGCCAGAACCACGAGGAGCGGAAGCCCGGGGATGAGCAGGAATATGTTGGTCAGCAGCGAGAGCAGTTCGTCGATGGCTTTGCCGAAGTACGCGGAGGCTATGCCGACGAGGCAGCCGATGAAGGTCGCCGCCAGACCTACGGTGAATCCGACGGCCAATGAGCTTCGCGATCCCCACAGGGTGAGGGCGAGCACGTCCTGGCCTTTGGAAGTGGTTCCGAGCAGGTGGTCCGCGGATGGTGCCAGGGATGCTTCGGGGCCGAAGTCGGAGGGGTTCCCCGGTGCCAGGAGAGGGGCCAGCAGCGCCAGGAGGGCAAATAGCACCAGGATGGCCAGTCCGAAGAGGGCCTTCTTGTTCGTGAGGATGCCGTGGACGAATCCTCCATGAACCAGGCGTCCGGGGGAAGGAGGTTCAGGTATCTGAACGGTGGGGTTGCCGGCCGCGGTGATTGTGGCGGGTGTTGAGTCTGTAAGTGACATGGGGGACCTGTTTCTAGCTGACCCGGACCCGGGGGTCCAGCCGTACGTAAATGATGTCGACCAGGAAGTTAGCTGCCAGCACGGCGGCGGTAATGGTGAGGAAGATGCCTTGGGTCAGCGGGTAGTCCAGCGCCTGGACGGAGGTCAGAAGCTGGTAGCCGATGCCCGGGTACGCGAATACGGTTTCGGTGAGGAGAGCGCCGCCGACGACGAATCCAAGGGACATGCCGAACGACGTCACGGAGGGCAGCATGGCGTTGCGGGCCGCGTACTGGAACATGATCCGTGCCGGACGGAGTCCCTTGGCCCGGGCCATCGTGATGTAGTCCTCAGCGGTGGTGGCGATCATCGTGTTGCGCATCCCCAGCATCCAGCCGCCGATGGAGACCAGGACGATGGTCAGGGCCGGAAGGATGAGGTGAGTGGCTACGTCGCTGATGTATTCGAGGGAGAACGAGGGGCTGAGGCCTGTGGAGAAGGCATGGCTCAGGGGCAGCCAGCCCAGGGTTATCCCGAACAGATATAGAGCGGCCATGGCCAGCCAAAAATAGGGAAATGATCCGACAAAGATCAGCAACGGGGGAAAGACCGAATCCAGGAACTTTCCGCGACGCCACGCTGCCAGAATGCCGAGGAAATTGCCCAGAATGACGGCAATAACCAGGGAGGTGCCGCCCAGCAGGAGGGTCCACCCGATTTGTGATGCGATCACCTCCGAAACGGGGGAAGGGAACCGGGAGAGCGAGATGCCCATGTCCCCGCGGAAGATGTTGCCGATGTAGGCGAGGTACTGCTCCCACAGGGGCCGGTCGTCCAGGCCGAAGAGCCGCCGGAGCGCATCCACCTGGTCCGGGCGCATCTGAGACTGCACTTGGGAAAACATTCGGCTGACAGGGTCCCCGGGCATCAGCCTGGGGAGGAAGAAATTCAAGGTGATGCAGGCCCAGAAGGCGATGATGTAGAACCCCAGGCGGCGGAGGAGGAATACCATGGTTCCGCTTCTTTCTTGATGATTGTTGCGCCGCCCGGGGATCGGTCCGGGTCCGGCAGGTGGTAACGGTGCAGGTGCCGTGTGTGCGGCGGCCATGGTGGCTGTCCGGGGCCGGTTGCCCCGAACAGCCACCAGATGGCTACTGCGCAGGCTTGAGTGAGGTCAGAACCAGCACTGTGGTGGCGGAGCGTGCCGAGAGAGTGGCATACGGGTTGTCGTTGCTCGGCCAGCCCGTGAATCGCTGATCGGTGTAGGCGCCCCACGCCGGGCCGGAGAACAGCGGGATCACCGGGGCTACGTCATTGAAGCGTGCCTCCAGGGAATTGACGAGGGTCTTCTGCGCTGCCGGCTCTGCCGTTGCCGCCAACTTGTCCAGGGTCGCGGTCGCTTCCGCGTCGCCAAAGCGGTGGTAGTTTTCATTGGCCTTTGCACCGACCGGCACAACGACCTTCTGTGACATTACGCCGCGGTAGAATTCGTACGGCGTCGCGCCGGCGTTGCTCCAGACGATGCCGCTGTCGAAGGATCCGTCAGTGTAGCCGGACACGACCTGGGACCAGTCCGGGGAGTTGACCTCGACTTTCACGCCAAGTTTTTCCATGTTTTTAGAGATGATCTGGCCGACGGAAAGCCAGTCCGAAGATGCCGATCCTACAGAGAACTTAAACTGGAACGGTTTGCCGTCCTTGAGGGTGCGAATGCCGTCAGTTCCCTTCTTGTAGCCGGCGTCATCGAGCATCTGGTTGGCTTTGTCGACATTCAGCTTGGTCCAGTCGCAATTCTCAACGATGCCCTGGTCGCGCCAGCTGGCGTAGGTGTCGCTGAGGCCGGTGCAGTCGGCCGGATGCGTGTAGCCTGACATGCCCAGGCTGTCGACCTGGTCGCGGTCCACGGCCATGCTGAGTGCTTTGCGGACGACCGGATCGTTAAAGGGAGCCTTCGTGGTGTTCAGCTGCCAGTTGATCGTGCCACCGGTGGTGGGGTACCAGAAGTGGCGGTGTGCCGGATCCTTGTCGATATAGGTTTTCTGGATGTTGGGGATGAACTGGTCGCTCCAGTCCACGTCGCCGTTCTGCAGGGCGAGGTTGGCCCCGGAGTTGCCGGCGAAGGCCAGCATTCTGATGCCGGTGAGCTGCTGCTTTTCCGGCTGCCAGTAGTTGGGGTTCTTATCCAGTTCAAATGACTGTGTCTGGAAATGGGAGACCTGTGTGTAGGGGCCGGTGCCCACCGGGTTGTCGTTGGTGGCTTTTGCCGGGTCCGCGATCTTGGACCAGACATGCTTAGGGGCGATGACCTGCTGGCCGACTTCGTAAAGTCCGGGGGAGTAGGCCTTGTTGAAATCGAAGCGCACTGTGTGGGCATCTACGGCCGAGACTTTGGCCAGATAGTCGAGTCCTCCCTGGATCTTCTTCTGGAGGTCAAAGGTGTACACGACATCGTCGGCGGTCAGTGGCTGTCCGTCTGACCACTTAACGCCGTCGCGGAGCGTGAAGGTCACGCCCTTGCCGTCTTCGTCTGCTTTCCACGAAGCCCCGAGCCAGGGGACCGGTTCCCCCTTGACAGGGTTGACGATCAGCAGGGGTTCGAAGACCGACTGCTGCGTCATCGGCAGTGCGTTCGGGGAGAACGGATTGAAGTTGCTGGTGAACGTTGCGGTGTCTTCCCGGGGGATTGTCAGGAGCCCGTTGGAGGCGCTCCCACCCTTTGCTGTGCTTCCAGATGTGTTTCCGGCGCCGCAGCCGGTGAGGGCCAGGGCGCCGATCGCCAGTGTGGCCGCAACAACGGTCAGTGACCTTTTGGGGTGGATTTTGGGCATGAGGGAGCTCGTTTCGTCAGTGAAATGGAGTGGGGAGGTTAGCGGGGAATGGAAGTCAGGACGCCGCGACCGGCAGGCGCACAGATGTACGCTCCACCAGAGGGCACTCGACAATGCGTTGGAGCGGGGCCAGATCACGGTTCGCTGCCAGTTTGGCCAGCATCGCGACGCCGGTTGCCCCCATTTGCTGGAACGGCAGTGCAACTGTCGTCAGGCTGGGCCGCAAATAGTTGGCGATGACTTCCTGGTTGTCGAAGCCAACCACGGAGATATCGTCACCAATACGGAGCCCTCGTTCTTTGATGGCGTCGTAAGCGCCCATGGCCATGCGGTCAGTGGCGCAAAAGATCGCGGTAGGTGGCCGGCTGCCATCCAGGAGGGCGACTGCCGCGCGGTAGCCCTGGTCTGCCTCGCCGTCTTCGTTGATCACCAAGCTCTCATCCAGGCCGATGCCTGCCTGTTCAAGTGCTCGGACATAACCAGCCCGGCGGCCGATGGCGGCCGGAATGACGGGATCAAGGTTGATGAGCCCTATCCGGTCATGTCCGGCCCCGATAAGCCTCATCGTGGCAACATAGCCACCCTGAGCCTCATCCGGAATGACGGAATGCAGTTTTGTTGCTTCGTCAAAGCAGTGAACCAAGACCGTCGGCACCTCCTCCGCAACAGCAGGCAACCGCACACCCCTATGCCAGCTTGTGGCGTAGATCAGACCCTCGACACGGTGCTCGAGCATCGTCTCGATGGCCCGCCGGTCGGCGTCACTGCTGCCGTCGGTGCTGGCTATAAGAAGCGTCTTACCCTCCCGCGCGGCCTGTTCCTCGGCGCCGCGGACAATGTTGGCGGCATAAGGAGCGATCACGATTTCCGTGATCAGCCCGTAGAGCTTGGTCTGCTTGGAAGCCAACGCGCGGGCTCCCGCATTCGGGCGGTAGCCCAGTTCGCTCACAGCCTGGTGGACGCGGTCACGGGTTTCTTCTGGAATTCCGTTCCCCGTTCCACCATTAAGGACAAAGGAAACAGTCGTCCGGGAAACTCCGACATGGTTCGCGACATCCTGCATCGTCACTTTGGCCTGCCGTGGGTTCGTCTCCATTGACCGTCCGATGTCTAGTAATAGGGGTGAATATTGGATGAGAGTCTAGCCGCACCTACTGATGCGCGTTACTAACGCGCGTTAGTGGATGTGAGATAGAACATATCCCGCATTGGGTTGGGGTGTCAAGGAGCGTATGAACGGCCGACTTGTAACGCGTCAGCCTGGAGTGGCTGCAGATAACCGCACCGTGATCGCGCCCGCGAGCCGGCGGGGCGATCCGGCCGCCTGGCTCTGGAACGGGGCTGGAGGGAGGTCTTTGCAGCTCATCCCACGCGCCAGCTTGAGGTAACGTCGATTATCGTAACGATTGGCAAGGGAATTTGGCCGGGCGTGCGGCGTCGTGCGCAGGAACGGCGAAGCAGCCAGCGCCGCGGTTAGCGGGACTCAGTCATCGCCCCAAGCAGTCCGCTCATTCTGATCGTATGTGCGAATGCCGCCGTTTCAGCGGTCCGACGTTTAGCTTGGCGCCGCCCGAGGGAAAGGGACGACGATGTTCACCCTGCAGATTAGCTATCTGGTCCGGGAAAACGAGGCTTTCAAGAAAGTCTTCGACCCGCAGCCCGCGCAGCCTCGGGCCCCCGGTCTGTTCGCTTGTTCGGGGTACCGAGGACCAGGACAGCGTGGCCGTGCTCCTTGACTTCGACACCAAGGACGCCGCGACGGTCTTTATGGAAAAGCTGCGCAGCCAGGTGTGGAACAAACCCGAGGTGATCGGGCAGCTGATGATGGCAGCGCCGACAGCCAGGATTCTGGAGGAGGTGGCCCGCGAGGAACAGGGCGCGGGCTGACCGCTGAGAATCCGGTGGTCCAGGCTGGGATGAGTTTCACGCAGCTTCATGCCGTCCCAGGAAGACGGCGGGACATCCCGCCGTCGTCCGATTCCATGTCCTCGTTCCGCGCCCCGTCCGCTCTTGGGGGTCTTGAACTATATGCGGACAAGGGAATGGACCGGACTGCATAACAGGCGCAAGGAAGGCGGATTTCTGAATGGCTCGAATGCCGCCAGCCACGGTGGACGTGAGTGACAGCGTTGTCCAGCGCCTCGTCCGGGACCAGCGGCCCGACCTTGGCGACTGTCGGATAGCGCGGGTTGCGAACGGCTGGGACAACGCGACCTTCCGGCTCGGTGACGATCTGGCCGTCCGGCTGCCCCGCAGGGCGGAGGCCGTTCCGCTGATACTGCATGAGCAGCGCTACCTTCCCGACATTGCTCGCCGCTCCCCGGTTGCCGTTCCTGTCCCCGTCCATGCCGGCAGGCCGACGTCGGACTTTCCATGGCCGTGGAGCATCGTGCGGTGGGTCCCCGGAGCCGCTGCGGCCGACGTCGGGCCGGCAGGCCGCGGGCCGGCGGCTAAGGGCCTGGCGGATTTCCTGCTGTCCCTTCACGTGCCCGCCGAAACGGGAGTCCCGGTCAACCCTTTCCGAGGCGTGCCGCTGACGGACCGTGACGCTGTGCTGGTGGAACGGCTCGGGGACCGCGAACGCTACCCCCAGGCGGCAGCGCTGAGAGCAGTGTGGGCGCAGGCCKGCGCCGCCAAAGCCTGGGATGGTCCGGCGATGATGCTCCACGGGGACCTCCACCCTGGCAACATCCTGCTGGCGGACAACGGCTCCCTGGCCGGCGTCATCGATTTCGGCGACGTCGGGGCAGGGGACCCGGCTGTCGATCTTGCGGTGGGGTGGCTGATGTTCGACGCCGGCACCCGCCACCGCTTCATGGGCGCCTTCGGCTCCGCAGTAGATGGAGACACCAGGATGAGGGCCCGCGGTTGGGCCCTCATCCTGTCCACCGCCATGCTGAGCAACTCCGACGATAATCCGCGGATGTTCGCCGTAGGAAAGTTTGGGATCAGGCAGATCCTGGATGACGGGCTTCGCCTGCAACTCTGACGCCAGCGTTAAATGTCAGTGGCGCCTCATATGCTGGGAGTGTGGAAGGCAAAGCAGCTGCGGAGACGTTGGAGGCCATGGAGGCCTCCCTTGCCAGGTTGTCTGCATTTGCCGGTCGCGGAGCCGGGAACGCGGCCTCGACTGGCGCCGACCCTGTTCGGGACGAAGCGGACGCGTGCCTGGACGGTATGGCTGAGGTCGCCAGCATGGAAGCCAGGCTGGCCGCCCTGAAAGTGCACTTCGCCGCCGGATATGCCCGCGCTGCCGTCGCCATGGCGGGCCCAGCCGTTTCCCCGCAGGAGCGCACCGCCCAGGAAATGGCCGTGACAGCAGAGGTGGCCTGTGTCCTGACCGTGAGTGAAAGATCGGCGGCGGCGCTCCTGGCAGAGTCGGCCACCCTGACCACTAAGTTGCCCGTGACGCTGTCTGCGCTGCAAGCAGGGAGCATTTCATGGCAACACGCGCGGGTGATGTGTGATGAAACGTCCGGTCTGGACCTCGCCGCGGCGGCTGCTTTGGAGGCGCATTTCCTGGACCCCGAAGCTCCCTTTGCCGCGCGTGGCTGCCCCGCGGGGGAGCTGGCGCCGGGCAGGTTCCGGGCCAAGGCGCGCAGATGGCGTGAGCTGCACCATCCCGTAAGCATCGAAGCCCGCCACCGCAAGGGTGTGGAGGACCGTCGGCTGGAATATGTGCCGGACCGGGACGGCATGGCCTGGCTCTCGGCCTATCTGACTGCGGATGTGGCGGTGGCTGCATGGTCCCGTGCCACGGAAGCGGCCCGTGCCCTGCAGGAGCCGAATGAATCCCGGACCCTGACCCAGCTCCGTGCGGACGTCGCCGCCGACTGGCTGCTGGCGGGGGTGGCGGAAGGAACTCCGTCACCCAAGGCGCAGGTCCTGGTGACCGTGCCGGTGCTGTCTCTTTTGGGCACCGAGTCGGAACCGGCCACGCTGGACGGGTATGGTCCCGTTCCGCCGAGCATGGCCCGCCGGCTTGTAGGGGATGGCGCCGGATCGTTCCTGCGTGTGCTGACCGATCCGCGCAACGGAGCGCCGCTGGAGATCGGACGGACCAGCTACCGGGTTCCGAAGGCGATGCGCCAATGGTTGCGGCTTCGGGACGGCCGGTGCCCTTTTCCGGGCTGCAACAACCATTCCCTGGATAACGAAGCGGATCATCTGTTGGCTTGGTCCGAGGGAGGCGGCACCGGCGTCACCAACCTGGGCCAGCCATGCCGGCGGCACCACCGGCTCAGACACACCACAGCATGGAGGCCGGTTGACGCGACCCGGGACCAGCCACCCGGCTGGATCTCACCTGCGGGACGCTCCTATCCAAGCGAACAACAAGACTGGGAACCACCACACTGGCCGCAGCACCTCGGCCACGCGGGTGAAGGCCGGGAGTTGGAACCGCCCGGCTGGCCGGACGTACTTGCCGGCGCCGTCGGACCCGGAGAGACCGTCGGACCCGGAGAGACCGGGCCGCCATTACCCGTGGATCCCTTTCCTGACTGGGCGCTGTTCATCGCGGCGTAGGATCGGCGCTCCACTTTCCCTCCCCGTCCAATTAAGGGTTCGAAGGATGTTCCGGCTATTGGCCTGCCCCCCTGCCTCCGCCGTGACCCTGAGCCGCGACCCTCCGCCGTGACCCTGAAAGGCCGGACCGGCCAGGACCAGCGCGATTCAGGCCACTGTCCCCATGCCCATCACGGTCCGGGTCAATCTCGACTCACCGGACGAGTTCGTCGGGTCTGCTTGCTACGGCGATCATGCGACGCATGACGCCGAATGGACGGGGAAGAAGGCCTTGATGAAAGTTTCTTCATGACCGTTTCATCCCTGCCTCATTGTTGAAGTTCACGCTGGACACACGAACGGCCTGCGCCGGAAGAGCCTGCGTATGGGGAACGGGGGGAATGGTGGACGGAGCATGGCTGTCTATTGTTAATGGGCACGGGACGCCTGGAACGCGTCACCCTACTGCGTCGCACCACTCGCTGGTATCTCCGCCGGTACATGGAATTGATTCCATGGATTGCCCCTCCGCCATTCCGGCGTCTGCCGACGACGATACCGGCACATCCTGGCTGGTTCAGCGGGCGTGGCCAGAGAAGACACCAGGAGAATTTGTACTGGAGGTCCGGACGCCGGGAGTGCCCGGCGTCCGGGGAGCTTATTTGCGTCGCGGGCAGTTCGAACTAATCCCTTTGGACGATCCGGGACTTCCCGCCTTACGGGGGGAAGCGCAGCAGGGGGAATTGATTTCGTATTGGCCGTACCACCAGGCTGTCGTCCGGGCGGAGGGCCGCTATATAAAGATCTTCGGACCCGGGGGCGCCGTCGTACCGGCCGAGCGCTGCGCGCAAATGGACGTCCTGCTGGACGCCGGCAACTTCACAACGCCCAGAATCCTTCGTCAGAGTTCCCAATCGGACGTCATCGTTTTCAGCGCCATGCCGGGACCGACTCTGAACGAGCTGGGCCGGGTGGAAGCGGCCGTCTGCGATGAAGCGTTCGCCAGGGCATGGGAGAAATGGTCGCGCGCCTGGGTCGCGGAACTGAACGGCTCCCATGGCCCAGCAGCACGAGGCGTTCTCGACAGCCTTCCGCTCCGTTCAGCAGAGTGGGAAGCCGCGAAGGTGTGTCGACGGGTGGACGACTGGTTGCAGCACAATGAAAACGTCCCCGAGTTGTCGTCTCAGCGCGCTGTCTTGCGCGCCGCTGTAGAGCACGTGGCCATGAACCTGATACGGACGGCACCGGATCCGGTGGTATGGGCCCACGGAGACCTCTACGACAAGCAAATCATCGTTCCTGACGGCGACATCCCGCCCGGACTGCTGGACTTCGACAGTACGGCCCGGCACGAGGCCGCCCGGGATCTGGCCGGCTTGGACGTCCATCTGGAGCTTCATCTACGAAATAACCGCATGACGCCCGCACGATATCTGACCGCTCACACGCAGGTGCTGGCCGTGGCCGAGGAACTGCGCGTCAGTCCAGTCCGGTTCGATGCGTACTCGGACGCCATCTGGCTCCGTCTGGCACTTTCTCCGTTACCTGGCCGCTTCTCTCTGGCCATCGGCGTCCTCGCGGAACGGGCCGAAAGGAGCTGAGGCCCTCGAAGCGGCCAGCCCGGCGAGCCCCTGGCATGTTTTGCCGGTTAGGCGCTCACTTAGGTTCAAAAGCGACGGAATGATTGCTACTCTGGATTCTGCACCTAGAGAGAGTGAGCAATGATGCTTCTCGAAAGAGACCTCATCCAGTCCGTCGGCTTCCGCAACGTAACGGACGGCGGACGTGTAACCGGCTTTCAGTTCCGGGTCCGGATGCCTTCCTACCGGGGCATGGCCGCGTCCCTCATCGATGGCATCGCCGTTCGCGTTGGCGGCATCGTCGACGTCGGACCTGACGTTCCGCTGTGGACCTTCGGCGGGCGGACCTACACCCTGCAGCAGCTCTGGGAAAGTGATGGCGTGCGCTGGCCCCTTGAGGAAGCGGCAGTGGTCACCGTTCCCCTCGACGGCGGCCTGCCGCAGGGCGTCCACGAGCTCTCCATAGAGCTGCGGCTGCGGATGTCCTACATACCAGTCGAGCACCAGCCCACCACTCACCGGACCAGCCGCAAGGTGACGCTCGCGCCGGAAGGCGGCGAAGGTACCTTCCGCTACGGCGTTTCCCTCTACAGCTTTATGGGCGATTACGGCACGGTGATGGACCTTGAGACGGCGCTGGCCGCCGTCGCTGACGTGGGCGCCACCGGCGTCGAGATCCTCGGCGAGGGCCACGTTCCCAACTATCCGGAACCGTCCCCGGCCTGGATCGATAACTGGTTCGGCCTGCTGGAGAAGTATTCGCTGGAGCCGACGAACTACGGTTCCTGGATAGACACCCGTCTTCATTCGGGCCGCACCATGACGGTCGCCGAGGGTGCGGAGGCCCTGCAGCGGGACCTGCGGCTTGCCAACCAATTGGGTTTCGGCTTCGTGCGCCCCAAGATCGGCGTGGTGTCCAGCGATCTGGTCCCAGACCCCATCTGGACCGAGTCCGTGGAACGCTCGCTTGATCTGGCCCACGAGCTGGGGATCATCATCTGCCCGGAGATTCATTCGCCGACGCCCATCAGGCACCCCGTCGTCGAGGACTACATCGGCCTCATCGAACGGACCGGAACCAAGAACTTCGGCCTGCTCATCGACACCGGAATCTTCCAGGACCGGCCCATTCCGCTGCGCGCAGGTGAGACCCGCGAGGCCCGGCCCGCCTTCCTCGACGGCATCGGCGTCGACCCCGCCGACTTCGCCGATATCGCCCAGTATGTGGTGTTCGTCCAGGCGAAGTTCCACGACATCAACGAGCAGCTGGAAGACCAGCAGATTCCCTGGCTGCCCGTGCTCAAGGCCCTCAAGGACTCCGGCTACACCGGTTATCTCTCCAGTGAATACGAAGGCGAACGCACGCCATGGCGTGCCATTGAGCAAGTGCGGCGCCAACACGCCCTGATCCGCCGCATCACCGGCGAACTTACCTGACCCATCCCATTTCCCAGTAAAGAGAGCAACAATGCCAAACGGACTTCTTGACGATGCAAGCCTCCGCACCCATCCCGACGGTCTCGCGCTGGCCTTGACCCTGCCGTGGTACCGGAGTCTGTGGCTCTCCTCGGTCTCCAGCCTGCGGCTCACCGTCGACGGCCAGGATATCCCCGCCGGGAACCTGTCCCTGGAACTGGGTGGTGTCCGCTATGCGCTCCCGGACCTGCCCGCTCAAAGCGAAACTCTCTGGTACCTCCAGGAACATCCCTTGCTTATCGCCACAACGGAGACCCCTGTTGCCCTGGGCGAGCAGCACACCGTCCGGCTCATCGGTGAGCTGCGCCTGCCGTACATGCAGATTGCTCCCGGCCAGGACGGCGGTCCCGGCATGTACGTTCCCAACTTCGTGAACCAGACGATGGAGCTGACCGTCACGGACAGGGCTGCGGGGGCACCGGAACTGACGACGGCGGTCACGCCGCCCCCACCGAAAGCGGAGGAGGATCCGTTCTCGCTGGGGCTCACCCTGTACTCGGCAAGCGCCGAATTCCGGGCCGGCTGGTACGACTTCGACGGTCTGCTGAACCGCGTGGCCGAGCTCGGCATCGGCCCCGGGATCGAAATTGTGGCATCGCAGGTCCTGCCTACCTATCCCAACGTGACTGACGACTTCGTGCGCTCGTGGCAGCGCGCCTTCGACAAGCACGGCTTCACCGCCAGCTCCTTCGGCGCCAATCTGGACATGGGACGCCGCCGTGACCGCGACATGACCCCGGACGAGGAGTACGAGTTCACGCAGACACTCTTCCACGGCGCCAAGAAGCTCGGTTTCCCGCTCGTCCGCATCCAGAGCGCGAAGCCGGAGCTGCTTCGCCGGCTGCTGCCGCTCGCCGAGGACCTCGAACTCAAACTTGCCTACGAGATCCATGCACCGCTGGGACCCAACTCGCCCGAGATCATGAAGGTCCGCGACGTCTACGCCGAGCTTGATTCACCGCTGCTGGGCTTCGTGGCTGACTTCTCCTCCACCATGCACAGCATGTCTCCCACGCTCCTGCGCGCGGTTCGCCGTGCAGGGCTGGACGATGAAGCTGTGGAAAGGCTGCAGGCTATCTGGGGCACTGAGGCACCGATGCGGGTGCGGCAGGAGGAGTTCATTGCGTACCTGCGGGGACGTGACTTCGATCCTGCCCGGCTTGGATCCTTCGCCCACCTGGCGTTCAACATGCACGGCCACGTCAGCCCGAAGGAGTGGGCTGACATCATGCCGCAAATCATGCACGTCCACGCGAAGTTCTACGACATTGATGAGCAGGGCAACGAGCCGGCCATCGACTATCCGGAACTGGTCCGCGTATTCGTCGAAGGCGGCTACCGCGGTTACTGGTCCAGCGAATGGGAAGGCCATGCCTTCGCCGAGCTCGGTGAGGTGGATCCGCTGCTGCTGGTGCGGAAGCATCATGACCTTATCCGCAAGAGCATGCGGACGGCGCTGGCATCAGCCTGACCTGAAAGACCGACGTCCCATAGTCTCGATGCCCGTCCGTTTACCGGCCGGGCATCGAGGTATTTAAGGGGCTTCCTTGGTAGCGGCGGCTGCCACGATGTCGGCAGCCTCTTTGAAGAGGCCCCGCATCCACTCATGCTCGGAGTCGCGGTTGTGCACGGGGTGCCACCACAAGGCATTAACCAGCGGCGTGGCATCGAAGGGCAGTGGCAGGATCCGGATCCCGCCCACGCGCAGAGCGAACGGCACAAGGGCCGCCTGGATGAGCGCGATCCGGTTGGTCCCAACCACAAAGTGCGGCAAGGACTGGAAACTTTCAACAACCACGTCCACCCGGGGCTCAACGCCCAATTGCTGGATCTGCCGTTCCGCCGAGGTTGAGGCTGAGCGCGTCTGATAGGTCATCGCCCAGGGAAGTTCAGCGATGTTTTCCATGGTGATTTGCTCGCCGACGGCTTCATTGGACGTGGAGACCACGGCCACCCAGCCGTCCCTCCACAGGTCCAGGTAGGGCAGCCCGGTGAGGAATCCGTGGGGAATCACCATGCCGTCCACCGACCGAAGGCGGTTGGCTGCATCCTCCACCACCATCGGATTGTGGAGCATAAACCGGAACCGGACACCTGGGGCGCGCTCGGCTGCAAGCTCGGAAACAACCCGGCCAATGGTAGTGAAGCCGTAATCCGAGCCGTAGATGGAGAACTCGCGCTCGGATTCTGTGGGCTCCCAGGTGGCCTGGCTTTCGAAGACGCGGCGTGCGGCCTCCAGTGCGGTGGTGGTGTGCTCCGCGAGCCGGAGGGCGAAGGGGGTGAGCTCGTAAGCATTGCCGCGGCGGGCCAGGATCGGGTCACCGAAGTGGGATCGGAGCCGGGCGAGCGAGGCGCTGAGCGCCGGCTGGCTGAGGTGGAGCCGCTCGGCCGCCCTGGTAACGCTTCGCTCGGTAATGAGGGCATCCAGCGAGATCAGCAGGTTGAGGTCGAGACGGGAAAGCAGGACATGTTTCGTCACGGCGCAGCGATCCTTTGGAAGTGGAACCGTTTCAAGGGAGTTTATCAGCGGGATCAATAACGTAGGCGAAGCCATCAGGGATCTGGATGGACCTTCCGCGGACCCCCGTTAAACTTATGTCCGTCATAGCAAAGACTTATGTGTCTTTTAGGCACATCTCCTGCATACTTGTGAGTGACCGGGGTCACGACACCCGGATTTTGGACAATGAAGTCAGAAAGGCTGGACATGACACAGCACCGTCGCTATTCAGGCCTGAAGGTCGGCGCCCTCGCCGTCCCCACCGTCGCAGCACTCATTCTTACCGGTTGCTCGGCCTCCACCGGCAGCAGCTCCTCTTCGGGTGGTTCCCAGGAATTTTCACTGTCCTTCGCGACATCCAACACCATCGAGAGCCCCTTCCAGGTGTTGGCAGAAAATTACATGAAGTCACACCCGAACGTGAAAATCACCTTCAATCCTCAGCCGAACGACTCCTACGACCAGACCCTGCGCACACAGCTCCAGGCCGGAAACGCCTCAGACGTCGTAGTGACCTCACCCGGCTCCGGCACCGGCCGCAGCATCCTGCCGCTCGTCCAGGCAGGTTTCCTTGAACCGCTTGACGATGCCGCGAAGCAACTGCTCCCCGAGGGAAGCGCCAGCACCTTTGGAACCGACGGCAAGGTGTACGGCCAGGCCACGGAAATTACGATCTCTGCCTTGGTGAGTAATGAGACGGCTGCAACTGCAGCCGGTGGCTTCCCTGCCGACTTTTCCTCCCTCCAGCAGCAGTGCAAGGCTCTGGAGTCCTCCGGTAAATCCCTCTTTGCCCTTGCCGGATCAGCCCCTCCCAACACAGGGCTGATGGCGATGTCCCTGGCAGCCTCGCGCGTCTACGCGGAAGACCCGAAATGGAACGATAAGCGCGCTGCGAAGGAAGCCACCTTCGCGGGCTCGGACGGTTGGAAGTCAGCCCTCGAAGCAGTTAATACCTTGAAGGACGCGGGCTGCTTCCAGAAGGGTGCTGCCGGCGGCGGCTTCGATGCCATCACCAAGGGGCTTGCCAGCGGAACGTCCGTGAGCGGCTTCATCCCGGCTCCAAGCTGGAAGCAGCTGCAGTCCGCCGCTGGGGGCTCCCAGTTCGCCGTTCGGCCGTTCCCGGCGGAACAGGGCTCAGGTAATAGCTACGTATTTGCCAGCGCAAACTACGCCTTCTCCATCAACGCGGCCTCCAAGAACAAGGACGCTGCCAAGGCCTTCCTCGACTGGGCCGCCCAGCCTGAGCAGACCAAGGCATTCGCAGAAATCGACGGTGCCCTGCCGGTCAGCGGACTCGACAAGTACGATTTCGACGGCGGCGCCTATAAGAACGTCGGCGGCCTGATGAAGGACGGCAAATACGGCCCCCTGCCCAACATCCAGTGGCCGAATTCCGCCGTCTACGACGCACTGGCCACGGGGGTCCAGGGCATCATCACCGGCCAGAAGAGCCCTGACCAGGTCCTGCAGGCCATGGACGCGGCCTGGGATCAGTAGCAGTTCTTGACCATCAACGTTCCGACGACTCAAAGGGACAAGCAAGGAATACCAATGACTGCGACGATGCAACCGAAAAGCGAAGCAGCTGAAGCACCCCGGCGAGGCAAGCGGACGCCGGGGGCGGGTGAGAACACCCGTCCCCGGCGGGGGCCCATGCAGTTCGGACACTGGTGGTGGGCGCTGCCCGGGATCGCCCTGGTGTTTGCCATCCACTACGTGGCAACTGGAATCGGCGGATTCTTCGCCTTTACCAACTGGACGGGCATCGGCTCGTTCAAAATCACGGGCTGGACAAACTTTGAGGCCATCTTCAAGGACCCCACGAAACTCGGAGCCCTCTCCAATACCCTCTTTCTGGCCTTTGGCTCGGTTCTCCTGGGCAACATCGCCGGGTTGGTTATTGCGCTGGGCCTGAACCGCGTCGTCAAGACGCGCTACATCCTCCGGACCCTCTTCTTCATGCCGGTGGTGCTCAGCCCGCTGGCCACGGCCTACATCTGGAAATACATCTTCGACTTCGACGGTCCGCTCAATGCCTTCCTTACGGCAATAGGCGCCGGCGACCAGGCCAAGCCGTGGCTGGCCGACCCGCAGTGGGCCATCTGGACCGTGCTTGTGGTGCTGGTCTGGTCTTCCACCGGCTTTGCCATGGTGATTTTTATGGCCGGCCTGGCCGGTGTCCCCGTGGAAGTGGAGGAGGCGGCGGCCATTGACGGTGCCAATCTGTGGCAGCGGTTCCGCAACGTTACCCTGCCCGCCATCCGCCCCGCCGTCGCCATCGCCACCACGCTGGGAATCGTCCAGGGGCTGCGCGTCTTCGATCCCATCATGGCGCTCACCGGCGGCGGACCGGCCGGAGCGACGGAAACGCTGGCCACGCTGGTTTACAAGCAGGCCTTTGCGCTCGGGAACTTCGGGGGCGGTGCCGCCCTGGCCCTGGTGCTCGCCGCCATCATCCTGATCTTCGCCGTTCTCCAGCAGCGGCTGACGCGTTCGAACCCTGAGGACTAAGCCATGTTCCGCTACACCAAACTCACCCTGCTCCGCGAAGTCGGCCTATGGGCGCTCGCCCTGGTGTTCCTCGCGCCGTTCTACTTCCTGGTGACAACTGCCCTGAAGCCGGACAGCGAGTTGTTCACCACCTCGGCCCTGGCTCCGCCAACAAACCCCGACTTCAGCAACTTTATCGACGTCCTCACTGCCACCGGCAACTCAAACGTGGTGATGGGCCTGGTCAACAGCGCCATCATCACCGCAGGCAGCATCGTGGGGCTGATCGCACTCGGCTCCATCACCGGATATGTCATCACCCGCAGCACCCGACGCTGGAGCAAGGGCGCGTATTACCTCTTCCTGATCGCCATCATCCTCCCCGGCCAGCTCGGCGCCGTCCCTCTCTACATGGGTGCACGGGCCCTTGGACTCACCGGATCCGCTTGGGGCCTGATCATCCTCTACACGGGCATGCTCCTGCCGTTGTCGATCTTCCTCTACGCAAACTTCTTCCGCGGCCTCGGCACGGACTACGAAGAAGCGGCCACCATCGACGGCGCCAGCAAATCCCAGATTTTCTCCAAGGTGGTGTTCCCGATGATGGCCCCAGCCACGGGAACGGTCACCATCTTCGCCGGGCTCATCGTGTGGAACGACTTCTTCACGTCGTTGATCTTCCTGGGCGGCTCCGCCAACCAGACGCTGCCGGTGGCCATGTACTACTACATCGGCTCCCTGGTCTCCCAGTGGAACTCGATCTTCGCGATAGTGATTGTCTCCATGATTCCCATCCTGGCGCTGTTCCTGTTCGCGCAGAAACGGTTCATCCAGGGCTTCTCCGGCGGCCTGAAGGGCTGACCCGCGATGGTTGACAACCGCGCAGCGTTCGAGCGCTTCGTGGACATCTTCTACACCCAAAAACGGGTGCGTGAAGCCTTCGACTTCCTTGTGGCCGACGACTACCGGCAGCACAACCCGGCCATTCCTGACGGGCCTGAGGCGGCAGTAAGAATGCTGACGCCGAAGTTTGACGGATCGCCAGACTCCCGGTTCGAGGTTCAGCGCATCCTGGTGGACGGTGACCTGGCGTTGGTGCATGTACGCGCTTCAGGTCCCGGCAGTCCCGACGCCGCCGTCGCAGACATTTACCGCTTCGAAAACGGCCGGATTGTTGAGCACTGGGACGTACTTCAGCCGGTTCCCGAGGACCCGGTCCACGACCACCCCATGTTTTAGACCACCCATCCCAATTCTCTAGGAGATATCCATGTTTCAACTTTCGCCCAATATCGACCTTTTGTTCGCCGAAGCAGGCGAAAGTGCTGCTGACCGGGTTCGCGCGGCGGCAGCAGCCGGCTTCGACGCCGTCGAAATGTGGGGCCCAACGGGCAAAGACATTCCGGCCCTGAAGCACGCACTCGAGGAAACCGAAGTCCAGCTCACCTCCCAACTGGCGGAACCGCGTATGCAGTTCATGATCCCGCCCCGCAACCACGATGCTTTCTACACCGGGCTGGACGCCGGCGTCGAAGTGGCACAGCAGCTCGGCTGCCCCCGGATGGTAGTGGGCAGCGGTACCGGATTCGGCGGCCGCAAGCGGCAGGACCAGCTGGACGAACTGATTGAGATCTTCACCCGAGGCGTCGCGCACATCGAGGGTTCCGGCATCACCCTGGTTCTCGAACCGGTCAACGTCAGGGTTGACCACCCGGGAGCCCTCCTGGACCGGACCTCGGAAGCCGTCTATGTCGCCAAGGGCGTCAACTCGCCATACTTCGGCGTTCTCTACGACCTCTACCACTCCACGGTCGAGGGCGAGGACGTGGCCGCCGAGCTCGCCAACGCCGGCGACCTCATCAAGTATGTTCAGATCGCAGATGCGCCGGGGCGCGGCGAACCCGGTTCCGGTTCCATCGACTGGCACGCCCGGCTCACGGACCTGGGGAACAGCGGCTACGCCGGCCCCATCGGGCTGGAGTACTACCCGACGATCGACTCGGCGAAGTCCGTCCGGCGCATCCAGGAACTGGTGGCGGGACGGTGAGCGGTAACCGGTATCCCGTTGCGGTCGACGTCGCCATCGTCGGCAGCGGCCCCACGGCATCGGCATACGCACGCATCCTCAGCGAGGAAGCCCCTGGTGCCACCATCGCCATGTTCGAGGTGGGCCCCACGGTCAGCAATCCACCCGGGGCGCACGTCAAGAACATTGAGGATCCTGAACGCCGCAGCCTCGCGCAGCGGGCATCGGAAGGCCCCGGCGCAGGTGCCGACCGCCGCATTGTCCAGCAACGTGGGCGGCATGGCCGCCCACTGGACCGCTGCCTGCCCCCGCCCGGGCGGCAAAGAGCGCATTCCGTTCCTGCCGGACCTTGAAGAGCTTCTTGACGACGCCGACCGACTGCTGGGGGTGACCACCCGCGCCTTCGACGGGGCTCCGTTCTCTGACCTCGTCCGGGAACGACTCGCCGCCGCCGTGGACGCGGGCCGTGACACCGCCTATCGCGTCCAGCCCATGCCTCTTGCTGTGCACCGGCGGGAGGACGGCGGCCTGGTCTGGTCAGGTTCCGACGTCGTGATGGGGGATGTGACCCGGGAAAATCCGCAGTTCGAACTCTATGATGAGTCGCTGGTAACGCGTGTTCTCCTGGAGGATGGCGCTGCTGCCGGCATCGAAGTCCAGGACCGCCGCAGCGGCGAAACCCATCAGGTGGCGGCCCGCTACGTTGTGGTGGGTGCGGATGCCCTGCGCACGCCGCAGCTGCTGTGGGCTTCCGGGATCCGGCCCGACGCCCTGGGCCGCTACCTCAACGACCAGGCGCAGGTAGTGTTCGCGAGCCGGCTGCGCGATGTCACCGCTCCGCAGGGCCGGGCAGCCGCCAATGGCGCGCTCAGTGAGCAGAGCGGAGTTGCCTGGGTTCCCTACACGGACGGGGCGCCCTTCCACGGCCAGATCATGCAACTGGATGCGTCACCGGTTCCCTTGGCCGACGATGACCCCGTTGTCCCGGGCTCTATCGTGGGGCTTGGGCTGTTCTGCGCCAAGGATCTGCAGCGCGAGGACCGGGTGGCGTTCGACGACGGTGTCCGCGACTCGTACGGGATGCCCGCCATGCGCATCCACTACCGCCTCACGCGGCGGGATCACGAGGTGCTGGACCGCGCCAAGCAGGAAATTGTCCGCCTGGGCAAGGCGGTGGGTGAGCCGCTCGACGAGCGTCCGTTCGTCATGCCGCCCGGCGCATCGCTTCACTACCAGGGCACAACCAGGATGGGTGCAAGGGACGACGGCCAGAGCGTGTGTTCGCCCGACAGCCAGGTGTGGCAGGTCCCCGGCCTCTTCGTGGCTGGCAACGGCGTCATTCCCACCGCCACGGCATGCAATCCCACGCTGACCGCTGTGGCGCTCGCAGTGCGCGGGGCCCGGAAACTCAAAGAAGAACTCAACAGCTATTTACTTATGTCTGAATCAGACAATAGACTGACTAAATAATGAATAAGTGGTGCGATGTCGCTGCTATTTCGTTCAATCACAGGCAAGGCATGCCGCAGACAAGGAGGTCTCGATGATCGCCGACCGCATAATCGAGCAGGGAACACTGATCACCCAGGACGGCCGTACCGCCGTCGAAGTCCGCATCCCCTGGTACCGGGCCCTGCCGGGTTCCTGCATCGCTGGAGCTGCATTGACAGTGGACGGCGTCAGCGCCCCCGAGGGCTCACTGCGCTGGACCATGAACAACCGCACTTTCAGCTTCGAGGAACTCGTGGACGAGACCGGCGAATGGTGGTTCCCGCTGGACTCGGCAGTCCTTTCGGGCGACCTTCCCGTCCCTGACAGCCGGACCGAGCACGAGGTCAGGGTGGACCTGAAGCTCTACATCCCCTACATCATCACCGACCACGGCGTGCTGCACATCGAAGAGCACGACACCAAGACCATGAAGGTGGCACAGCGATGACCAGCCTCGGCACGCCGATCCAGGGCGTCACCCTTTACAGCTTCACCCGGGCCGTCCACGCCCGGCAGTACGACCTCGATGGCCTGATCCGCAAAGTGGCGGCCGAAGGCTTCGGCCCGGGGCTCGAAGTCATCGGATTCTCCAGCCTGCGCGGCTTCCCGGACCGGATCGATGACAACTTCGTTGGCCAGTTCCGTGATCTTGTGGCCGAGGTTGACCTGGTCCCCACCTCCCTCGCAGTCAACGTTGACACCGGTATCCGCCGCGACCGGCTCATGAACCATGACGAGCTTGTCGAATACATGCGCAAGCAGATCGAAGTAGCCGCCAGGCTCGGCTTCCCGATCGCCCGGGTGCAGATATCGCTGACTCCGGACGCCATGGAAAGCCTGCTGCCCGTGGCCGAGAAGTACGGCGTCACCCTGGCCCTCGAAGTCCACGCGGACCAGCACGGCGCCCACGAACGTGTCCTGGCCCTTCGCGACCGCTACGAGAAACTCAATTCCCCCTTGCTCGGCTTCACCGCGGACTGGGGTGCCACCGTTACCGGCTTTGCGCCCTCCCTGCTGGAGGCCTACCGCCGCCGTGGTGCTTCGGAGGAACTTCTCGGACAGGTGGTTGACCTGTGGAATGGTTTCTACGTCGACGGACCGCCAAACACGCAAAAGGTTCACGGTGAACGCTTCGGTGCCTTCATCGGCCTGGCCGCCCGCAACGGCCGGCCCGACCTTGGCATTGACTTCGCCATCAACGGAACAGGGCTTTTCGGTCCTGCCCCGCTGGACACCTGGCTCGAGATCATGCCTTGGGTCCGCCACGTGCACGGCAAGTTCTTCGGCATCGACGAGACCGGCGAAGAGCCCTCGGTGCCGGTCCGGAGCCTAGTCCGGCAACTGGTTGAGAACGGCTACTCCGGCGCAATCTCCAGCGAATACGAAGGCTGGCACTGGAACAACTGGCAGGACCCGTTCGACATCATCCGCGGCGAGCAGGCCGTCCAGCGCTCAGCGGCCGCCAACGCCGGTTCGGCCATGATCACCGACGCTTCAGAAGCCCGCCGCATCCTCAACAGCCATCTCGCCCAGCCCGTCCGCGGCTGACAACGAAGGAACCAGAAATTATGTCAGAAGGCATCGCAGGCTCGGGCATCGAGCTTGGCATCACCCTCTATTCGCTCACCTCCGAGTTCGCCGCCGGGCTCTACACCCCTGAGACGCTGATCAAAGCTGTTGCAGATGAAGGCCTCGGCCCGGGGGTTGAGTTCAACATCGCCCAGATGCTGCGCACCTACCCGGACGTCGACGACGACTTCGTCCGCCTGTGGCGCGACAGCATGGACCGCTACGGCCTGACCCCCAGCGCAGTGGGCACCAACCTGGACATGGGCCGCCGCAAGGACCGGGACATGACACCCGATGAGGAGTACGACTTCTTCGCCGCGCAGCTGCACACGGCTAACAAGCTTGGTTTTCACCGCGTGGTGATCCGCTCAGCGGGCAAGGAATTGCTCCGCCGGCTGCTTCCCCTGGCCGAGAAGTACGACCAGAAGCTCGGCTACGAAATTCACGCGCCGCAGGGCCCGAACGATCCCAAGATCCTGCAGATCCGCGAAATGTACGAGGAACTGGGAAGCGACCGGCTCGGTTTCACCGCAGACTTCAGCTCGACGATGCACAGCCTTTCCCCGACCCTCTTCCGCACGTTGACGCAAATGGGGCTGCCCGAGGAGCACTTCGCCGTCATGCAGGAGATCTGGCGCAAACCGTCGCCCATGCATGAGCGCAACCAGGAGTTCGAGGACTACCTCAGTGCAAACAACTTTGATCCTGCCCGCCTGGGCCCGTTCACCCGGCTGGCATTCAACATGCATGGACTGGTTCCGCCGGAGGAGTGGCTGGATATCATGCCGCAGATCTTCCATGTCCACGCGAAGTTCTACGACATCGACGAACACGGCAATGAACCCGCAATGGACATTCCCCGCATTGTGCGCCAGTTCGTCAAGGGCGGCTACCAGGGCTACCTGTCCAGCGAGTGGGAGGGCCACGCGTTCGCCGACCTGGGCGAATCCGATCCGATCGACCTCGTCAAGAAGCAGCACACGCTGATGCGGCATGCCATCGAAGAGGCCGTTGATCCAAATGCATCCGACTCCCACGCGACCCTGGTCGAGACTGTTAAGTAAGGAAAGCCATGGCAACTCACAATTCCCTGTTCCAAGACACGGACGTCCGCAGGCACCCCGAGGGGATTGCCGTATCGGTGCAGCTGCCCTGGTACCGCAGCCTCTGGCTGTCCGCCGTTGACGACGTCGTCGCAACCGTCAACGGCGTGGAGATTCCCAAGGAGTCTCTCCGCTTCGAACTGCAGGACAAGTCCTACTCCATAGCTGAACTCCCGGAGCAATGGGAAACCCTGTGGTTCGTCGCAGACAAGCCCGACGTGATCATCCCGCTGGACCGCGTCCCCGACGCCGGCGAGGAGATCGACGTCGAGGTCATCCTCACCCTGCGCCTGCTGTATATGCAGATTGCGCCGATGCGTTACGTGGGCAACCGCGTCGCGGTTGACCGGACGGTGGTGCTCGCATGAAAACCCTGCGCGTGGCCATGATCGGTTATGGCTTCATGGGTGCTGCCCACTCCCAAGGCTGGCGGACGGCGCCGCGGGTATTCGACCTGCCTGCCGAGCCGGAAATGGCGGTTATTGTCGGCCGTAACGCTGAAGCGGTCGCCGCCGCTGCCAGCAAGTGGGGCTGGGCCGAGTCAGCAACAGACTGGCGGGACGTGATCGCCCGCGACGATATCGACGTCGTCGATATCGTCACCCCCGGCGACTCCCACGCCGAAATCGCGATCGCCGCGCTGGAGGCCGGGAAGCACGTTTTGTGCGAAAAACCACTCGCCAACACGGTGGCGGAAGCCGAAGCGATGGCCGAAGCCGCCGAACGGGCGGCTGCCCGGGGCATCCAGGCAATGGTCGGTTTCACCTACCGCCGCGTTCCGGCTGTCACCTTCCTCCGCAACCTCATCGCCGAAGGCGCCGTCGGCACGATCAACCAGGTGCGTGCCTCGTACCGGCAGGACTGGCTGGTGGACCCGGAGATGCCGCTGGCCTGGCGCCTGCAGAAGGAACACGCCGGCTCGGGGGCCCTGGGGGACATCGGCGCCCACGCCATCGACCTGGCCCAGTTCGTCACCGGCCTGAACCTGGAGAAGGTGTCCGGCGTTATCGACACCATCGTGAAGGAGCGGCCTCTTTTGAAGGGCTCCACTTCAGGCTCCGGACCTTCCGATACCGGGCTTTCCGGCGCTGCCGGCGTCGGCTCCGGCCAGGTGACGGTGGACGATATCGCCATCTTCACGGGCCGCTTCGAATCCGGCGCGCTGGCGTCGTTCGAGGCCACCCGGTTTGCCACCGGCCGGAAGAACGCGCTCCAGATTGAGGTTTCCGGGGACAAGGGCGCCCTGGCCTTCGACCTCGAGGACCTCAACAGCGTCCAGTTCTACGACCGCACGGCACCTGCGGACCGCCAGGGCTTCCGGAAGGTCCTGGTCACGGAAGCGGAGCATCCCTACGTTTCGGCGTGGTGGCCGGCAGGCCACATGCTCGGTTACGAGCACGGGTTCTCCCACCAGGTCAAGGACCTCGTGGAGGGCATCGTGGGCGGCTCCGCCCCGCATTCGTCGTTCGCCGACGGGCTGAGGGTGCAGCGGGTGCTCGACGCTGTCGAGCGCAGTTCCGAAAATGATTCCGCCTGGACACGTGTCGCTGCCGGCGTTCCCGTGCCGGCCAGTTGAGGAGGGGAAGCACGTGGCACGACCAATTACCTTGTTCACCGGCCAGTGGGCCGACCTGCCGTTCGAGGAGGTGGCCCGGCTCGCCGGCGAATGGGGCTACGACGGGCTGGAGATCGCCTGCTGGGGTGACCACCTGGACCCCTGGCGCTGGGACGACGACGCCTATGTGCAGGGCAAGCTGGACATTCTTGACCGCCACGGCCTCAAAGTGTGGACCATCTCCAACCACCTCAAGGGCCAGGCCGTCTGCGACGACCCGATCGACGAACGGCACCGCGGCATCCTGCCGGACGTCGTATGGGGCGACGGCGATCCTGAAGGGGTCCGCCGTCGTGCCGCCGAGGAACTGAAGAACACTGCACGGCTCGCCGCCAAGCTGGGCGTGAAAACAGTGACGGGCTTTACGGGATCGTCCATCTGGAAGTACGTGGCGATGTTCCCGCCCGCCTCCGAAAAGATGGTCGACGCCGGCTACCAGGACTTTGCCGACCGGTGGAACCCCATCCTCGATGTCTTTGACGAGGTGGGCGTCCGGTTCGCCCATGAGGTGCACCCATCAGAGATCGCGTACGACTACTGGACAACGCAGCGCGCCCTCGAGGCGATCGGGCACCGCGAGGCCTTTGGCCTGAACTGGGACCCGAGCCACATGGTGTGGCAGGACATCGACCCTGTGGGGTTCCTGTGGGACTTCAAGGACCGGATCTACCATGTGCACTGCAAGGACACGAAGAAACGCCTGTCCAACGGGCGCAACGGCCGGCTCTCCTCCCATTTGCCCTGGGCTGATCCGCGCCGCGGCTGGGACTTCATCTCCACCGGCCACGGCGACGTGCCGTGGGAGGATGCGTTCCGGATGCTGAACGCCATCGACTACCGCGGGCCGCTGTCCGTGGAGTGGGAGGACGCCGGAATGGACCGGCTGGATGGCGCCCCCGAGGCGCTGGCTTTCGTGCGCCGGCTCTCCGGCTATGAACCCTCCGCCGCAGCTTTCGACGCCGCATTCAGCACGAAGTAATTCGCAAACAAGTGAGGCCAGACCCGCGGGGCCGGCCTCACTTGTTTGTATGCCATGGGCTTCTTGTATGCGGTCAGAGGGCCGCCCGGGCCGCTGGTGCCGGCTCCACCACTGCCGACTCCACCACTGCTGGCTCCGCGAGGGCTGCCCCCGCCAGGGCCAGGTGACTCCGCGTCATCTCCGTTGGGTCGTCCTGCAGCCACTCGTGGCCGCCCCATTCGCTGGTCAGCGTGCCCGTGAAGCCGGTCCCGCGCAGCAGGCTGCCAAGGTCATGCAGCGGCTGGGAAACCCGGCCGCCGTCGTCGTCCAGATCCCAGAACTTCAGATGGAAGGCGCCCACCAGGGGGAGGATGCCCTGCAGATCTGCGGCGTCACTGCGGCCGAAGCGGATGAGCAGGTTCATAAAGAGGGTGTGGATGCGCGGCGGAACCTTCCCTGCGCGGAGCAGGGCGGTGACGGCATCGAGGGTGGCGGGATCTCGCCAGTCATTCTCCAGGCGCGCCAGAAGATCGGAAGGAACGCCGCCCTGACGCAACTCATGAAGGTAGGTGACGGGAAGGGCCGGCATGAGCATGCTGATGTCGACGAGTACCCGCACGTGCTCGTCTGCCAGCCCGGCTATCGCATCCAGTGCTGGTGCCACAGAAGGGTTGTTTGGAGTCTGCTGCCCTTGGATTTCTTCGTACAGCACCAGATCGAGTTCATGCAGCAGCGGCTGCAGCAGCGTGAGCAGTTCCGTGCCAGCCTGTCCGATCGGTAACCGGATCCCGCGGGCACCCACTCGGCTGGCGGCGCTGAGCTGGGGGACCAGGAAGTCCAAGCGCTCCTGCAACGAGCGGCGGTCGGTTGGGGACGTGAAGTCGTCGAGGCTGGCGCCAACGATGCTGACGCGGCCCCCTCTTGCCGCCAGCGAATCCCGCAGTTCGTCTACCTCGGCGTCCTGCGGAGCGGGGAAGGACCGCCACAGCAGCCCAGGTTCAAGTTCTATTGCCTTCGCCACGGAATCCGCGATGCCAATCACAACGTCCGCGGCTGTCCGCCGGGCTGCCGTGATCTCCGGAGTCCAGTTGAACGAGCTGGCGCAGAGGGTCCAGTTGTCAGGAAGTGCGGGGGCCATGTGATGCCTTCCCATTTATGCTTGTTAATGACAAACTTATGTCACTTTTAGGATAAAGGACGGAAGCCATGTTGCAAACCGCTTTGCGCGAAGATGCGCTGACGGCCACGCCGGAAGGCTTTGAACTCCGGCTCGGCCTGTCATGGATCCGCTCAATGCCCCTTTCCAGCGTGGCTGAGCTCGCAGTTGAGGTCGACGGCATCCCGGTGGCACCAGGGGAGTTGACGGTGGTGCTGGGGGCCCGGCGCGTGCGTGCGGACGCATTGCAGGCGGAGTCCGGGTGGTGGTTCGTGCAGGACAGGGTGGTCCTGGCCGGCCGGCGCGAGCTTTCCCGCGGGGTGCACGCCATCGCCGTCGACTTCCAGCTGCTGGTGCCCTACCTTCAGGCGCGTCCCGGTTCTCCGCTGGTCCTGCCGTTCCATCTGGAGGCCCGGCTGGAGCTTGACCGGGAACCGATGCCCAGCGTCTCCCGCGATGTGGCCTGAGCGGCTATGCCCAGGCAGTGGACCCTATGCGGGGACAGCGTGCCGTTCCGGTGAGGGCCTGCCGTCAGCAAACCAGCGCGGGAAGGTGACATCGAACAGCTGCTCGCGCGCCAGCTCAGCTCCTCCGCGCAGGGGTTCGCGCTCATCGTTGACGGACAAGGTGATCGTGAGGTCGCGGGTGGCGAGCGGCAGGGACAGCTCGTAGACCCGCTGGCGCACTTCGGCCAGGAATACTTCGCCGGCCGATCCCATGGCCCCGCCGATGACGATGATTCCGGGGTTGAACATGTTCACCAGGGCTGCAATGGTCTCACCCGCTACCCGGGCCGACTTTTGAATCAGTGTGATGGCCAGCGGGTCCCCGGCCTGGGCCGCGAGGGTGATCTCCTCGAGGGTCAGTGTCCCCTTTTTTGCCAGCGGGGCCAGGGAGCTCCGCGTGCCTCCCTTGACAGCCTCTTCCGCGTCCCTGACCAGGGCCCAACCGCTGGCCACCGCTTCGAGACAGCCGATCTTGCCGCAGCGGCATTGGGCATGGGAGTCGGAAACCCGGACATGGCCGATGTCGCCGGCCGCGCCGTTGGCACCGCGGTGGATCCTGCCCTGGGACAGCAGGCCGGCACCGATTCCCGAACCGATCTTGCAATAGATGAGGTTCGCAAGGGATTCGCGACGCCGGGCGCGCTCACCAAGGGCCAGCAGGTTGACGTCGTTATCCACCCACACCGGTGCGTTGAAGCGGTCCTCGAAGGGCGTACGGACATCGAATCCATTCCACCCGGGCATGATCGGAGGTGCCACCGGTTGTCCCGTGGCGAAGTCAACCGGGCCGGGGAGGCCCACCACCACACCCCAGACGGGCACTTGGTGATCCTTTTTCAGCACGTCGTCAACGAGGGCCATCACGGCGTCAATGGTCTTCTCGGGGCCCTGGGCGATATCCCAGGTGCGGTGCGTGTGTGCCAGGATGTCGCCATCAAGGGCAGTGACGCCAACCCTTATATGAGCGGCTCCGAGGGCACATATGACAATCCTTCCCTGCTCCGCGCGGAAGCGAAGGGTCCGGGGCGCGCGGCCACCGGAGGAGGCGCCGAATTCTCCATCCCCGAGAAAGCCGATCTCAATGGCCTGCTCCACACGCTGGCTGACAACGCCCCTGCCCAGCCCGGTGACCTTGCCGATTTCAGGGCGCGTTGTTGCCTCGCCCGTTCGCACCAGGTTGACGATCCTCAGCAGGCTCGTCACTTCATCCGTTTGTGCTCCAAAGCGGAGTGTGGACTCTGTCGTCATGATCACAATTCTCACACATAAGAGGGAACTAAGGTGGGGTTGAACGCGACTATAGCCGGATATTTCCGTACTTATGAATAATATGGACAAAAGAGGGAGGCGACGATGCCTTGGAATATAGGAGTTCTGGGGGCCGGGCCGGGCGTCGCGGCCCTGCATCTGCCGGTGCTGGGGCGCCTGGCGGACCTGTTCAAAGTGGTGCACATTGCCGATGCGGGAAGTGGGCGCGCCCAGGGCCTGGCCGAAAGGCTTGGTGCCCGGTGGTCAGTGGGGGAGGCGGACCTGCTTGCGGACCCGGCTGTCCACCTGGTGGCCATCTGCAGCCCGCCCGCTGAACATGCCCGCCAAATCCTGGCGGCTGTAGCCGCGGGGAAGCCTGCCATCTTTTGCGAGAAGCCATTGGCCACCAGCAGGGAAGAAGCCGACGAAGTCATCTCTGCCTGCCGGCTCGCGGGAACGGTCCTTCTGGTGGGGACGAACCACCTGTTTGACGCCGCGTGGGGGCGGGCCAGGCATCATCTTGTGGCCCTCGCGGGCCGGGTACAGGCGATCTCCGTGACGCTGGCGCTTCCGCCGAATGACAGGTACCACCGGCTGGTCGCCGAGGGCGGCCCTTTCCAGGCCGCCCGGCGGGAACGCCTGGACCTCGACAGTCCCGCGGTTGCGGCCGGCGTCCTGCGGCAGCTGCTGACCGGGCTCGCGATCCATGATCTTCCGGCCGTGAGGGACATCGCGCCCGGCATCGACGAGGTTGTCTACGCCAGGGTCGCCCCGCCAGTCGGCTACCTTGTGGGGGTATCGGGCCGGCGGAATCCTGGTCCAGTTGGCGCTTACCATGCTTCCGGAAGGACCGGATGCCCTCTGGAGGATGAATATCGCCACCTCCCACGACCGCATCGAGGTGAATTTCCCGCCCGCCTTTGTCCATGCCGGAAGCGCGGCCACCCGAGTGCGAAGCACGGACGGGCAGTGGACGGAGTACAGGCGGGATCCGGAAGACGGCTATATGGCGCAGTGGCGCCTGCTTGCCTCACTCCTTGAAGGCGGGGTCCCAGTCGAGTACGACGAACTGCTGGCTGACTCGCACTTTGCAATCGACCTGGCCGATGCTGCCGCAGCGAAGGTTCTGGAAGGGGTGCCGCAATGAGTTCAGCAAATCCAGGGATCGGCATCTTCACCGTGTTGCCTTCCTATCTCGCGGCTGTCGCCGAGCTTGCGGTCAGTGCTGCACTCACCAGAGACGTCAGTGGGGCGGTGGCTGTGGTGCCCGGATCCGGCGATTGGTGGCAGGGCATGCTGGACGCCCGGGCCAGGGGAGCGGCAGCCGTGGTGATTGCGGACCCTGCTGCGCTCCCGCAGAAAGGACCCGGAGCCTACCCACGGCCCGGTGACATCCCGGTCATCGTCGAGCGTCCCCGGCTGCGCCCGGATGTGGTTGCCGATGCCCTCCGGGCCAGACGAGGCAGGCCGGCCCGGATAGTCACCGTCGAGTGCGCTGCCCCCGCGGCCGGTCTTGAAGCGGTAATCCGCGACGGCTTGGGCTGGGCCCGGTCACTGGTCCGGGGCCCGTTGACGCTCCAGGTGTGCAGTGCCACGGCGCACGCCAGGATTGCCCTGCTGGATTCAGGGGGATCCGCGGGCGGGGCAATACCCGTCACCCTGGGGGCGACGGCGGCAGCGGGCCTTCACTCCGACGGCCTGCTCCAGGTGCTGGCCCTCGGCGAGGTGCGAACCGAAGTCACCGTGGACCAGCAGGCCGGGCTGACGCGGCTGGAGACGTCCACCGGGGACGGGACACTAAGGGCACCGGAGCGCTATGAATCATCAGCCCGCCTGGCGCTGCGCCGGGCCATCGAGGCGCAGTCTTCGGGTCAGCCCGGAACGGACCTGGATGAGCTGCTCGAGGACATGTCCCTCACCCGCGCCGTGCTTGCTACATAAGGGCTGCCCGCCATAAGGGCTGCCCGCCACCATAGACCGGCGCCGACCACCGGCGTCTAATTCACGCATTCTTTTGTTGCTTTCAAACTAAAGTGAGGTAGCATGAGTAACGGCGCCGGGGTTCCTTCCGAACCCGTTCTCCGTCGTGATGGTGCGCCGGAGGCACAACACGTCGCGTCGACGGCCCGATCGTTCGGGTAGATCACTATGCCACTTTCACCTTTGAGACTCCGTCTCCTTGTTATCTCCCTGCTCACGGTTTCGTTCCTCGGGGCCCTGGACCACACCGTGGTGTCCACATCCCTGGCCACGGTTGCGGGTGAGCTGGGCGCGCTGAAGCTCATGAGCTGGGTTGTTGTGGGATACACCCTCGCGAGCACTGTGCTGCTGCCGGTGCTCGGCAAACTAGGTGATGTCCTGGGAGCCCGCCGGATCTTCCTCAGTTCGCTGGTAATGTTCCTGGCGGCCTCCCTGGCCTGCGGCTTTTCGCAGGACATGGCATGGCTTATCGCCGCGCGCGTCCTGCAGGGGATGAGCTCCGCGGGCCTGCAGCTGATGTCGCAAACCATCATCGCCAGGGTCACCTCGCAGCGGGAACGTCCGCGCTACATGGCCATCATTGGCGCAGCTTTCCCCATCGCGGTCCTGGTTGGCCCCGTTCTCGGCGGCGCCATCACCGATTACTGGGGCTGGCAGTGGGTTTTCTGGATCAACATCCCGGTGGGCGCTGCAGCCCTGGCCCTTGCCCTGGTTGCCGTTCCCCACCTGGAGCCCGGCCCCATGCCCCGCCACTTCGATGTTGCCGGGGCGGCTGTATTTACCGCGGCACTGGTGGCCCTTGTCCTCGCCGCCACCTGGGCCGCAGAACGCAGCGCGGGCCCCGCCACCGCTGCCGCGCTCGCGGTCAGCATGCTGGGCTTTGTTGCCTTCTACTTTGTTGAGCGCCGCGCACCCGAACCCATCGTCCCCCTGCATTTCTTCGCCAACCGGACCATCGCGGCAGGCACCGCACTCTCGGCGATTATCGGCGTCGGCCTCTTCTCCATCACCGCCTATTTGCCGACGTACGTCCAAATGGCGTACCAGACAACCGCCACCGTGTCCGGGCTCGTGCCGATCGCAACCGTGTTCGGCATGCTGACCAGCAACCTGCTGACCGGATGGCTGGCCAGCAGGACGGGGCGGTACCGGATCTTCCCCATCCTGGGAACATCATTGGGGGCCGCCGGACTGTTTGTGATGGCGGTGTTGCCCGCCGGGCTTCCGCTGTGGGTTCCCATGATCGTTATGGCCGTTGTTGGGATGGGCACCGGCGCGTTCATGAGCCTGATCGTCACTGTGGTCCAGGGAGCTGCTCCGGCCAGCCAGACCGGCACCATCACCGCGACGATCAACCTGGTGCGGCAGGTGGGGTCAACAGTGGCGACGGCGATTATCGGCGGGGTGATCGGCTTCGGCGTGGCGGCCCTTTTGCCGGCGGGCCTGGATGCTTCCACCCTGACCCCGCAACTGGTCAAAGGGGCCGCCCCGGCAGTACAGGCCAGCGTGGCTCAGATCTACGCCTCAGTCTTCACCCCCATCTTTATTGCCTTGGCGGCCACGTACGCAGTGGGAATAGTCGCGGCGGTCCTGCTTCCGCACGGGCGCCTCTCCGACGAACCCGTTCCCGCCCCCCAAACAACTTCCGAATCCCTTTCGGCCTGATTTCAAAGGAGACATCATGTCCAACCCAACCATCGCCATCGTCGGCAGCGGGCCCATCGGCTCCACCTATGCGCGGGTGCTCCTCGAGCAGGTCCCGAACGCGCGGGTGGTGATGTTCGAAGCCGGCCCGCAGGTGACGGAGGTTCCCGGCGCGAGCGTCCGCAACATTGCCGACCCTGGCGAAAAGGCTCGTGCGCGCGAAATGTCGCAGGGGCCGCAGGCCGGCGCCTACCGGGAGTCGCTCGGCATCCCGGCAGCCACGGTCACCGAGGGAATGTTCACCGCCCGCCAGGGCACCCACCTTCTCGACTTCGGCGGCGCGGGCTCCGCCCAAGCCTCGAGTTTTCCCGCGGCGGCTGCGGCCACCAACGTCGGCGGCCAGGGTGCGCACTGGACCTGCGCGACGCCGTCGCCCGCCTTCAGTGAAAAAATCCCCTTCATAGCGGACGACGAATGGGACGGGCTGATTGAGGACGCGAAGCAGCTGCTGCACGTCCACAGCGCAGCGTTTGCCGACTCCGCCGTTGGTGAGGCCATTCGGACCCTCCTCGATGAAGAGTTCGGCGCGGAGCTGCCGGATGGGTACGGCGTGGGCACCCTTCCGGTTGCCGGGGACCCGCAGCCCGACGGCTCCGTGCGCTGGGCGGGGGCCGACGTCGTCCTCGGCCCGCTGGTCGACAAGGACAGTCCGGTCTCGAAGCAGTTCGAACTCCGTGACCTCACCCTGGTCCGCCGCGTGGAACTGGACGGACACCGGGTCACCGGTGTCACCGTCGAGGACCTCCGCAGCGGGGAGAAGTCATTCGTGGCAGCGGACATCGTGGTGGTGGCCGCCGATGCCTTCCGCTCCCCGCAGCTTCTCTGGGCATCCGGTGTGCGGCCGCAGGCCCTCGGCCACTACCTGACCGAGCATCCCGTGGTCATCTCCACGGTGGCGCTGGACGCCGAAAGGATGGGGCGGTACGCCACCGAAGAGGACCTTAAGGCCGAGCTGGCCCGGCGCGCACTGAACCCGGCAGACCCCGTCGCGGCTGTCAACCGCATCCCGTTCTCGGAGCCGGAACACCCCTTCTCCGTCCAGGTCATGTACACCGAGACCACGCCGTTCCCGATGGAGCCGGGAACCCCCTACTCCGAGAACCGCTGGGGCTACGTCAACATGGGCTACGGCATGCGCAAGCACCCGCGCTACGAGGATGCCGTCACGTTCGACGACAATGAGCCGGACTACCGGGGATTCCCCAACATGAGAATCGAGTACGCGCTCACAGAACGGGAAAACGCGGAAATCGCCGAGGCAACCGAGCGGCTGCGGCGTGCCGGCAAGGCCCTTGGCGCCTTCGTGGCCGAGCCCAGGCTCATGCCGAACGGCTCGAGCCTGCACTACCAGGGCACCATGCGCATGGGTGAAACCGACGACGGCACCTCGGTGGCGGATCCGTGGTCACGGGTGTGGGGCTACAACAACCTGGTGGTGGGAGGAAATGCGCTCATTCCGACGGCAACTGCCATGAATCCCACGCTGATGAGCGTGGCCATCGCTGTCCGCGGCGCCCGGAAGGTTGCTGAGGAGCTTAGTTCGCAGAGTGCCTAGGTCAACTGTTCGTAGGGGCGCAGACGCCCGCCAGCTGTGGCTGGGCTGACGCCGAGGCACGGATAACCTGTGGGTATGAAGAACCTGGACCTCAACCTGCTGCCCCAGCTGCAGGTCCTGCTGGAACTGCGGAACATCTCCCGGGCAGCCGAGAGGCTCCAGCTCAGCCAGCCGGCCACCAGCGCCGCAATGGCCAGGCTCCGGCGCCATTTCGACGACGAACTCCTGGTGCGGAACGGCCGCACCTATGACCTCACGCCGTTCGCACAGTCCCTGGTCCCGCTGGTTGATGAAGCCATGCTTCACATCCAGCGGGCCACGCGCGTCCGGTCCGGCTTCGACGCCGCCACGAGCGAGCGGGAGTTCATTATCGCCGCCTCGGACTACGCGGCGGCCCTGATCGTGGGGCCGCTGCGGGGGATCCTGCGCGAGGAGGCCCCCGGAGTGTCGGTGGATTTCGTTCCCACAGCCAAGTCCGGGATCCAGGGCCAGATGGCCGACTACTCAAAAATCGACCTGCTCGTCGGGCCCACGGGGTACCAGATGCAGGGAGCCAGCAAGCAGCTGTTCCGGGACAGCTTTGTTGCTGTGGCTGACACCGGAAATCCCCTGCTCCAGCAGCCCCGGCTCACTGTGGAGGACCTGGCCACCGTTCCCCACGCCGTCGGCTATTTCGGTGAGGGGATCAGCACCCCGGCGGACAAGCTGTTCGAATCGCGAGGCATTCAGCGCCGCGTGGCGGCTGTGGTGGCCGGGTTCCT
Source organism: Arthrobacter sp. P1_D4 (assembly GCF_056406115.1). Lineage (NCBI taxonomy): Bacteria > Bacillati > Actinomycetota > Actinomycetes > Micrococcales > Micrococcaceae > Arthrobacter > Arthrobacter sp. P1_D4. The sequence continues at coordinate 33,345 of NZ_JBFUAU010000026.1, read as the reverse complement.
GTCCCTGCCACTCCTGGTGGAAGGGACCGACCTCGTGGCGCTCGTCCCCGGGATGCTGGCAGCACGGGCCCAGCGCGGCGCGGATATCGTTGTGCTGGCGTTCTCCGAAGACGCTGAAGCGTCCCTCGTGGAAGCGATGTACTGGCACCCGTCCCAGGCGGAGGACCCCGCCAGCGTCTGGCTGCGTTCCGTGGTCCAGCGGGCCTGTTCGCGGCTGCACGAACTCTTCCCCATCACCGCCCACCCGGTAACTATCCACGCGGCAGATACCACCTAGAACCAAAGCGCCGTTCCCGATCCGGACCATCCCTGCGAAAGTCGAAGAAACGCACTTCGAAAGGGATCCCCCATGCCTGTCTCCAGCCTGCGCCTGGCCGGCAAAACCGCCGTCATCACCGGAACGGCCAGCGGCCAAGGCAGGGCGGCGGCGCTCGCCTTCGCCGAGGCGGGCGCCGTGGTGGTGGGCTGTGACATGGACGACGACGGCGCCGCGGCCACCGTCCGGCAGGTCACCGCAGCCGGGGGCCGGATGAGCAGCAGCCGGGTCGACCTCACGGACGAGGCCGCTGTGGCGGCCTGGGCGCAGGACGTAGCCGCAAACCACGGGCAGGTCCATATCCTCTATGCCAACGCGGCGGTCACCCGCTTCGCCCCGGTGGAGCAGCTCACGTTTGCCGACTGGAAGTGGAATGTCGAACACGAGATGGATGTGGTGTTCCTGCCGGTCAAATACTTCTGGCCACAACTGATCCAGGTGCAGGATGCCGCCATCGTGCTGGTGGGATCCACGGCAGGAGTGACCGGTTCCATGACCAACGGCCGGCTGGCCCACACCGCCACGAAAGGGGCCGTGGTGGCCATGACCAGGCAGCTCGCCGCCGAAGGAGCTCCGCATGGACTCCGCGTCAATACTGTCAGCCCCGGAATGATCCGCACCGCAGCCAGCGAGGGCAACCTCCTGGCCGCCGACCACCCCATGCGGTTCATCGCCGGCAGCATCCCGCTGGGCCGGATCGGCACGCCGGAAGAAGTGGCCAAATGCGCGCTGTTCCTGGCCTCCGACGAAGCGTCATACGTGACGGGCGCCAACCTGATGGTCGACGGCGGCTGGTCGGCCGTGCTGCCGGGCTAGTTGAAATCGTGCACCACGTCAGCGCATGGCGTCGGAGACAGACTTCGCTCCGCCGTGGCCCGACTGGCCGCCGTCCACCGGGATCTCGGCACCGGTCACGAAGGACGAGAGCGGGCTGAGGAGGAACAGCACGACGCCGGCCACTTCCTCCACGCTTCCAGTGCGCCCCAGCGGGGTCTCGGCCATGGTCGCCTGCCTGAATTCGGGCTTAGCGCTCGCCGTCATGGGCGTTTCGATGAAGCCCGGATGGACAGTATTAACCCTTATCCCCCGGGGGCCGAGTTCCATGGCGGCCACCTGGGAAAGGCCCCGCAGTGCCCACTTGCTGGCGGTGTAGGCCACGGGATAGTGCGCGGTGAGGCCTGCGACGGAACCGACATTGACGATGGATGCGGCACTGCCCATCAGCGGTGCGAGGGCCTGGATCCCCAGCAGGCTTCCGGCGACATTGACTTCATAGACGCGCTGCAGGTCAGCCACGGAGGCATCCAGCAACCGGCTCCGCTGGGTGATGCCTGCATTATTGACCAACCCGTCCACCTGCCACCCCTTGGTCTGAATCCAGTGCGCGAGATCGGACCAGCCGGAGGCATCGCAGACGTCCAGTTGGCGGTACACCAGCGCACCGGCCGAAGACGATGACACGGCGGCCAGCGCGGCTGGCATGTCCACTGCGAGGTCTGTGGCAATGACGCGGGCCCCGGCCTCCACCAGCATGCGAGCCTCGGCAGCGCCCTGGCCCTGGCCAGCGCCGGTGACCACCACGGTCCGGCCATCGAGCTGAAGGGAGACCACCCTACGTCCCGGAAGGAACCGTAGAGGCCACCCGGTTGCGCGGACGCTGCCGGGCACGCACGCGGGTCCCCGCGTTGCGGCGTTCACCAACCGTATTCACGATTGTCCCGATGCCTTCCACCGTCATGCGGACCACGTCTCCCGTCTTCAGCGGCGGGGGAGTCTTCGCACCGTTCCGTCCCCAGAGCTCCGCGAGGCAACCGCTGCCGCAGGTGCCGGAGCCCAGCACATCGCCGGGCCGGACCACGGAGTCTTGCGAGGCGTAGGCGACGAGCTCGGCGAACGGCCAGCCCATATTGGACAGCAGGTCCTGCCCGATGGCTTTCCCGTTGACTTCCACGGCCATGGAGATCGGCAGGAACCCCTCGGCGTCGTGCAGGTCCTCGAACTCATCCGCGGTGACAATCCAGGGCCCCAGGGTATTGGCGAAATCCTTTCCCTTGCACGGGCCGAGACTGACCTTCATCTCCCGGCGCTGCAGGTCCCGCGCCGACCAGTCGTTGAGGACGGTGTAGCCGAGGATGTGCCGGTGCGCCTCCGCTGCAGTAAGGTTCCGGCCGTCGCTTCCGGGGACGCGCCCGACGACGGCGGCGACTTCGGTTTCAAAGTCCAGATCCTCGCAGCCCGCCGGAATACCAATCACCTCACCGGTGCCGGTCACCGTATGCGGGTTGGTGAAGTAAAAGGTGGGCGCCTCGTACCATTCGGGCACCACGCCGGCCACGCCGTCGATGCTCTTCCGTACGCCTTCGACGTGTTCCTCGAACGCGACAAAATCCCGAATGGTGGCGGGCGCCAGTGGGGCGAGCAGCTGCACGTCCGCCAGCGGAACGGCCGGGCCAGACCCGATGATCCGCCGGGCCAAACCCAGCGTCTCTTCGAGCCCGGCATCCAAAAGGGTCTGGACACTCTGGCCTGCGGGCAGCGCGTAGCAGTTACCGCCGTCGACGAAGCCGGACTGCGTCCCGCCGTCGTGGTTCCAGCGAGCAATCTTGACCATGAAAGGGTTCCTTAGGCTGTGCGGCGGGCAGTGAGGATGGAAGCGGGCGTGATGCCCAGGGCAGCGGCGTTGCCGGCCAGCACCCTGGCCTCGTCCTCGGCGGAAAGCTGTGCCTCGATGACCTCGGCCACGGGGCGGTCGGAGCCCATGTCGAACGGGTAGTCGGAACCGACCAGCACCTGCCCCGGGCCCGCGGCGGCCACGAGCGCCCGCAGTTCAGCCGGGCTGTGGACCAGGGAGTCGAAGAACAGCTTCTTCACATACGACGACGGCGGCTGGGCGCAGCCGTGTGCCTCCGGCCGGACCCGCCAGGCGTGATCGGAGCGGCCAAGGCTGGTGGGCAGGTAGCCGCCGCCGTGCGCGGCCAGAACCCTCAGGTCCGGGTGCCGGTCCAGGACACCGCTGAAGATCAGGTGGGACAGGGCCACCGCATTTTCCGCGGGCTGGGAGACGGTGTTGGCGAGGTAGAAGCGGTCCAGCCGCTCGTCCAGCGAGCATCCGAAGGGGTGCAGGAAGACCAGGGCACCAAGCTCCTCGGCCCGGCTCCAGAACGGTTCCAGCCTGGGGTCGGAGAGCTCAACGGTGCTGCGCCCCGGGTCGGTGGGGGTGGCGGCGAACGAGCCGATTTCCACGCCGAGCAACCCGCACTCCAGCATGGCGTGATCCAGGGCTTCGACCATCAAGGAAGGGTGCTGCAGCGGGACCAGGCCCAGGCCGTTCAGCCGTTCCGGGGCGCGGTCCACGAACTCCCGCACCGCCTGGTTGGCGGCCTTGGCAACCTGCAGGGCCAGTTCTTCCGCGGCGAAATAGTAGAAGTGCGACGGCGACGGCGAGACGAGCTGCACGTCCACGCCTTGGGCGTCCATGTCCGCAAGACGGCGGTCCAGGTCCGTCAGTTGCGGCCAGCGCTCCTTGATCATCTTTCCCGAAGCGGCCATCGACTCTGGTCCGTTGCGCCGGACTTCCAGGGCCTGTTGAGCGCCGAAGCCCTCGGGATCAGCTTCGGCCACTAATTGCTGCAGGGCCGGAAGCAGGATGTGGGCGTGGACGTCCACGGTGGGTTTTTCAGCAGGGCTGGTGCTCATGCGGGCTCACTGACCAAGCTGGAGACTGAATGCATGAGGCCCGGCACGTTGGCGTCCCGGACGCCGTCGAGCATCCACTGGCCCAGCTGGACGGAGGCGTCGACCACTGCTTTTGCCCGGTCCAGTCGGCGGTCGGTGAACTCTTTCCAGAGTGTCTCGGTGATGTCGTCGGCGCCGATCAGGAGATCGGCCAGCACGGCTGCGTCTTCCATTGCCATGGCAGCACCTTGCGCGATGGTTGGCGGGCAGCTGTGGGCGGCGTCGCCGATGATGACGGTGCGGCCGCGGTTCCACGGCCCGTCCACCAGGTGGGTAGTGAACCACGTGTAGTTGATGCGGGCGCTCTGGTCCAGGTTGGCGCGGATCTCGTTCCATGGGCCGCCGTAGGCAGCGGCGAGGTCGGCCATAATGCGGGGGCCGTCCTCGTGCTTGCGCTCCTGGGCCCTTTCCACAAGGTAGGCGTAGATGGTGTCAGGGCCGGTGGGGCAGTAGCCGGCGATAAAGCAAGGCCCGCCGTACGTCAGGTCGGTGCGGACCACGTCCTGCGGCCGTTCCACGAACGCGCGCCAGATGCCCATGCCCGTGGACCGGGGTTCACTATCGATGCCGATGGCCTTGCGGACAGCTGAGTGCAGGCCGTCGGCGCCGATCAGGAGGTCGTAGCGGGCGGTGCCGCCGTCGGCGGTGCTCACGGTGACGGAGCCGCCGTCGTCTGTTATTTCGGTGACCGTCTTGCCGTAGCTGATCCGTGCGCCTGCCTGCCCGGCACGCTCGCGGAGGATGGCGGTGAGGTCGGGGCGGTACATGCCCAGTGTGGCTGGGAGGTCGTCGCCGCCGGTCCGCATGTCATCCAGCACGGCGATGACGGTGCCGGCGGGGTCCGGGGCGCGCAGGCCGAGGGTGCTGAACGCGTAGCCCTTCGCCTCGATTTGCTCCCAGACGCCCAGCTGGCGGAGGACCCGCAGGGCGTTCCCCTGCAATGTGATTCCAGAGCCAAGGGTTTGCGGGGCATCGGCCTTCTCCAGGATTTCAACCTGGATTCCCGCGTCGGCCAGCAGGATGGCGGCGGTCAGTCCCGCGGCTCCCGCCCCGACGATTCCGACGTTCTGTACTGCTGCCATCGCTGACTCCTTTGTATTGACGGCGTGACTGATGATGGTTGTGGTGCTGTTGTACTGAAAGCTACCGGAGGGCGATCGGGTTGACGGGCGATCCGACGGCGCCGGTAATGGGCAGGGGCGCCGCGGTGAGCAGGAAGTCGTACCTGCCGTCTGCCGCGCAAGCCTGCGCGAGGCCGTCCGGGTCCCACATTTCGCCGAGGAACAGCCCGAGGTTGGGGATGGCGATCTGGTGGAGGGGCTGGAAGGCGCCGTCGAACTCGTTGGGCCGGACCTCGAAACCCCAGGTGTCCGTGGCGATCCCCGCGATTTCACTGCGGTGAAGCCAGGGTGCGGTGCTGAAGGACAGCCCCGGGGCCGAGCCGCCGGCGTAGTCGCCCCAGCCGTCGCGGCGCACCCGGGTGTGCTGTCCGGTGCGGATCACCAGGATGTCGCCCCGGCCAACCTTTGAGCTGGGGCCCTGCAGGTCGATGGTCCGCTGGAGGTGTTCGGGGGTGATGGCGAAACCGTCCGGCAGCTCGCCGTCGTTCCTTCCCAGGTCGGGTCCGAGCGCGCGGCCGACGTCCAGCAGGACGCCGCGGGTGACGATCTTGGCCGCGGCGGTTTCGATGCCGGTGACCAGGTCGCCTTCGGAGGTGACCACGTCCCCTGCGGCACGGCCGTTCCAGGCCTTGCCCTGGTCGAAGATGTGGCCGAGGCCGTCCCACTGGGTGGAGCACTGCAGCGGCATGGCAATGACGTCGTCCGCGCCGCCGAAGCCGTGCGGGAAGCCCTGGTTGCCGCGTTCGGCGTCCACGCCGGTGTCGGTCATGGTGTGGACAGGGTTGGTGCGTCGCCGCCAGCCCTTCTGCGGCCCGTTGGTGTCGAACGGCTGGGACAGCGAGAAGGCCTCGCCCGTCTTTACCAGGGCTGCTGCTTCAATGCGCTTGTCCGCGTCGATGAAGTTCAGGGTCCCAAGGACGTCGTCCTGGCCCCAGCGGCCCCAGTTGTTGTGGGATTCGGCCATGGCGCGGATGCTGCCGAGCGGATCGTCACGCCGGATGACCGGGGCATCGGTGGCTGATTCCCCGGTGCCGGTGGTGGTGGGTGCTGTGTCCTGGCTGGTCACTGCTGGCTGCCTTCAGTGACAACTTCGTCCTTGCAGTGGATGAGCTGGGTGCCCAGGCCCGTAATGGTGCCCTCCATGACGTCGCCGTCCTGGAGCAGCCTTCCCCAGTGCTGGCCGTTGCCGGCGGGGCTTCCGGTGAGCACCAGGTCTCCCGGGCGCAGCGGCATGATCTGGGAAGCCTCGCTGATCAGCTTGGCGACACCGAAGATCATGTCTGAGGTGGACTCGTCCTGCATGGCCTTGCCGTTGAGCTTCAGCGTGACCTGGACGTCCTGCGGGTCGCCGAAGAACTTGGCGGGTACCAGCAGCGGTCCGGTGGGCAGGAAGCCGGGGGCGTTCTTGGCGCGGTACCAGTCCGAGCCGATGGCCGGCATGTCCTTGCGGAACACGTACTCACGGGTGGTGATGTCGTTGACCATGGTGTAGCCGAAGACGTAGTCCAGGGCTTCCTCGGGGGTGACCCGGAACGCCGTCCTGCCGATCACCGCCGCCAGTTCAAGTTCCCAGTCGTGGGACTTGGAGTAGGCAGGCAGGGTGAGGTCGTCCGTGGCGGACGCGATCGCCGTCGGGAGCCCGATGAAGAAGTACGGCGTTCCCTGGCCCGCGCGCTTGTCCATCATTGCGGCGGTCCGGTCCCGGACTTCGTCCTCGTCCTGGCCCGGTTCGCGGTGGGCCGCAGCGAGGTCGATGACGTGCTTGCGGTAGTTGGCGCCGGTCTGAAGGACCTGGACAGGCTCTACCGGGGCGAGGACCTCGATGTCGGCCATGGCCAGGCCGGTGTCCTCGCCGGCCGATGCGGCGATGGCGTCCAGCTGGTTCTCGGTTGTGTCCCAGTGCTCGATCAGGGCGTTGATCTCCCCATCCAGCGGCAGGACGCGGTCGCCGACCAGCAGGCCCGCGCGGGCCTTGCTGTCACCGGTCTCCTGGAACCGGATGAGTGCATATTGTGTTTCGGCCATGGTGTCCTAGCCCCGTCCCTGCTTGGCGTAGGGGTTCAGGAGGGCTTCCTTCATTTCGGGGGAGGCGCCTTCTTCGGTGGCGGTGAAGCCTTCGGCGGGAGGGAAGGATTCGGTCATGGAGTGCGGCATGGCGCCGTTCTTGTAGAAGTTGTTGGATCCTTCGGAGGGCTTCCAGGTGTTGGCTTCCCAGTCCGGGACGTAGTTGCGGTAGCCACCGGAGTTGAGCTCGACGCGCAGTCCTGACGGGTCGCGGAAGTAGAGGAAGTTTTGCTCGCCCACGCCGTGGATGGAGGGGCCGTATTCCATGGCGGTGCCGTTTTCCATCATGACGTCCGCGGTGCGGAGCAGGTCTTCGGTGGCGTCCACCCAGAAGGCGATGTGGTTGACGCGTCCCGCGCGGCTGGAGGTGTCCAGGACCACGCCCAGGTCGTGGGACTTTTCGTTGGTCGTGAGCACGGAGAAGACGGTGATGGGTGCCTCGTCCAGGTCCACGAAGGCCATGACGCGGAAGCCCAGGGCTTCGTTGTACCACTTGGCGAAGCCTCGGACATCGGAGGAGGCCACGGTGACGTGGTCCAGGAAGCGGGGCGCTGCGGCGTGGCTGCTGCGGCGCTCCGGCCGGTCCGGGTAGGTGGATTCAAGACCGGGCTCAGCCACGAACTTCTCAACGTCGAAGAAGAGGCGCATGGGGTGGCCATAGGGGCCGGTGAATTCGTAGGCCTTGCCGTAGCCGTGGCCGCCGGCGGTCCAGCTGCCCTGGATGCCGGTTGCTTCGACGCGCTGGGCTGCGGCTTCCAGACCGGCTTGGGAGTTGGCGCGCCAGGCCATCCGGCCCAGGGAAGCTTCCGGACCTTCGGTGAGGACCAGGCTGTAGCGGTAGTAGTCACCCCAGCAGCGCAGGTAGACGTTGCCGTGCACCCGGTCGATGATGCGCATGCCGAACTTTTCCTCGTAGAACCGTGCCGAGGCTTCGACGTCGGGGGTTGTGATCTCGAGGTGGGCAAGATGGGAGAGGGGAGTTTCCACGTTGAATTCCTTCTAAGTACTGATTGCCGTGAGTGGGTCGCTGCAGGTCTAGTAACCAGACTGAGGCAAAAGAAGTATTCGGTGAAGAGGCGTTTACTGATGCCACCTATTTGTATGGCAGATACCTTGGCCTTAGTGCAGGCCCAACGTAACGAGTTGTCCGATCAGCGGCCGGCCACCGTGCGGCCGAGGGAAAGGAACGACGATGTTCACCCTGCAAATTAGCTATCCGGTCCGGGATTCCGATGCCTTTAAGAACGTCTTTGACAGCGATCCCGCAGGCCGCGCTGACAGGTTCCTATCGGTACTTGATCCCTATCATCGCCATTACGGTGCGGGCTGCTCGGCCGATCCCGAATCCGAGGACACCTCGGGCTGCGGGGTCGGTTCGGTTGCGGGGGCGGGCTCCGGGCTCTGGCCGGTTTCCGGGGCGACGTCCGCTGGGGTGCTGTCGCTTGGTGCGCCGGCTCCCGGCACTGCGGTTCCGGCCGAGCCACTGTCCGCGCCACTGGGGCTACCGTCCGTGGTCAGGCCATCTACTTTGTTGGCGCCTTCCTCGACTTTCGCAGGCACTTGCTCAACTTGCCCAGGTCCTTCCTTCACGTCCTTGGTGGATGCGTCCGTTTTGTCCGGGGCGGTCGGAGTGCCGCTCAGTGCTGTGCCCAGCGTCGTCGTGGGTCCGGTCGCACCGCCCTCGATGCTCGACGCCGACGAGACAAGGCTGGAGATGGGCCTGTTGGTTCCGAATTCGACCGCAGTGACACCGACCATCGCGATAACGAATGCGGCAGCGCTGACTGCCCCGACCTTGATCCAGGTCTTTGGGGTGAACTGCCTCTTCAGCCGTTTGGCTCGAGGTTCGTCGCTCTCGGCCGGAGCGTTGGCGGCCAGTACTTCGCCGTCGTCAGCGGGCAGTCCGCCCCTGCGTCGCTTTGGGATTTTCGTCAATGCCACGCTGGCGGCCGAACTGAGTGTTCGGGCATAGAGAGCGGCGCCCACCGTGGCAACGATGGAACCGAGTGCGGCGCCGATAAGGGTCCCGGCTACGCCTAGAAAGGACCCCACCAAGGCAGAGGTCACCGCGGCCAACGCCGAGCCAATAGTCTGGGCGCCACTTAGCCCCAGGAGCTGTTTCGGCTTGTCTTCGGTAGTGGAGTCGCCCCCGCTAAAAGTTTAGACCTCGGCCGCAGCCCGTCGGGCCCGGGCGGCTCGCACGAGCCCACTGGACACGGCCGCTCCCACGAGGGCGAGCACCGCGAGCACGAGGAACACGATGTGGTAACCGCCGGCTCCCGGATTTGCGTCGAGGATTGTCCCGTAGACGATGAAAGCGAACATCCCTGGTGCATAGCCGACCAGGCATGCGATTCCGAAAGCCGTGCCGCTGGTCTCCTCCGGAATCCCGACCTCGTCCATCGGCGCCCAGAACACACCCCGCATGGTGAAGACGATAAGCGAGAACAGCAGGGTCACGATCATCGCCGGGATCTGGCTGCCCGGATCGGCCGGGAGGAGCAGCAGCACCGCCACCACCGGGATCAGGCACAGGAACGCCAGCCGGATGTACCGGCTCGCACCCTTGACCACCTTGTCCGCGAGGACTCCGCCGATCGGGCCACCGATGATTTTCAGGCCGTACTGGTTGATGATGCCGTAGGCGCCGACCAGCGCGACAGGCAGCCCGTACACGTAGGTCAAATACGGGATGAAATAGGTGAGGCCGCAGTACACGACGTACACCATGAACACGGTGAAGCTCACCCACCACAGCTGCGGCAGCTTCGCGGCACGCCAGATTTCGCCGAGGCCGGCCTTCTGCTTCTTCGCCACGGGCTGCTCGCGCGCCGGCTCGCTTGTCTGATTGCTTGGCTGACTGCGAAGCAGCAGGAACAACAGCACGCCGACGACGACGTCAATGATGGCGTAGAAGGCAATGGCCGCACGGAATCCGCCGGTACCCGAACCGAGCAGGACGAAAATTCCCAGCGCGGAGAACGCCACGGCAGTGTCGACGACACCGCGACCGCCCTCGAGGAGGCCGAAGAGCCGCCCCTGTTCCTTCGAGCCGCCAAGCTGACGGATGCTCTTCAGCAACGCGGGCCAGACCAGGCAGTCCGAGCACACGGCGAGCAGCGCGAACAGGAGCAGGAGTGTGCTGAAGCCGGGGAACGTGCTGAGGAACAGGCCCAGCGCTCCCGTGCCCACGAGTCCGAGCGGGATGAGGATCCGCGTGGAGAAGCGATCGGCGAGGTAGCCGCCGACGATGAAGAGCGCCGTCGCGACCATCGAGTTGACGCTCAGGAGGGTGCCGATCTCAGTGTGGCTGAGGCCCATTGCCTCCTGCATGGGGACGTAGAACGCGTCCTTGAGGTTGGCGAGCTTGTAGATGGTGCCGCCCGCCATGACGAGCAGAGCGAAGCGGATCCACTTGCTCCAGTCGACGCGGTTCGTAGACTTCCCGGGGGTCTGAGTCAATGTGGTCATCGTGCACCTGCCAGGGAGTTCGTTGTGTCGAGCTGTGCGACGGCGATGTCGCGCAGCGAGGCGAGCAGCTCCTTCACATGGGCCACCTGGTGGTCGGCCCAGCCGGGTTCTGCAGCGAGCAGTTCATCCCGGGTCCATCCGGGCGGGATGCCGGTAGTGCTCAGATCGCGGTACGGGATGAAAGGGTCCGCGCCTTCGCCGGCGTGGCGGAAGGCGGGAGCGTAGTAAAGATTTTCCTGTTCGAGGGCCAGGGCGATGACCTGGGGCTCGTCCTCGCCGAGCATCAGGAGCTCGAAGAGCATCCGCGCACCGGGCAAGTCGTCCTCAGGGCTTCCCTGCAGCACACCGCGGTGACCGTAGCCGTCCCCCTCGGGAAGAACATGGACCCCTTTCAGGTGCACCTGCAGGATGTGCGGCGCGAGCGCGGAGAGGGCATCCATGGGACGCTCGCAGGCATTGATCATATTCCCGAAATCGAACATGGCGTGCAGGCGCGGATGGGAGACCCGGCGCAGCAACTCGGCGATCTCGGTGGAGCGCAGTTCCTCGTGCTGCTCGAAGGAGAAGTGCAGATCGTGCGCGTCTGCGAGCACGGCGAGCCGGCGCAGGTCCTGCTCGATCAGTGTCATCACCTGCGAGAGCGTGCCCTCGAAGCGCGAGTAGACGCGGATGTGCCGGACGCCGAGGACCCCCGCGATGCGGACTACCTCGTCCACGTCCGCGCGCAGGGTGGTGCTGATTTCGAGGTGGATCCCCAGACCCAGGTGGCGCGCGCGGTCGGCGAACTCGCGAAGCCTGTTCTCGCTCATCCGGCCCAGGCTCCGCTCCTCGCCGTCGAGGAGGTGGATGCAGGCGCCGGCCAGGCCGTGCCGATGCGCGAAGTCGAGCACATCATCGGGCCCGTACCCGCCGTAGGTCAGGTTGCCAAGGAGGGCGTAGGCGTGGGCGAACAGAGGGGCGCGGTCGATCCGTTCGATCAGGGTCCGGGCCAGCTCGTCGGTCAGGCGGGACAGGGACTCGATCTCCTCTTGGTTGAGGCGGGATCTTAGGAGCGCCTGAAATTGGGCATCGGCAGGGGGCATCGTTGGCTCCTCGGGAGGCGGGTCAGGGGTGGTGGCGAATGTCACTCATCATTTGTACGCCGGTAATGGATCGCAATAAAGATCCATTAAGGCCACAGTCGTTAAGTCCATTCAGGAACCTGGGGCGATGCGCTCCCATCGGTCCCACGCGGCGGCCATCCTGCCGACAGCCTGCGGCATGTGCTCCTCCGCGGTGCCGGCGAACCCGATCAGCAGCGCCGGGGGGAGCTGCCGGGTGAGCCGGTACTCGCCGAGAGGGTAGGTGTACACCCGGCCCGCGGCCAGTCCCCTGGCTACCTCGATATCGTCGACCGGTTCACGGAGCCAACCCATGACGTGCAGGCCGGCGTCGACCGGGGCGGCTTCAATCCTGTGGCTCAACTGGTGATCGATTGCTTCGAGCAGGGCGTCCTGCCGTGCCGCGTAGAGACGCCGGGTGCGGCGAAGGTGGGCGTGCAGATGCCCTTCCGACAGGAAGTCCGTGAGGGCCATCTGGAGCACCATCGCGGGCGGGCGTCCAATGACCGATGATGCGGATGCGAACGGCTTCACCAGGTCCTCCGGCAGCACGCAGTATCCGAGGCGGATCGACGGCGCGAGCACCTTGCTGAAGGAGCCCACAGTGATCACCTGCCTGCTCAAATCGAGCCCGAACAGGGTTGGGAGGAATTTCCCGCGGTAGCGCAGCTCGCTGTCGCAGTCGTCCTCGACGATCCAGCTCCCGTTTCGTTGCGCCCACGCGATCCACTCCGCCCTTCGCCCCGGGCTCATCGCAATGCCGAGCGGATGCTGCCGCGCGGGGGTCAGGCAGGCCAGGCGTGCCGGAGCCGCGTCGTCGTCCGGGAGGACTGCTCCCTCGCCGTCGACGGGGACGCCTCGGACAGGACAGCCCTGGGACTGGAAGGCGAGCCGTCCGGAGATGTGCCCCGGGTCCTCGACGACGACGGGGTCGCCGGCGTCGAGCAGGAGAACCGCCAGCACGTTGAAGGCCTGCTGCGCACCGGAGGTGACGACCACCTGGTCCGCCGTGCACCCCAGGGCTCTCACGTCGTTGACGTATTCCGCGATCGCTTCCCGCAGTGGGCGGTAGCCGTGGGGATCGCTGTACCCGATCGCAAGCGGATCGGTGCGCCCGGCATGGCGCCCCAACAGGCGCTTCCAGGTCGCCGCGGGGAAAGCCGAGGACGCAACCTGGCTGGCAACGAACGATTCGGTCTCTGCCGGCGCCCACGTGTGCGGCGCCTCGCTGAACAGGTCGGTGCCCCGCGAAGAGGTGGCGGCTCCGCGTTCGGACAGCGGCGGCCGGGACATCGGCCTGTGCGGGGCGGCATCGCTCCACAGGGTGTCGACGTACGTGCCGTCACCCGCACGTGAGCGCAGGAAGCCCTCAGCAGTGAGTTGCTCGAACGCAGACACGACAGTAATCCGCGATACTCCCAGCTCGGTGACGAGCGTGCGGGTCGAGGGCAAGCGGGTTCCGCTCGGCATTGAACCCGTCAGGATCTGGGTGCGCAACTGCGCATACAGCTGCTGGTGCAAAGGCTCAGCCGCTGCGCGGTCGAGCTCAAGTCCGGCCAGCAGTCGGCCGCCAGCGCTCTTCATCCCGCGAACCGCGGAGCTGATTTCACCATGGCCCCATTTTACGGGCCCGATTCCAGCTGCCGTCGGTCCGGACGTTGCGCCAGATGGCGGGATCGTTGGACAGGCCGCGGTTCCCGGCGGCATATCCGAGCCACCCGGACGGGCGGGTGCCTAAACCAGCGGCCACGGGTAGCGCATGCCGGTGCGGTCAACCGGCAGGACCCGTGCGTGCAGCAGGCGCTGGACGCGGCGCTGCAGGGCGGTGACCTCGTCGTCGTCGAGGAGCTCGGCCACCTCGGGAGGAGCGGCCTCGGCGAGCGGGGCGATGTCCTCGAGCAGGGCATCGGGGATGGGGTCGCCGGCGAAGTCCCAGATCACGGTGCGGAGTTTGAAACTCGCGGAGAAGCAGAGCCCGTGGTCGATGCCCCAGACCCGTCCGTCGTCGCCGCGCAGCACGTGCCCGCTTTTGCGGTCCGTGTTGTTGGCGACGTAATCGAACAGGGCGATGCGGGCCAGGTCGCGGTGGGTCTCTGGGGCGTCTTCGAACAGCGTGAAGTAGTGCTCTCCGAAGTCGCACTCGATGAACCACTGCAGCGACCCGACCCCCAACGGGGCTTCCTCGCGGATCACGGTCGGCGGCACGAGGCCCCACGACAGGGACTCGCTGAGCAGGTAGGCGGCGCGTTCGCGCTTGTAGAGTCCGGGCTCGAAATCGGACAACGGCCGTTCGCCGGCCTCCGGCTTGTAGACCGCGTACCCCTCGTCTTCGTCGCAGGAGACCTGGACCAGGAACGTCTCGTTGCTGCTGCGCGGGATGCGCCCGAGCAGCTCGACGCGGCCCTCGGCGAGCAGGGTCAGCTCCCGGCCGGACACCGGCTGCCCCAATTCATGACGCGCTCAGCCCGCTGAGCGGTTCCGACGTCGAATTCACCATCAACACGGCCGGGTCCTGCCCCTCCACAAACGAGATGGCCGACACCGAGCCCGGGCTGATAACGATCCTTTGGAAAAGGTCCAGCGGCGTCCCCAGAGCGTGGGCGACGGCGGCCTTGATGGGATCGGCGTGGGAGAAGCAGACCACGACACCCCCGGCGTGGGCCGCGCACAGGGGCTCTAGTGCTCCGATGATCCGCGCCTGCATCTCCGTGAAGCTCTCACCGTTCGGGAAACGGAAGGCGGATGGGCTGTGCTGCACGGTCTGCCACTCGGGCAGGGCCGCCAGGTCCGCGATCGCGGCACCGGTCCATTCGCCGAAATCGCACTCCAGCAGCCCGTCGTCGTGCGCCACCGCCAGTCCCGTGCGGGCCGCCGTCGGCTCTGCCGTTTCGCAGGCGCGCTCCAGCGGGGAGGAATAGAGGGCGTCGACGGACAAGCCCGCGAGCCGTTCTGCGACCCGTTCCGCCTGGGCCCGGCCCCGGTCGGACAGATGCAGTCCGGGGGCGCGCCCTGGGAGCACCATGCCCGTGGTCGGCGTTTCCCCGTGGCGCACCAGAAGCAGGAGCGTGCCCTGCCGCTCGGGTGAGGTCGCGGGGGCCGGAGGTGCCGGCGCGGTTGATGCAGCCATCAGCATTAAGCGTAGCGGCAGGGGTCCCCGCCCGAGCTTGCGAGGGTGGGGGAGCTGCAGAGCGGTATTCCGCACTTCACGCCAACGCGCAGGAATCTGCAAGAATCCCTCGATTCCCCGCACGGGAGAGGTCTACGGTGGAGGAGTGAGTGATCGCCCCGATATCTTCACTGTTGGTGAACTGCGTGCCGCCGGCCACGTCCACAAGGACCTGCGCCGCGAAATCCGCGACAACCTGCTCGCGGCCCTTGCTGCCGGTCGGGATCCCTGGCCCGGGATGTTCGGGTTCAGCCGGACCGTCCTGCCCCAGCTCGAGCGGGCCCTGCTCGCCGGGCACGACGTCGTCCTGCTCGGCGAACGGGGCCAGGGCAAGACGCGGCTCCTGCGCACCCTGGCCGGGCTGCTGGACGAGTGGTCGCCGGTGATCGAGGACTCGGAACTGAACGAACACCCGTACGAACCCATCACGGAGCACTCCCGCGCCCTGGCCCTCACTGAGGGGGACCGGCTTCGGGTGGCGTGGCGGCACCGCTCGGAACGGTACGTCGAAAAGCTCGCGACGCCGGACACGTCCGTCGCGGACCTGATCGGCGACGTCGACCCGATGCGGGTGGCCGAGGGACGCCGTCTCGGGGACCCGGAAACCATCCACTACGGCCTGGTCCCGCGCTCCAACCGCGGAATCATCGCCATCAACGAGCTGCCCGACCTGGCCGAGCGGATCCAGGTCTCGATGCTCAACGTGATGGAGGAACGCGACATCCAGATCCGCGGCTACGTACTGCGGCTGCCGCTGGACGTCCTGGTGGTCGCGTCCGCCAACCCGGAGGACTACACGAACCGCGGCCGCATCATCACGCCCCTGCGGGACCGGTTCGGCGCCGAGATCCGCACCCACTACCCGATCGAGCTCGACGACGAGGTCGCCGTCATCCGGCAGGAGGGGCAGCTGGTGGCGGGCGTCCCGCCCGTCATCCTCGAGATTCTGGCCCGCTACACCCGGGCCCTGCGGCAGTCGCCGGCGGTGAACCAGACCTCCGGGGTTTCCGCCAGGTTCGCCATCGCCGGCGCCGAAACCGTCGCCGCGGCGGCCCTGCGCCGGGCCAGCGTGCGCGGCGAGGACGAGGCCGTCGCCCGGATCATCGACCTGGACGCCGCCGTGGACGTCCTCGCCGGAAAGATCGAGTTCGAATCCGGTGAGGAAGGGCGGGAACAGGACGTCCTGGACCACCTCCTGCGCATGGCCACCGCGGAAGCCGTCCGGGCCCACTTCCACGGCCTGGACATGGGCCCGCTCGTGGCCGCGCTCGACGGCCACGCCACGGTCACCACCGGGGAACTGGTCACCGCGCGGGAGTTCCTCCACAACCTCCCGTCCCTCAACGGATCCAGCCTCTATGACGACATCAGTGAGCGCCTGGGCGCGACAAACGACGGGCAGCGCGCCGCCGCCGTCGAACTTGCGCTGGAAGGGCTCTACCTCGCCCGGCGGATCTCCAAGGAGTCCGACGACGAGGAGACGATCTACGGGTAGGCAGCTTTACGGCTAAGGAGGCCTCATGACCGCTCACAACCGGTCCAGGTACGGCCGGTACACGGGAGGACCGGATCCGCTCGCCCCGCCGGTGGACCTGGCGGAGGCGCTGGACGCCGTCGCCGAGGACGTCATGGCCGGCTACTCGCCCCGGCACGCCCTCCGGGAATTCCTGCGCCGCGGCGGCCGGAACCGGGAAGGCCTCGACGACCTCGCCGGTCGTGTCCAGCAGCGGCGCAGTGAACTGCTGGGCCGGCACAACCTGGACGGCACCCTCAGCGAAGTCCAGAAGCTGCTTGAGACTGCGGTGCTGGAGGAGCGCAAACAACTAGCCCGCGACGCCATGATGGACAACACCGACCGCGCCTTCCGGGAGATGCAACTGCAGAACCTGCCGCGCTCCACGGCGGCGGCGGTCAACGAGCTCGCCTCCTATGACTGGCAGTCCAGCACCGCGCGGGAGGCCTACGAGCGGATCAAGGACCTGCTCGGCCGCGAACTCCTGGACCAGCGGTTCGCGGGTATGAAGGAGGCGCTCGAGGGCGCCACCGAGGAGGACCGCGCGGCCGTGGCCGAGATGCTGCAGGACCTCAACGGGCTCCTCGACAAACACCGCCGCAGCGAGGACACCGAGGCGGACTTCCAGGCATTCATGGCCAAACACGGCCAGTTCTTCCCGGAGAACCCGCAGTCGGTCGAGGAGCTGGTGGACGCGCTCGCCCAGCGCGCGGCCGCCGCGCAGCGGCTCCTGCAATCCATGTCCGCCGAGCAGCGCGAGGAGCTGATGCGACTCTCCGCCCAGGCGTTCGGCTCGCCCGAGCTTATGGCACAGCTGGGCCAACTCGATTCCAACCTGCAGGCTTTGCGCCCCGGCGAGGACTGGTCCGGCTCCGAACGCTTCGAGGGCGAGGAAGGACTCGGACTCGGCGACGGCACCGGCGTGCTCCAGGACATCGCCGAACTGGACGAGCTGGCCGAACAGCTTTCCCAGGCCTACAGCGGGTCACGCCTTGATGACCTGGACCTGGACGCCCTCGCCCGCCAGCTCGGACAGAATGCCGCCGTGTCGGCCAGCACCCTCGCGGAGATCGAGCGGGCCATGCAGGATGGCGGCTTCCTCCAGCGCGGCGCCGACGGTGATCTCCGGCTGTCCCCGCAGGCCATGCGGCGGCTCGGCAGGTCGCTGTTGCGGGACACCGCCAAGCAGCTCTCCGGCCGGCAGGGCCGCCGGGACACGCGGGTTGCCGGGGCGGCCGGGGAGCAGACCGGCTCCAGCCGCCAATGGGAGTTCGGCGACGCCGAGCCGTGGGACGTCACCCGCACCATCACCAACGCGATCCGCCGCACGATCGCCGACGGCGGTGACCCGGGCCGCGGACTGCGGCTCGCCGTGGGCGACATCGAAGTCACGGAGACGGAGGCGCGGACACAGGCCGCCGTCGTCCTGCTTGCGGACGTGTCCTTCTCGATGGCCGCCGAGGGACGCTGGGTGCCTATGAAACGCACCGCACTCGCCCTGCACCACCTCGTCTCAACCCGGTTCCGCGGCGACCGGCTGCAGCTGATCACGTTCGGCCGCTACGCGCAGACCATGGACATTGGCGAGCTCACGGCCCTGCCGGCCCTGCGGGAGCAGGGAACCAACCTGCACCACGGCCTGCTGCTGGCCGGCCGGTTCTTCCGCCAGCACCCGTCGATGCAGCCCGTCCTCCTCGTGGTGACCGACGGCGAACCCACCGCGCACCTGCTGGCCGACGGCGAGTCCTGGTTCTGCTGGCCGCCGGACCCGGAGACCATCCGCGTGACGGTCGCCGAACTGGACCGCCTGGCCCGTGCCGGCACGCAGGCGACGTTCTTCCGGCTCGGCGACGACCCTTCCTTGGAACGTTTCGTCCAGCGGATGGCCCGCCGCATCGACGGCCGCGTGGTGGCGCCCGAGGCCGGGGACCTGGGCGCGGCCGTGGTGGGCGAATACCTCCGCGCCCACTTCCGCGGACGCCCCTACGACGACGCCGACTGGGCCCAATAGACGCTGCTCAATAGACGACCGCACCGGGAGTGATGCACGTGACCACCATGCCTGCCGAGGGAGTCGGGTTCCGCTCCAAACGCGGACCCGTCCTCATTGCCCTGATGCTCTCCACCGGCCTGGTGGCGATCGACGCGACCGTGGTGGCGACAGCCGTGCCCGCGATCGTGCACGACATTGGCGGGTTCACGTCGTTCCCCTGGCTGTTCTCCGCCTATCTGCTGGCGCAGGCCGTGTCCGTCCCGGTCTACGCAAAGCTTTCCGACACCATCGGCCGCAAGCCGATCATGCTGATCGGAATCGGCCTGTTCTTGCTCGGCTCGATCCTGTGCGGAGCCGCCTGGAGCATGCCGGCCCTCATCGCCTTCCGCGTCGTGCAGGGCCTGGGCGCCGGCGCGGTCCAGCCGATGGCCATCACCATCGCCGGCGATATCTACACCCTGGCCGAGCGGGCAAAAGTGCAGGGCTACCTGGCGAGCGTGTGGGCTGTCTCCTCAGTGGTGGGCCCGACGCTCGGGGGAGTGTTTGCCTCGCTCGGGATCTGGCGCGGCATTTTCCTCGTGAACGTCCCTCTCTGCCTGGTGGCCGGATGGATGCTGGTCCGGTCGTTCCACGAGAACATCGAGCCCGTGAAGCACCGGGTCGACTATCTGGGCTCGGGGCTGCTCACTGTCTCGCTCACGCTGCTTATTCTCGGGGCCCTCGAGGGCGGCCAGGCCTGGGCCTGGGACTCCGGCATCAGCGACGCAGTGTTCGCCGGCGGTGCCCTCCTGTTCGTCGCGTTTATCCTTGTCGAACGGCGGGCGGCGGAGCCGGTCCTGCCTTCGTGGGTGGTGTCCCGGCGGCTGCTGGCGACGACGGCGTTGGTCGCTTTCGGCGTGGGAGCGGTCATGCTGGGCATCACATCGTACGTTCCGACGTTCCTCGTAGGAGCCCTCTCGACCTCCCCGATCGTGGCCGGGCTCGCCCTGGCGGCGCTGACCATCGGCTGGCCGATCAGTGCGTCCCAGTCAGGGCGCCTGTACCTGCGCATCGGGTTCCGGAACACTGCCCTGATCGGCATCACGGTCACCGTCATCGGCACGGGAGTCCTGGCCGTCACCGCCTCCGTCCCCAACGTTGCGCTCGTCGCCGTCAGCTGCTTCATCGTCGGGCTCGGACTCGGGCTGGTCGCGACACCGACCCTGATCGCCGCCCAGACGAGCGTCGAATGGAACGAGCGCGGCGTGGTCACCGGCACCAACCTTTTCGCCCGGTCGATCGGCAGCTCCATCGGCGTCGCCGTCTTCGGCGCGATAGCGAACGCTGTCTACGCCGGCACCCCGCACGGCGACACGGATCCCCACACAATCGTGGCGGCCTCATCCGCCGTGTTCCTGGCCGTCATGATCGCCGCCGTCCTCACCGTCGTCGCCGTCATCGGCATGCCCGCGACGAAACCCGTCAAGCAGACCCAGGCCGCCGCGCGAGGATCATCCAGCAGCGGATGACCGCGGTTCCGCTGTCACTTTTGGGGTCTTGCTGGGGCCTTCATCGCCGGATGCCGAGGGTGGCGATGAGATCTTCGTGCAATTCGAACCAGATGCGGTGGAAGGAGTCGCGGTCTGTGGCGGTGAGCCACGCCGGCTCCGTGGCTGCGTTTTCCACCGCCAGCTCGAGGCGTTCCGCGTATCCGCTGAACCGCGGCAACACAGCGGTCAGGCGGACTTCCAGACCGCTGAAGGACGCCAACGCCTGGGTGAAGGTTTGCTGTGTTGGCTCGTCGATCCCATCGTGCCGCTGACTTCCCTCGGCGAGCCAGCGGAGCTGGAGTTTGCTGCAGGCGGCCACGACTCCTGCGTTCAGTGGTGCAAACTTCGCGTGCACGGCGGCGACTGCTGCCTGGCCGCCCACGCTGTCCAGCTCCTCGGCCAGGAGCCGTTCGTTTTCAGTCCTGCCGGCCACGGTCAGGGACCAGCCCCGGGTTCCGCCGAATGAGGAGCGCGACGCCCACCCGTTCGCCCCGGCGTCAATGAGGAGCCGTTCGACGTCGTGCGGATCCTGGCCAAACCGGGCGGCAACTGATTCAGTGTCAGCGAAGCCGAGCAGCCTCAGGGCATGGAGGGTGAGGAGCATGGATGGCTGCTGCGGGCTCATGGACCCGCTCCGGGACCTGCCGGTTTCGCGCGGACGGTTCCGTGAGTTCCGTCGACCACGAGCGTCGTTCCGTCCGTGATGCGGGTCAGGGCGCCGGCCACCCCCAGAACGGCGGGGATGCCCTGTTCGCGGGCCACAATGGCGGCGTGCGAGAGCATTCCGCCTGTTTCCGTGATGACGGCGGCGGCGATCCCGAACAGTGGCGTCCAGGCGGGGTCAGTGGTGCGGCAGACCAGGACGTCGCCGGGGGTCAGCGCGGAGAATTCGTCGACGCTGTGAACGGTCCGGGCGGTCCCACAGGCGGTGCCAGGGCTGGCGCCGATGCCTGTGAGAAACGCGCCGGCGCGATCCCTGCCTTCTGCTCCGGCACTGGCCTCAGGGGTGAATTCCACGTCAGCCCACCAGGCCCGTGTCGGGCCTGACGGACAGCCGATCCAGTCGCTGCTGCGCGGCCTGCGCCGAGCGGAGGCCCAGGCTCTGGGCAATCTGGGGCCAGGTCAGCCCCTCGGCCCGCGCCAGGAACAGGAGTGCCGTTTCCAGGCCATCCGTCTCTGCCCGCGCGGCGGACACAAGGGTGAGGGCGGCCCGCACGTCCAGACCATCCACCGGCTCTCCGCGGTCTGTCCCGTTGGCCCGCCACAGGACGTGCTGGATGAGGTCACTCGCTGAAGGGGGCTGCCGCTCACCCAGCCAGGGCCGGGGCGGGAGTTCGGCGGCGCCCCGGTCCAGCAACATCCGCGTGGCCTCGCTTTGGCGCTGAGCCTCCGCAGCGTCGCCGCCCGGACGGGTCCCGTCGGTCTCGTTCATTCCAGACTCTCTTTCCCGTTGGTTCGGCGCCCCTCGACTCCACCAGCTTCTGGCATCAACATCTTGTTGTCAACAATCTGTTGATGCTTCGGGGGGAGGACGAGTCGTTGAAGCGGCGCGGACAGGAACGCCACCCGGCCAACTGCCGGGTGGCGTTCCAAAGGGGGCTGTTTTGCCGTCGGTCCACGACCGGGCTGTTGCAGGAGGTTACTTTCCGGTGTTGCTGTTGTTGTTGCCGTGTTCGGTGGAGGCGACGGCTCCGGTCTGTTCGTTGAGCAGGACCTGGTCTTTGCGTTGTTTGTCGAAGTTGAACATGGCGTTCACCGATCCGGCGGTGGCGTCGGCGGAGGCGTCGCCGATCCGGCCGGTGCGCCAGTTGTCCTCGATGAAGCGCAGGATCGAGGCCTGGTCGGTCTGGGTGTGGTCCACGTAGTTCTTCTTCGCGTAGGGGGAAATGACTACCAGCGGCTGGCGCGGGCCGGGGCCGCAGCGGTCAGCGTAGCCGCCGGCCATCGGGACGCCGCTGGCTGCGGCGTGCTGGCACCAGGCATCGTCGTCGGCGGTGTTGGAGGAGTTCTTTGCCTTGCCGGCGACGTGGTCGTACCAGCCGTCCGAGTCGTCGTAGGCAAGCACCACGGCAGTGTTGTCCCAGTTCCGGGATTTCTGGATCTGGTTCACGGTGCTGGTGATGAAGTTCTGCTCGTCGATCGGGTCAGAGTAGGCGGCGTGGCCGTCCTGGAACATTCCCGCTTTCAGGAAGGACACGGCGGGCATGTTGTCGGTGTTGACCACCTTGTTGAACGCGGTGAGGTCGTACTGGTGGTTCGCCTGTCCGTTGTGGCTGATTTCCGCGTCGGACGCCGGTGCCAGGTGGTGCGGGTTGGCGGTGGAGGCGTAGTACTGGAACGGCTGGTGGTGCGGGGAGTAGTCAACCACGCTGGCGCCGGCGGCGTTCGTGTGGCTGGACAGGCACGACGCCGGGGAGTCCGCCGTCGCGGCGGTGGTCGGCGTGAAACCGCCCTGGAACCAGCCCCAGGACGTGCCCTTGGCGTTGAGCAGGTCGCCGATGTTCCTGCCGCTCATGCCGGCCAGGTTTCCGGTTTTGGCGTGGCTGCTGTTCGAGCAGTCGTCGTGGACCGGGTCCGGGTCGTTGATGACGGTGCCGACGCCGTTCGCATCCGGCAGGCTGACAGCACTGCTGCCGGCCGCCGGGGTGGCCACAGGTTGTCCTGCGGCGGTGTACTCGGTGGCCCCGTGGGTCTGGCCGGATACCAGATTCAGCGCCCCGGGTGTGGAGGGTCCGAAGACAGTGCTGAAGTGGTTGTCGCTCATGGAGTAGTTCTGGGCGTAGTTCCAGATGCCGGTGACGGTGTTGCCGTCGTAGTAGTCCATGGTGAGGCCGGCGCGGCCGTACTGGTTGGTGCCGCACGCGTCGCGGCTGGTGAACTCGACGAACTTGTCCATCGCCCCGCCGTTGTATGCCTTCTGCTCAGCGGTGTATCCGTGGTCCTGGTCGCAGGTGACGGCCTGCGCCGGTGAGAGCCGGGCAGGCTGCGCCGAGTTGGGGTTGTTCGGTGCCAGGAGGCCGGCGGTGGCCAGAGTGTTGATGTCCTTGGGGGTGTTTTTCGCGGCGGTGAAGGCGGCCGTCGCGGTGCCGGTACCCTGCTGGGTTTCACCCGGGAGATTGGCAGCCTTGGGGTAGGTGGCGAAGTAGTGGTCGAAGGAGACGTTCTCCTGGAAGATCACCACCACGTGCTTGATTGGCGTCGCGGTACCGATGTGGTTTTCGCTGGCGGAGGCGGGACCTGCGCCGATACCGAAAATTCCGGCTGTCAGTGCCGAGGCGGCCAGGGCTGCCGCGCCCGTGGCGGCGACCCGCTTCCGGGTGAATCGTTGTGCTGGATGAGGCATGGGGGAGCCAATCGTTGGTGTTCAGGGATGCCGGCGGCTGATGGCAGGCATTCGTATGCTGCTTTGGTGGCCGGCCTGCGTTACTTGGCCGGCGTGACCGTGGCCTCGTAGGTGAGGATTTCGGTGCCGTTGCCTTCCTCGCCGTTGTCGGGGGCCACCTTCATGGTGAGGTGCCCGCCGTCGGCCGTCATTTTGAACGGGTTGCGCGTGGCCACATGGCCTGCGGTGGACCACTGCTGGAAGGGGACATCGCGGATTACGCTGTGGGATTTGAGGTCGATCATCGCCATGCCGCCGAGTTCGTAGATGGCGCCGGTGCCGCCGGCCGCCGGGGTCTGCGGGAGGTTGGTGATCCCGCTGCAGAGCATCCGGGAGTTGGGCACGTACTGGCAGTCCTGGTAGTCGATGAAGTAGTTCGGGTTCTGCCAGGTCGAGAGCTGCTTGCCCTGCAGATCCCATTCGGCGAAGCGGCGCGAGCCCCAGGTGTTGCCGACCAGGTGGCCGGTCTGCTTGTCCATCACGATCCCGCCGAAGTGGTCCTTCACCTCGAACTGCTTGTGCACGTCCAGGGTGGCCGCGTCGACCCGGTAGATGATGGCGCTGCTGTCCGGCCGGTACTGGGCCACGGGGATCCAGACGTTGGTGCCGTCGAAGTCGATGCCGCCGGGGTGGTACATGTCGCCTTCTCCCAGGACGATGTCCTTTTGCAGGGCGCCGGCCTTGTCCATGACGAACAGGTGGCCGACGCCCTTGCCGGGGGTGCGGTCGAAGCCGTTTTGCGGGGTCGGGAACTTCACGGTCGGTTCGATGATCTGAACGGCCGAGAGGAAGATGTGGTCCTGGCTGTAGGCGATTCCCTCCGTGTGATAGGTCGGGAAGTTCAGCTTCAGCTTGGACGTCTGCTGCCAGTTCGTGTTCCGGTCAACGCCGTTGAAGGCGTCGGCCAGGGCCGTGTTCCTGTCACCGTGGTTGCCGGCGCCGGTGGGGTTGTCTGCGGCTTGGGCGGCCGCGGTGATGCTAATTGCGGACGCGGCCAGGACGATTGCTGCGGCGGCCGTGAGGATGCCTCGGGTGTGAGTCGTGCTCATTCGGGAGCCTCTCAAAGGTTGGATCTCAACAAGAGATCGCAACGTTACTTCCCGGTAATTAATCCCCGATACGGGCAGGTGAACGGCAGATGTCCGGCAGCGGTCCGGTGGACCGGCTTCGTTTCAACGCGGATCTGATCCCCCACCACTGCTGGCGTGGACCCCTTCAGCCGCTCAGGCGAGGACGGCGAGGCCCGCCAGGGTGCCGCCCTCGCCTTCGGCCAGCAGCCCGACGGCGGTGCCGGAGTTCGCGGGAAAGACCAGATCGGTGATGGTGGCCAGGCCGTCCTGCGCGAAGACCTCGACCGAGCAGCGGTCCAGGAAGACCCGGAGCCGTAGCCGGCCGTCCTCCAAGGAGACGGCAACGCGCTCCACCGACGGGAACGACTCGTGGAACCCCACATTCCCGGATTCGGTCCGGTCCAGGCTGAGCTCGGCCGTGCGGCAGTCGTAGGCCAGGACAGTGCGCGCCCCGGCTCCGGGCCCGGACGTGGAGCCGGATTCCCCGCCCGTTTCGCTGCCAGTGTCCCCGCCGGCCCGGAGCACCAGACCTACCCTGCCGGCGGCGCCGGGCTCGAAGTCCGCATCGATGCGCAGCACATCACCAAAGACCTCGGCCGGAAGCCAAGTCACCCCGTCCGCCAACGGCTGCCGGTCCAGCGCGAACAACTCAGTACCGTGGCTGTGGAACGGGTCCACCGCCTCCTGCACCAGCACCGGGCGCCCGCCGCGGCACACCAGCCTGACCTCGCGGACCAGGGACATCGCGCTGCGCCAGCCGTCCGAAGGCGTTGAGGCGGCGTACTGCCAGTTGTTCATCCAGCCGATCATGAGCCGCCGTCCGTCCGGGACGTTGCTGAACGACACGGCCGCGTAGTAGTCCCGGCCCCAGTCGAGCCACCCGTAGTCGGCCATCCGGCTGTCGTCGGCCTGCACGCCGTCGGTGACGGTGGTTTCGGAACGGAACGTCACGCCGTCGAAGGTTCCGATGAAGTACTGGCCGCCCGAGCCGCCGGCGATGCCGCCGGGGCTCAGGTTGACCACCAGGACCCACCGGGTGTTGGTGGCGTCGCCGTCCACCGGCAGTTCGAACAGGTCCGGGCATTCCCACACACCTTCCGTGGCGTTCGCCGGGCCGAAGGTGCTCAGGTACTCCCAGGTCAACAGGTCCGCCGACTTGTAGAGGACCACCTCGTGGTGGACCGCCTCGACGGCGACCATCACCCAGTAGCTGCCGGCGGCGCCGTCGTGCCAAAAGACCTTGGGGTCGCGGAAGTCCGCGGAGGCGCGGTCCAGTACCGGGTTCCCGGCGTACTTGGTCCAGGTGGCGCCGTCGTCCGTGCTGAAGGCGAGGGACTGAGCCTGCCGTCCGGCTAGCGGTGAGGCGGGCGAGTACGCGCTGGTGTAGATGGCCACGAGCGGGGGCACGCCTCCAACGCCGAAGCCGCTGGTGTTGTGGACATCGACCACCGCGGAGCCGGAAAAGATGGCCTCCTGCTCATCGCATGCGATGGCCACGGGTTGTTCGTCCCAGTGCTGCAGGTCTGTGGAGGTGGCGTGGCCCCAGGACATGTTGCCCCACTCCTCGCCGTGCGGGTTGTGCTGGTAGAAGAGGTGGTAGGTGCCGTTGGCGTAGACCAGCCCGTTGGGGTCGTTGAGCCAGTTGCGCTCCGCCGAGTAGTGCCACTTTGGCCGGTACTGGCAGTCGAGTTCTGTGAGTGTTTTCATGAGGGTTCTTTGCAGGCTTTCGCGTGAGGAGGCTGGTCAGCCCTTGACGCCGCTGGAGGCGATGCTGTTGATGAAGGATCGCTGGAACGCGATGAAAAGGACCACCACGGGAATGGTGATGAGGGACGCGTAAGCCATCACCTCGCCCCAGGAGACGTTGAGCTGGAAGAAGTACTGGATGCCGATCATCACCGGGCGGAGTTCCTCGGACTGGACCACCATGAGCGGCCACAGGTAGGAGTTCCAGGCGGGCAGGAAGGTCAGGATGGCCACGGTGGCGGTCGCCGGTCCCGCGAGCGGCATCACCACCTTGCGGTAGATGGTGAACCAGCCCGCGCCGTCGATCCGGGCAGCCTCGTCCAGTTCCTTCGGGATGGACTCGAAGTACTGGTGGAACAGGTAGATGGAGAACGCGTTCGCGATGAACGGGATGATCTGGACCTGGTAGGTGTCCAGCCAGCCCTTCGAGATCTCGAGGCTGAACCCGTTGAGCTCAAAGTACGGCAGCTGGTTGACCCACCACACCAGCGGCAGCGCCAGCGTCTGGAAGGGCACGATGAGGGTGGCGAGGATCGCGGTGAACACCACGCGCTTGCCGCGGACCTCCATGCGGGACAGGGCAAACGCGCAGAGGCTGTTGATGAAGATGCCGAGCACCACCGTGACCGCGGAAATGCCTATGGAGTTCATCAGGAAGCGGGCGGCCGGGACCCGGTCGAACACGGCCGCGTAGTTGTCCAGCGAAATGTTGCCGACCGGCAGGAACGCCGCCACCGAGGACATGTCGCCGAAGATCTGCTGGTCCGGCTTGAGCGAGGACACCATCATGAACACGATGGGGAAGGCGGCGACGGCGGCGAACAGGAGGCGGACCGCCGTGGTCGCGGCATTGCCGAGACCCTTGGAAATGAGTGTCTGTTTCACGTCAGTCCTTCTCTCGGGTCAGGTAGCGCTGCACTGCGGAGATCAGCAGGACGAGCACGAAGAACACGAGCGAGATGGCCGAGGCGTAGGAGGTCTCCTGCTGCTTGAAGCCGGAGCGCACCGCCTCGTAGATGATGGTGGTGGTGGAATCGAGGGGCCCGCCCTGGGTCATGACGCTGACCTGGTCGAAGAGCCCGAGCGCCTGGATCGTGATGGTCACCAGGACCAGGGTGCGGGTGTGGGTGAGGCCGGGCCAGGTCACGTAGCGGAACTGGTGCCAGCGGCTGGCCCCGTCGAGTTGGGCGGCCTCGTACAGTTCCCCGGAGATGCTCTGCAGGCCCGCGAGCCAGATGATCATGTGGAATCCTGCGGCCTGCCAGATGGACAGGGCGATGATGGCCGGCATGGCGGTGGCGGGATCGTTGAGCCAGTCCGGGCCGTTGATGAGGCCGAAACTGGCCGCCGACAGCAACTCATTGATCAGGCCGTCCTTGCGGTACATGAACATCCACAGCAGGGACACCACCACCATGGACGTCACCACGGGAAGGAAGTAGATGGTGCGGAAGAAGTTCACGCCGCGGAACTTCTTGTTGATCAGGAGGGCCATCGCCAGGGCGAGTCCGGACTGAACGGGCACCACCACGACGGCGAAGTAGCTGACGTTCAGCAGTGAGCGCCAGAACACGGGATCCGCGAAGAGCCGCGCGAAGTTGTCCCTGCCGACAAACTCGACGGGCCGCGGGGAAACAAGCCTGGCGTTCGTGAATGCCAGGCCGAAGCCCAGGATCGCCGGGAGGAAGACGAAGGCGAGCAGGAGGACCGCGGCCGGGGCGATCATGCCCCACCCGCTGATCTGTTCGCGAATGTGGCGCGGCCGGCGGCGCGGTTTGCTGGGCGGTGCGGCCGGGGCCGGGTCCGCCAGACGGCGGCCGGGGGAGGGGAGTTGGGTGGTTGTCATGGTTTTCTCCGTCGACAGTCAGGGCCTGAGGTACTTTCGACGGCGGTTGCGCACCGCCGTCGAAAGTACCGTTTGGCAGCCGGCTAGTTCTTGTAGCCGCCGTTGGACTTGATGTTGGCGTCGATGGCCTTGACCGACTTGTCCAGCGCCGTCTTGGGGTCGGCGCCGGCCAGGATGTCCTGGACAGCCTTGCCGTATTCGGTGGCGATGAAGGGATAAGCCGGGGTTTCGGGGCGCATCACCGCGTAGTTGCGGGAAAGTTCCATGAAGATCCGGTTTGTGCCGCCTTTGGCGAACGCGGGGATCAGGGCAGCGGCCTCGTCGGTGGCCGGGATGGTGCCCGTTGCCTTCGCCACCGCGGCCAGGTTTTCCGGCTTCAGCGAGTAGGACAGGTAGTCCATGGCTGCCGCGGAGTTGGTGCAGCCGCTGGTCACGCCCCACTGCCAGGAGGCGCCGCCGATCTTGGGGCCGTTCCCGAGGTCCACGGACGGCATGACCACGAGGTCCTTACCTACCGCTGCGCGTGCCTTGTCCGCGGCCCAGGAGCCGGTGTAGAGAAGGCCGCTCTTGTTGTTGAGGAAGTCCTGGGTGGAGTCCTTGCCGCTCTTCTTCGCCATGAAGCCCTGGTCGGCAAGGCCGCGGAACCACTGGGCCCATTCGACGGCCTTGTCGCCATTGAGGACGCCGTCTGCCGACTGGAATCCGTCGCGGTTGATCAGGTCCCCACCGAAGGACTGCAGGAACGGGGAGTAGGCGTAGGGCAGCCATTCGCCGGTTCCGGCGGTACCCATGTCCAGCGGGTATTCCCACTTGCCCAGGGCCTTGAGCTTGGTCAGCGCGTCCTGGAACTCGTCCTTGGTCCACGGCTTCTCGACCGTGGCGACGCGGACACCGGCTGCCTTGAGGTCGGAGGCGCGGGCGAGCATCGCCAGTGCGACGTCATAGGTGCCAACGGCGTAGGTCTCGCCCTCCCATTTGGCCACAGTGCTCGGCAGGTTCTTGGAAACATCCGCGTCGAGTTTCAGGGGTGTCAGGTACTTCGCCCAGGCCCAGTTGGGAACATTGGGGCCATCGATGTCAACAATGCAGGGGAGCTTCCCGGCGGCCGCGGCCGAGACCACGGAGTCGTTGTAGGAGTCCTGCGGGAACGCCTGGACCTTGATCTTGGCCTTGGCGCCGGCGCTCTTGTTGTAGGAATCGACGATGTTTTCAACCGCCTTGAGTTCTTCGGCGTTGCCCGCGTTGTGGGTCCACATGGTGATCTCATTGGAGCCGGCGGACGGGGCAGAGGCGCTGCCCTTGCCGCAGGCGCCCAGGGAGCCGACAAGTGCCACCGCAGCTACACTGGTGGCGAGGATCCGGGTGAATCGCTTGTTCATGATGGTCAATCTTTCTGCTGAATTTGGGCGTGGGAGATTGCCCCGGGTCCTTCGGGACGCGGCCGGTGCAACGGCTGCGTCCCTTCTTATTGCGGTCCCCCGGGCGGCGGAGCAGTGGAACGGTGGAACAGTGTGGTGATGCCGGCTTGGTGCCGGCAATCGGCTAACTTGGCGGCGGGCCGAGCGACCCCCGCTCAATCAGGGGGCAGTCCAGTTGCGTCTGGACTGCGGGTGCGCCGGGATTTTCGATGTCGTCCAGGAGCCGGTGGACCGCCCAACTGCCCATTTCGTAGTGGGGAAGGGCGACGGTGGTGAGCCCCGGCCACAGGGCGTCCGCGATGATTTCGAGATTGTCGATCCCCACAATGGACACGTCTTCCGGAATGCGCAGCCCCAATGCGGTGGCCGCCTGGTAGGCGCCCATGGCAACCCTGTCACTGAAGCAGAACAGGGCTGTGGGGCGGTCGGGCTGACCGAGCAGGCCCAGGGCGGCCTCGCGGCCTCCCGCGGTTTCGGGCTGGCCGATCACGAGGTGGCGGGGGTCGTGCTGCAGGCCGTGCCGCCGGAGAGCATTGAGGAAGCCTTCCCTGCGGCCGTGCGTGGCGGGGATGTCGTCGATGTTGTTGAGCATCCCGATCCGGGTGTGGCCCGCTTGGATGATTGCTTCAACGGCCGTCTCGGCGGCGCCCACCTCGTCGGGGGTAACCGAGGAGATGGAACTGTCGCGAGTGACGGAATCCAGCAGCACGGTGGGAAGGCCCTCCAGTTCTGCGGGGACCTGCACTCTCTGGTGGTACATCCTGGCATAGACCACCCCGTCCACCTGATGCTGCCGCAGCATGTTGATTTCACGGGTTTCCAGCTCGCTGTCCAGGCCCGAGTTGACCACCATCACCACATAGCCGCGGTCATAGGCTGCGTCCTGCGCCCCGCGGATCATGGCGCCTGCAAAGGGGGTGGTGGTGATTTCGTCACTCACCAGGCCAAGGATCTGGGAGCGCTGGTTGCGCAGTCCGCTGGCCATCTTGTTCGGGGCGTACCCAAGATCCCTGGCCACTTCCCGGACGAGTTGCTGCGTCGCTGCCTTCACCCGGAAACTCGTGGCGTCGTTGAGGGCATGCGACACCGTGGTGACGGAGACCCCGGCAGCCTTGGCTACGTCGCGTATTCCCACTCTTGTCGTCATTGACTTCCCTTTGCAAAACGTTTTGTATCTGGTGTGAGACACGTTACACAAAACGTTTTGCACTTGTCAACGGGACGTCCGCCTTTACCTTGATCCCGGTCCCATGGCGAGGACTTCACGTCACGACACGGGCTCTGTCAGCCGGAAGGGGCCCCGGTTTCGTAGACTCGATGGGTTCGACAATGTCTCCGCTCCAGGGACAAGCCGCCACAGGAAGAGCCATCGATGAAGATTATCGTCCTAGTAAAGGAGGTCCCCGACACGTACGGGGACCGAAAACTCAACCTTGAAACCGGCCTCGCCGATCGAGGAGCAAGTGAGGCAGTCATTGATGAGATCGGTGAGCGGGCCCTGGAGTTGGCCCTGACGTACGCAGACTCGAACGAGGGCACTGAGGTCGCAATCCTTTCCCTCGCCCCGGAGAGTGCGACGGCAACCATCCGCAAGGGGCTTGCGATGGGCGCGGGAAGCGCCACCCACGTCGCTGATGAGGCGCTCCGGGGTGCGGATCTTGGACTTACCGCTGAAACCCTCGCCGCAGCGATCCGTCGCATGGGGTTTGACCTGGTGATCACCGGCAACGTCTCCACTGACGGATCCGGCGGCATGATTCCCGCGATGCTTGCAGAATTGCTTGACGTGCCGCATGCCACCGGCCTCAGCTCCGTCGAAATCGGCGACGGTGCGGTGTCTGGCTCCAGGGCCGTTGACTCCGGCGTGCAGAAGGTCTCAGCGAACCTGCCCGCGGTGATCTCCATTACCGAGGCACTTCCCGAGGCGCGCTTCCCGAACTTCAAAGGCATTATGGCCGCGAAGAAGAAGCCCCTTGAGGTCCTGACCCTGGCGGACCTCGGGGTCACGGCCGACAATCCGGAGGCGGCGCGTTCGATCATGCTGACCGTTGCGGAGAGGCCCCCGCGCGCGGCAGGCGTGAAGATCATCGACGAGGGTGATGCCGGCGAGAAGCTCGCTGAGTTCCTGATCGAAAACCGACTGGCCTAAGGATCAACGACATGACTGAATTCCCTCGTGACGCAATCCTCGTTGTCGTGGAAGCCCGGGCATCCGGTGAACTCGAGAAGGCTGCGGCCGGGCTCTTCGGTGCGGCCGCTGCCGTTGGCACCCCGGTTGCATTGGTACTTACCTCACCCGGCGCCGGGAGCGCCGCCGCCGCGGAGGCCGCGGCCCTTGGTGCCGCGCGCGCACTCATCGCGGAGACTCCGGATCCTTCCGTGCTTGGGGTGCCGGGCGTTGACGCGCTTGCCGCTGCCGCGGAGCAGGTGCAGCCGGACGCGATCCTGATTTCGCATTCCCTGAACGGTCGCGACCTCGCCGGCCGTTACGCTGCCCGTTCGCGTGCGGCGATTTCCGCCGATGCGGTCGGTGTGTCCCGTGATGACGAGGGCGTCGTGGCACACCACTCCATCTACGGCGGCGCCTACAACGTGACGTCGACGTCCACGTTTGGGGCGCCGGTGATTACGGTCCGCCAGGGCTCCATCGAGGCGCGCGCGGCGGCCCAGCCGCAAGCGACGGAGACCTTGGCCGTGACGGGCTCCGAGAAACCGGCCGCGCGGATCGACTCCTTCGAGGAGGCAACTGCCGCCACCTCGCGGCCGGAGCTGCGTGGTGCCGCGAAGGTTGTCGCCGGTGGCCGCGGCCTCGGCTCGGAAGAACAGTTCGCACTCGTTGGACAGCTCGCCGATACCCTCGGTGCCGCCGTTGGTGCGTCGCGCGCCGCGGTGGATGCCGGCTACGTCCCGACGTCGCATCAGGTCGGCCAGACCGGGGTTTCCGTGTCACCACAGCTGTATGTCGCGCTGGGCATCTCCGGCGCGATCCAGCACCGGGCTGGCATGCAGACCGCGAAGATGATCGTCGCCATCAACAAGGACGGGGACGCGCCGATCTTCGAGGTCGCGGACTACGGTGTGGTCGGCGACGTCTTCAAGGTTGTTCCCCAGCTCATTAGCGCACTTGAGGCCCGGAAGAAGTAGCGATGGCAACTCTGTCTCGGTCCATCCGGCGGGGCCTGCCGCGCGTCGAAGGTGGCGAACCCTGGCCTCCAGCAGGCCAGGCGCCCGCCAGCATTGCCGCGGCGGAAGCGGTAGAAGCGGCAGAAGCGGCCGATCTGTCGGCGTCAGTTTCCGGGGCGGAATCGGCCGCGGCCGCCGCGCCCTCCGCCCCGGCTGCTGTCCAGGAAACGGCGCCGGGTGCGGCGCTTTCAGCGCCGGGCCCGGTGGTGATTTCAGGCTCCGCGCTGGCGCGGCAGCTTCGCCGCGGCCTGCCGCGCGTGCCGGGCGGCGAACCTTGGCCGCCGGCGGGAGAAGCTCCGGTACCGGTGGCGGCTCTGTCCGGGGCTCCGGCCTCCGGCGCCGCTGCGGCATCTGCCGCAGATGCAGCCGCAGATGCTGCCGGGGCTGGTGCTGCCGAGGAAGCAGCGGTGCCGGCAACGGAGGCGCCTGCAGCGGCTCCGGCAGACACGCCCGCCACACGGACGACGGGAACCACCTCGCTGCGTCGCGGGCTTCCCCGTGCCCCCGGCGGCGAGCCGTGGCCGCCGGCTGGGCTTGCTCCGGCGGCCGCTGCCGCCCCTGCGGTGCAGGCAGGTCTCCAACATATTGCCGACGCCGAGCTGGAGCCCTCGGCGTCGAGTGCACCCGCGGCCACCACCGCCCCGGCGCCCGAAGCGCAGCCCGCCGCCGCCGCCCCGGCGCCCGAAGCGCAG
>NZ_JBFUAU010000025.1:0-64465 GCF_056406115.1 Arthrobacter sp. P1_D4 | reverse complement strand
GCGGCAGGGTGATCATCCGGAACCGCTGCCAGGCTGAGGCGCCGTCGACCTTGGCCGCCTCGTACACTTCCGCGGGAATCATCTGCAGCCCGGCGAGAATCAACAGCGCCATGAACGGCGTGGTCTTCCAGACGTCCGCGATGATCACGGCCCACCTGGCCGGCCATTCGCTGCCGGTCCACAGGACGGTGGTGTTGAAGAGTTTGTTGCCGATGCCTTCGAAGGCGAAGATGAACAGCCACAGCTTGGCCGTCACGGCGGTGGGGATGGCCCACGGCACCAGGACAGCCGCGCGGACCAGGCTGCGGCCCCGGAAGGCCCGGGCCATGATGACGGCCATCCAGAAGCCGAGCACCGTCTCAAGGCCCACCGTCACGATGGTGAAGAAGAACGTGGTGCCGGTGGCGGACCAGAACTGCGCGCCCAGGGTTCCCGGCGGGCAGTCCACGGTCCCGCCGTCCGGAGCCGGGCATTGCTGGAAGATCCAGTTGTAGTAGTTGGAGAAGCCGGCCGGGCCACCCTCAACGAAGAGACCCGTCGCGGGGTCCAGACCGGCATCCTTTTGGAAGGACATCACAATGGCGGTGATGATCGGATACACGATCACTACCGACAATGCGAGGATGGTCGGGGCCAGGAGCCAGGAAGCCCACTTGCCCTGGCTGAGGATCTTGTTGTCCTCACCTACGCCCTTGGGGCCGTGATGGACGGGCGTACCGCCCGACGCCGGTGACTTGACCGGCGCCGGACCTAGTTCGGTTGCCATGATGAACCTACTGTCCCGCACCGGCGGACTCGATGGACTTCTGCATGTCAGACAGGGCCGCGTCTACAGTCTTCTCGCCCTTGATGGCCGAGTAGGCGTTCTCCTGGATGGCCTTGGTCACCGCCGGGTAGAACGGGGTCACGGGACGGGGAACGGCGTTCTCAATCGACGTCTTCAGCACCGGCAGGTACGGCAGCTTGGCCACAAGTTCCTTGTCCTCGTACAGCTTGGTGAGTACGGGGGCGAGGGAGCCTTGAGTGGCGAAGAACCTCTGGGATTCCTCGGAGGTGATGAACTTCAGGAAGTCAGCGGCGGTGGCCTTGTTCTTGGAATAGACGCTTACTCCGACGTTGTGGCCGCCCAGCGAGGACGCGCCGGGACCATCTGTGCCGGGGAGGGCGGTCATGCCGAGCTTGTCCGCGACCTTGGAGGAGCCTTCGGTGGTGGCCAGGTTGTAGAGGTAGGGCCAGTTGCGCAGGAACAGCAGCTTGCCGTCCTGGAAGGCCTGGCGTCCCTGTTCCTCCTGAAAGGTGATGGCTTCCGCGGGGATGTTGCCATCGGCGTAGGCCTTGGCGAGGTTCTCGAGGCCGGTCTTGGCCTCGGGGGTGTTCAGGCTCGGCTTGCCGTCTTTGTCCAGCACGGAACCGCCGGCGGAGTTGATGGCCTCAGACGCGTTGACCGTGAGCCCTTCGTACTTGCTGAACTGGCCCGCATAGCAGCCAATGTTGTTGGCCTTGGCGATGGAGCACATGCTCATCATCTCGTCCCAGGTCTTGGGCGGGGTGGGCACGAGGTCCTTGCGGTAGTACAGAATGCCGCCGTCGGAGGACTCCGGTGCCGCGTAGAGGGTGCCTTTGTAGGAGGCGCCCTCCACCGTTGATGGCAACATCCCGACGGCGTCGATTGCCATCTTGTCCTTGAGCGGCTGCAGCCAGCCCTTGGCCGCAAACTCTGCCGTCCAGACCAGGTCCACGGCCATTACGTCGTAGCCGGCGTTCTTGGCCTGGAAGTTCTGCACCAGGTCATCGTGCTGCTGGTCGGCCTGGTCCGTCTGCTCCTTGAACGTGACCTTCTCATTCGGGTGCGCCGCGTTCCACTTATCGATCAGCGGACGGACCACGTTGTTGTTGTCCTTGCCCTGGACGTAGGTGATGGGGCCGCGCCCGTCCAGGCCCTGGGAGGCGGCGTCGCCCCCACCGGCTGTAGTGCCGCTGCTTGTGGTTCCGCCGCAGGCGGACAAAACCAGCGCACCTGCCATCATCAGTGCCGCCGTGGCGGTCAGCTTTGCTTTCATGATTACTCCTTTGTAAATGAACCCGGGCGGGGACGCCGGCGGGTCGGTGGTGGTGAAAGGTCAGATAATCCAGGCAGTGGTGTCCGCCGGGAGGCTTCCGCCAGCCAATGGGCTGCTGGTTGCGACGACGGTGCCGGCCGGCAGCTCGACGGGCTCGTTGCCGAAGTTGGTTATCGACTGCCAGCCGTTGGGTCGGATGAAGTGCAGCACTGCATCATTGGATTGGTTGAGCCATTTGAGTTGTTCTTCGGTCTGAAGGCTGCCGCGGAGCCGCAAGGCCTCGCGGTAAAGCGAGAGCGTGGATTCGGGGTTGTTCTGCTGGGTTGCCACGGCGTAGGCGCTGAACCATTCCGGCTGCGGCAGGTGCGCCGTGGCTTCACCGAACCCGAACGCGATGCCTTCGGTGGTCCAGGGCAGCGGGACGCGGCAGCCGTCACGGCCGATGTCAACGCCTGGGTTGCGGAAGAACGCCGGATCCTGGCGGTCGGCATCAGATATTTCAATGACCTCATGCAGCCCCAGCTCCTCGCCCTGGTACAGGTAGGCAGATCCTGGCAGGGCAAGCATCAGCAGGGTAGCGGCCCGGGCCCTGCGGACACCTTGTTCACGGTCCAGAGCAGGCTCTTTACCGCCGGACAACAGCCACGCCTGGGCCGGGCCGTTGCGCCCGGGACCCTTGGGCAGCCCATAGCGGGTGGCATGCCGGACCACGTCGTGGTTGGAAAACACCCAGGTCGAGGACGCGCCGGTGATCTCGGATTCGGTCAGGTTGCGGGTGATGATCTCCCTGAACTGTCCGGCATCAAAGGCTGCCTGCAGGAGGTCGAAGTTGAACGCCTGTCCCAGGCCCTCGGGGCTGGCATAGCGGCCGCGTCGGTCGGCATGCACCCAGGCTTCGGCGACCGCCGTGCGCGGCGGGGTGTACTCGTTGAACAGGGCCCGCCATTCTGCATAGATCTCGTGGACTTCGTCCCGGTCCCAGAACGGGTGCGTACCGTCCACCGTCTCGTTCTCCGCCGCCAGATCGGCCTTGGCCGGCAGCGGCTCGGACAAATCCTTCACCAGGGCATGGGCAACATCGATGCGGAAACCGTCAACGCCGCGGTCCGACCAGAAACGCAAGGTCTTCAGGAAGTCCTCGCGCACCTCCGGGTTGT
Organism: Arthrobacter sp. P1_D4; assembly: GCF_056406115.1. NCBI lineage: Bacteria > Bacillati > Actinomycetota > Actinomycetes > Micrococcales > Micrococcaceae > Arthrobacter > Arthrobacter sp. P1_D4. The sequence continues at coordinate 61,248 of NZ_JBFUAU010000025.1, read as the reverse complement.
CCCAGTTGAAGTCCGGCTGCTCCTTCGCGAACAGATGCATGTACCACTGACCGGCAGTGCCATCCGGTTCGGTAATGCGTTCCCAGGCCGGGCCGCCGAAAAGGGATTCCCAGTCCGAGGGTGGCAACTCGCTCTCCGCGCCCTTGCCTTCACGGAAGATGTAGCGGTTCCGGGCGGCGGAGCCCCTGGATGCGGCGAGGGCCTCCTGGAACCAATCATGCCGGTCAGAGGAGTGGTTGGGCACGATGTCCACGATCAGCTTGATGCCCGCGGCGTGGAGCGCAACGGTCATCTCATCGAAGTCCGCCAGGCTGCCCAGCCTGGCGTCCACGTCGCGGTAATCGTCCACGTCGTAGCCGCCGTCTGCGAGAGCCGAAGGGTAGAAGGGGCTCAGCCAAACGGCGTCAATCCCGAGTGACTTCAGATACGGGACCTTGGCCGTGATGCCTTTGAGGTCGCCCAGGCCGTCACCGTTGGAATCAGAGAAGCTCCGCGGATAGATCTGGTACACGGCGGCCTGGCGCCACCAGTCTGCACCCAACACTTCATCGACGTCGGCATGCATGGTTGAGGTTTTGGTACTCAAGAGTGGGTTTTCCTGTTCTGCCGGGCATCATTGCCGGTCCGACTGGCTGGGATTATATCGACGCTTCGTCGATGCGGTTCATGAGCTGTGATCTACGTCTCTGCGCAAACGTTTGAGTTAAAGATAGACGCTTCGATCCGAAGGCGTCAAGCGTAAAAGCTTCGATTCCCGGCCTTCTGGCCTGCATGGCTCAACTGAACGCGCCGGTTTCGGCGCAAATTACGCAAACGTATGCGTTCAATCCGCTACTATTGAAGAATGACCAATGGGGATCGACATTCAGTGAACATGGTGGACGTAGCCAGGGAGGCGGGCGTCTCGGTGAGCGCGGTCTCGCGCGCCCTGGCCGGGGGCAAGGGCGTGTCCGAACGCACCCGCCTCAAGATCCAGCAACTGTCCGAACAACTCGGCTACGTCGTCTCACCCGAAGCCTCGAAACTCGCCGGCGGGCGAACCGGACGCGTTGGGCTAATCACTCCGACCATCAACGAGTGGTTCTATTCGGCTGTCATCGCCGGCGTAGCGGCAGAACTCACGGCCGCCGGTATCGATGTGCTCCTCTACCCTCTCGATAGCTCCGATGAGCGGCGCCGGTTTTTCGAGGAACTCCCGGCCCGGCGAAAAGTCGATGCCGTCATCAATATTGCCTTCCCCATCACCGAGGAGGAGTGGGAGCGTCTTGACGCGATGGGGGTTCACGCGGTTGTGGCGGGAACCATTACGCCCGGGCGTCCTTCGGTCGGGATCGATGAGGAGTTGGCGGCGCGAGATGCCGTCAATCATCTGCTGGGGCTGGGACATCGGCGGATCGCGATGATCAGCGCCGTTGACCCGGAAGGCAACCACTACTCGGCCGACGTTGGCCGCGAGCGGGGATACCGGAGTGCACTTGCGGCGGCAGGTATTGAAGCTGATGTGGAACTGGTGGTTCCCGTTCCATGGGGTATCGAGGGCGGTGCCCAAGGAATGGACAAAATTCTGACCTTGTCACGGCTGCCGACGGCGATATTCGCTTTCTCCGACGAAGTTGCCTACGGCGCTCTCCAAAGACTGCGGCGATCGGGCCTTCGCGTCCCCCAGGATATGTCAATCATCGGGATCGACGACCACCCGATGGCAGAAACGATGGACCTCACAACCGTCCATCAAACACCGTTTGAGCAAGGCGTACTCGCCGGCCGTCTCTCGCTAAGCCTGATCAAGGGGGAGTCACCCGACCAGCAAATCGTCTGCCCGGCAAACCTGGTTGTTCGACGCTCAACTTGCCCCCCTTCTGCTATTGAGATGGCTTTGCCGGCTTAGCTTGCCGAACTGCCCGATTCGGCCGCCCGCCGGCGCCAGCCGAATTCTCAGGGGTAAACGGGGTAAGAATTAGCGCCGGCGGTGAAAATCGCCGCCCATGTAGGTGGTCAGACCGCATTCACGGGTAGCCCGCCGGGGCCAGAGCCTGAGCGTGGCCGTCGCGGAGGCTTCGAATGCTCCTGCGCGGGACTGGCCATGTCGGGAATGGGGTCGGTGGGTCATATTCGCCCGGCCCGACGCACCCACCCGTGTCTGACGAGGATGCCCAAGAACCCGCCTGAACAGCAACGGCGACACCACAGACCCGGACCTCTGGGCCGAGAACACATTAACTTGATCGGCAGGGGGATGGATGGGCCACTGATTGGCAGAGTGAAGTGAATATAGCCGTCCCATTTGGGTTCGTACAGCAGGGAACCCGGCAAAGCGCCGACCTCCGGGATCCGCTCCACAGCCTTGGCCAAAGCCAAGGCAATAGGAGGATGCAGCCCAACAGGGATGCCCTTCGCCGATAACGCATGTTTCGTCACAAGGGGAAAACCCCTGTGATGTCCCCTTGGGAGCTGGAATCGTAGCAAGAAGAAGGTGTGGACAATGTCCACACTTTTTCGCTTCGGACTGGGTCGTACATTGGTCGGACTGGCTCGGATTGCCTTTGTTTTCCGGACTTCCCAGTGATTGCAAGGGCCGGAATGCAGTTCGAGTCCCACCTCGGGCACGTGTTTTCCCTGTTCAGGGGCTTGTGGGCCGCTGAATGTGTACACATCTCCTTTATGGGCCCTACGGGGCCCATTTTTGTTGGTGGCCGTTTCTGTGGCCGGGTGGCTCCTTCTCTTGATTTCCGGCAGCGGTGGTGCTGCCTACTCGTTCATGGCCCGGAGTGCCGCTAACTGCATGACTGGACGCTGGCTGGGGGAGATGTGCTGCCTTTGCTGGTTTGCATTTCTTGATGTCATGACTGTTCATGGCGCCGCTGCCAGTTGAGTGCATGGCTTGGTGCGACTTGTTGACGGTCAGGCGGCTCGCGCTTCCTTGAGCGTGGGGCGTGCCCGGTCGGCACGGGCGAGTCCCTGGTCGGTGGACGTCTTCTCCGATGACAGTCCAAGAGCAACGAGGGCATTCTTCCGGGCGGTAAGGTCTTGGTCGTTCGTGGATACGCGGACGCATCCGATGACGAGCCCGGTCATAGTTTTGGATGTACCGTAGCACCCCGTCACCGGGCATTCTTGCGGGCGGGTCATACGTGAATCGACCGGCCCCGCAAACGCGGCGATCGTGATCCGGAAATTTGGGTGATGCTTGCTCCGGTGGGGGACCGGCTTACGGGCCACCTCCACAGGCCCTGAAAACAGGAGCCGCTGCATTGGGCGCATGGATCACTCAGAGTTGGAGTTGCGCCCCATGAACCGCGCGGATGCGGACATGTTGGCGATATGGGCCGAGGACGAACTCTTTTTGTCAGCACGCCGGCTGGACGACGAGGTCCTCGGCGGCCGTACGCGACTTTCTGGGTGCGACAGGTGGAAACGCCTCCCGCTGACCTGATCCGGCTCGCTGTAACGAGTGCTGAAGACGGCCTCCTGGGATACGTAGATCTTCATGGTGCAAAACCACTGGAACGAGAACTTGGCTTCCTGATAGGACCATCGCCGCGATGAGGGCGTGGCTTAGGGGGTCGAGTCGCCAAAGCCGGCCTCGTCTACGGCTTTGAAGAACTTTCGCTTGGTTCCATTTGGGCAGAAGCGCTCATCGCTAATGCTGCATCGGTTCGGATCTTGCGCTCCCTTGGCATGCGGGAGACGGGCCGAGGATCTGCCGAGACCTTTCCGTAGCCCGTTTTGCCACGCGCACGGGACCACCTGTGTGGCCAGTCATGGGACCACCCCCTACGTTTCAGGGTTTGGTGAGGCCTGCGGCTCATAGCAACTTCGTCTAATTCGTGGGGGAAGAATCAGGAACATCACCAATGTCCATATCCGCGATTTCCCCGGTGCGGGAAGTCCATGAGTAATTCTGGCCCCCGCTCCGGCGGCCCGACCCCTCGCAGATCGTTCACCCCGGCACAAAAGCTGGCCATCTGGAGGCCTATCAGCGGGCCTGGCCGGAGGGTCGAATCGAGCCGGCGGTATCGTGGTGGACAGCTTGGCGGCAGACTTAGCGGGAGAGCCATCCCCCGTCGACGTTAATGACGGTTCCCGATAGATAGGTGGAGGCCGCGGACGCGAGGTAAACCGCGGCGCCGCCGATTTCGTCGGGTTGTCCCCAGCGGCCTATAGGCATGCGGCTGCGCATGGCTTGGTATCTTGCGGGGTCTTCGCGGTGGGCTGCGGTGAGCTCCGTTTCCATGTATCCGGGCGCTATACCGTTGACTCTGATTCCATGGGGGGCCCACTCGTTGGCGAGGGCACGGGTCACTCCCAGGAGTCCGTGTTTGGATGCCGCGTAGGAGGGTACTTCGACGCCTCCTTGGAAGGCATTGATGGAGAGGATGTTGATGATGCTGCCAGGCCGGTCCTCGTCGATCAGGGAGCGGGTGAACGCTTGGGAGAGCACGAAAGGTGTAGTCAGGTTCAAACCGATCACGGATTCCCAGTCTTCGAGGGTTGTCGTGAGCGCAGGTCCGCGCCGGATCAGCCCGGCGTTGTTGACGAGAATGTCGGGCCCTCTTCCGGTTTCCTTGGCCCAGGTGATGATTTCGGCGGCCTGGTCCTGCGAGAGATTGGCCAGGTTTTGCGACCGGATCCGGCACTTGACGCCCTGCGCTTCCAGTTCGTCCTTGAAGTCGTTCAGAGGCGAGAGGTCCAGCGCTATGACTTCTGCTCCGGAAAGTCCCAGGGCAGTGGCGACCGCACGGCCCAGTCCTCTGCCGGCGCCCGTGACGAGTGCGGTTTTGTTGTGTAGGGAGAAGGGGTTCGTCGCGAGTGGCTGTCCGGCCGCAAGGGTTGCGGTGTTTCCCGTTGCTGAACCGGTTCCGGCGGGCTTCATTTCGTGGTCTCCGGTTCGAGTACGCGGTCGTGCCGCAGTGATGATTTGGCGGTTTCCTTTGCCACAAGTGCTGCAATAAAGGTGATCGTTGCCGCTATACCGAGGTAGATGCTGACACCGAGGGTGTTTCTCTGGTCCACGCTGCCGAGAATGGCGATGGAGATGAGGGGTGCCAGGCCGCCGGCGAAAACCGAAGCCAGCTGGTAGCCGAGGGAGGCGCCGCTGTAGCGGACGCTGGTGCCGAACAGTTCAGAGAAGAACGCTGCCTGGGGAGCGTACATGAACGTGGTGCAGACGAGGCCGACGACGATGGCAAGGATAATAAGTCCGTCGTTACGGGTGTCGATGAGCGGGAAAAAGACGAAGCCCCAAATACCCGTGCCTGCCGCTCCGGCCAGGTAAAGGGGCCGGCGGCCCACGCGGTCGGAGAAGGATCCGATGATCGGAGTAAGCACGAACTGGGCCACCGAGCCGATCAGCACGCCGGCGATAGCAACGTCCTTGCGCATTCCCAGATACGTGACCATGTAGGTGATGACGACAATGCTGAAAATGTAGTAGGCGATGTTTTCGGCCAAACGCATGCCCATGGCAATGGCAACCTCACGAGGGTATTTGCGCAGGACCTCGAAGATCGGGGCCTTGGACTTCTCGCGCATGGATGCGGCCTTCTTGGCTTCGGCAAAGACGGGCGACTCCTCGATACTCAGGCGAACCCAGAGCCCGACAAGCACCAGCAGGGCGCTCAGGAGGAAGGGGACGCGCCAGCCCCACGCCAAGAAATCGCTGTCTGACTGCACTGCGGCCAGCACCCACAGCACGACTGCGGCCATCAGGTTGCCCAGCGGTACGCCGGCCTGGACCCAGGAGGACCAGAATCCGCGGTGCCGGTCGTCTCCGTGTTCGGCCGCCATGAGAACAGCGCCGCCCCATTCACCGCCCACTGCGAAGCCTTGGAGCAACCGGCAGAAGACGAGAAGCATTGGAGCGGCAACTCCGATCATGGCGTAGGTGGGCAGCAGGCCGATGGCGAAAGTGGCCGCCCCCATGAGCACCAGGCTGATGACGAGCATCTTCTTGCGGCTTACACGATCTCCGAAGTGACCGAAGATGATGCCGCCCAGGGGCCGGGCGACGAAGCCGACAGCATAGGTGCCGAAGGCCAGCAGCACTCCGGTTGCCGGGTCCTGGCTGGGAAAAAATACCGCTCCGAAGACCAGCGCTGCGGCTGATCCGTAGAGGAAGAAGTCATACCATTCGATGGCCGTGCCGATAAGGCTGGCAAATACGACCTTGCGGATGGGTGTCCGTGCGGCGGTGACGGACGTCTGGGTGTGTGCGTTAACCATGGGGGTCTCCGTTGGATGTGTCACGATGCTTGATGATGGCGTCTGGTTTGGGGTCAGCGTTGACCTGCAGGCGCTTTAGGGAAGGAGCACGACCTTGACTGCTTCGGCGTCGGCCGCGGCTTGGAGTGCGCGAGTGCCTTCGGTCAGCGGGAATGTGGTCACCAGTGACGCCCACATGTCAGGCGCTGCCTCCAGCGCTGCCAGCGCGTTGCGGTAGTCGAGGGCGACTGAGCCGTAGCTCCCGATGAGTTGGATCTCGTTTCTGGCCAGCACATTGACGTCTACGGCCGGGATCGACGGGAACAGGCCGGCGACGACGATGGTTCCGCCCGGGCCGATATTTGCCACCGCAGATGACAATGCCTGGGCCGCGCCCGATGCTTCCAGCCACCCGTGCAGCCCTGCCGGGGTCACGTCCTCTGCCTGGATGGTTTCCAGACCAAGTAGCCGGGCCAGGGGCAGGCGATGCTCTTCGTCGCGTGCTGCGCCGAGGAGCGTAACCCGATGCCCGCGCTGGTTAAGGAGCAACGCGGCCATGAGGCCGATCGGCCCGGGACCGCTGACGATGACACGGGCCTGGGCCGGTATCGATTGCTCCAGGCGTATCACCGCGCGCAGGGCCACGGACAGCGGCTCCGTGAGGGCGAGAACCGCAGCGGGCAGCTCATTGTTCACCGGCACGGCGCGGTATTCAGGGATGGAGAAGAGATCTGCGGCGGCTCCGTCAAAGGAGAGCCCCAGCACGGTTCGGTCCAGGCAAAGTTGACGAGTACCTCGACGGCACAGATCGCAGGATCCGCAGCCATCGATGGCAATGGGCACAATGCGTTGACCGATCCATTGGCTGTCCGTTCCCGCTCCGGTACCTACAACGACGCCGACCGCTTCATGACCCAGTGTCACCGGGCAATGGACCCATTCGTAACCCGTGTCCTGACGCCATGCATGCACATCGCTGCCGCAGAGGCCGCAGGCCAGTGTCTGGACCAGGAGCTCACCGGGAGCCGGGTCGGGCTTGGGATGCTCCTGCACCCGCACGTCTTTCGGTGAGGTGCTTTGTTTTCTAAGGGCTTTCACGGTCAGCCCTGTACGAATTTGTTCATCGGTTCTTCTCCTTCGAAGTTCCGCAGTCAGTGGTAGCGGCTGGTCCGTCGGCGCCCGACAGCGCCGGGGCAGGTTGACAGCCTCATTGGTGTATCCGGATGCCGCCCGGCGCCGCTCCTGGCTGCAGTGGTCGCAGGAGCAGCACCGGACTCGGCCCCGGGTTGCGGCCGGTCAGTGTCGACTCCGGGGAATCGCGGTCCGGCCCCGAAGGGAGAGGAGGCCTCTTAGCGGATGAATTGATCGACGTAGTCGGCGCCAAGGCCTACTGCTTCGTAATGTGCCCTCGCCAGGGCAATCTTGGTGAAGACATCCTCAATGCCCGTCGGGTTGCCGTCGGGATCCACGTAGATGTAGGTGCCGGTGACGTGGAACAGCGTGGCCATTTCCTCCACCCCGTCAGGGACGACGAGCGTGTGGATATCGCCCGGTGTTTCGAAGGCGTACGTGCCTTCTTCGGCCCACCACTCGTGCTCCAGGTAGTGCCAGCGGCCCTTAAGGGTGACCGCGTGAACCGGCCCGGCGTGCCTGTGCCGGGAAAGGATCCCGGATTTGCGCACGCGCAGGATGTTCACGAAATATCCCTGGCTCGCCGACAGAATCAGCGGGCGGAAGGACACGTCCTTGGACTGGGGCACCCACAGGCGCTCGTCCGCGTCCAGGTCGAGAGCGCCGGGCACGATGACGTCATCGATGATGCCATAGGGCTGCTCGCCGCGGTAAGGAACGGCAGCCTCATCCATGGTTGCTTCAGCAGCATTCGCAGTCATTCTTCTCCTTCGAAGTTTAGGAACCGATGTGGATGTCACATCACTTGCGGAACTGAATCGATTAAGTTCGAACGTGGCCAAAACCAGGGTTCCTGAATCGATTAAGTTAAGTATTCATGCCGTCGGCCCGGTGCGCAAGAGCTTTGGAGGATTTTTTGTTGTCCGGGTCACATTCGGGGGTGGCTTAGCCCGTTGTCTCCCTGACTTGAAGGACGTGGGGGAGCACTATGCGCTCGCGGGGCCCGTCATATCCCTGGATTCTGCGGAGCAGCAGTTCGAAGCCGCGCCGTCCCATCATTTCGCGGGGAACCGTCACTGTGGTCAGCTGCAGCGGGCCGGCGCTGGAGAAGCTCATGTCGTCGAATCCGGCGACCGCCAAATCCTCCGGCACCCGGAGCCCCCGTTCCCGGCAGACGTCGAGGACGCCCACCGCGATCATGTCGTTGCCGCACAACACGGCCTCAACCTGCTGCCCGGCGCTCAAGAGCGTCCGGGCCCGGGCGGCCCCGGATTCCCGGGTCAGCGCACCCCAGAGCCCGTCCTCGTTCACAATGGTCGCGCCCTCCATTGCCAGGCCTTCCCGGAAGCCCCGCTCACGGTCTCGGGAAACACTGGACGCGCCGGCGCCGCCGAGCACCGCGACCCTTTTTCGACCTGTCCCCGCCACATGTTGTGCCAGCTCCCGGGCCGCAGCCAGATTGTCGACTACCACCGAATCGGCAGCAGCTCCCTCGAGCACTCGGTGCAACTGTACGAAGGGAACACCGCGTCGGGTGAGGCTTTCAAGCAAGTCGCGGTCCTGATCGGCTACAGAAGTGAAGAGCAGGCCGGCCGAATTCCGGTCAAGCTGTGCCATTGCCGCTTCGGTCTGTCGCTCCCCATTAATGCCGACGTTGGAGACGAATACCTCGAAGCCCTCCAGAGTGGCCGCGGCGATCACTCCGCTGGCAAGATCAGGGTAAAACGGGTTTGCTATGTCGGCGAAAAGCAGGCCGACGGCATCTGTCCGCCCCCGGCGCAATTGCTGGGCTACCTTGTTGGGCCGGTACCCCAGGTCTTCCGCAGCAGTGAGGACACGATCACGTAAATCCTCACTAACCCCGGGCCGCCCGCTCATTGCATAGGACACTGCCGCGGATGAAACACCCACCCGCTGTGCAACGTCGCGGATGGTGACTCGCACACTCTTATCTGGGCCTGAACGCTCTTCCGTCACCATAAACGACAGCTTATCCGTTTAAGAAGATTCGAGCGTCGCGCTTTCTCCTTCGGCCGCGCTTAGCCATTTAGCCGTCTCTCATGAGGTGAGCGCCGATGCAGCTTTCCTCTCCACGGAAGCCGGCCACCTGCTAGCCCGTTGCCGAGTTAGGACTCCGCGTACAGCAACTCGTCGGCTGCCATCTCATCAAAGAATCCCCCTGCGGCAAGCCCTGGGCGCGGACCTCCTGGGCGACCGGTGGGCCCACAAACTCAGCCGCACCCTGGCGGCGGCGAGCACTCACTCGAGGAAGACGGCGGACTCTCGTGTCGCTGGCGGACGTGTTTCGTTTAATCCAAAGGACCTCTGCCGGCTCGCGGAAGTGGGGCTGGAGGTAACCGCTAGGACTTACTTTCGGGCTTCCTCCGACCCTCCGGATGGAAGCAGCAGGGGCTGGAAGGCCAGTAGTTGGTCGATCTCGGAGGCGTGGACATCGTGCTGCTATCCATTCCTGCATGGGCAGGTGGGGCCCGTCGTCGCTCACGACGTCGAACACGTCAGCCCGACCCTTTATTGGATCGGGCTGACGATCTGGGGTTGCTCATCTTGCAGGGCGCCTCAACGGCGCCCGGTTGATGTCCCTACCGGGCGGGCAGCGCCTCGAGCAGGAACCGGGCCGCGTCGTCGAGAGCCTTGCGCCCCTCGGGGAGCCGGTCTTGGTGCATGTGCCAGACGTGGAACATCTCGGGCCAGACGTCCAGGCTCACTCGCACGCGATTCTCGGCCAGGTGCCCGGCGAGCCGGACTGCGTCGCTGAGCATGAGTTCGTTCTCCCCGATTGTGACCAGGATCGGGGGCAGTCCGCGGACGTCGGCGAAGACCGGGGATGCGTCCGGGTCATTCGGCAGTGCCCCGCCTAGGAAGCTGCGTGCCAGCAGGTCCAGGACGGCCTTGCTGTTCAGCGGGTCGAGGCCTTCCCGGTTGGTCATCGACGCGCCTGTGTGCTCCAGGTTCGCCCAGGGTGACAGGGCAACCCCGGCTGCCGGCAGCGGCAACCCCAGATTGCGAGCCTTGATCATCACCGTGACTGTCATGGCGCCGCCGGCCGAATCACCTGCGACCATCAGACGCTTCGGGTCCTGACCCTGCTCCAGCAGCCAACGGTATGCGTCGACGGTGTCGTTGATCGGCGTGGGGAAGGGGTGTTCCGGAGCCAGCCGGTAGTGCGGCAGGAACACCCGGGCGTTTAGTCGGACTGCAAAGTTTCCGGCGAGGCCGTGGTAGCCCGCGGGGCTGCCGACGATGTAAGCACCGCCGTGGATGTAGAAAAGGGCCCGGTTGTCCTCCACGGTCTCGGGCGTCACCACGATCCCTGGGGTCCCTCCCATGTCCACCTCTTCGATGGTGACCCCTTCCGGGGTGGGATGGGCGGCCAGCATCTCGTCGTATGCGGTGCGCAGTTCATCGAGGGTCGTGTCCGACGGTTCTCCGCGGAGCAGTGGGGGAAGGGCGGCCAGGCTGGAGCTCCAGTTGTGAACAGCGGTGGAAACTTCTGTGGTGATAGGCATGTTCGTTCCTTTCGAGGGGGTTGGTTTAAGTTCTAGCACGTTCATCGGTAAATTGCGATATAACGATTTTGAGGTAGCCTTATGGAGTGCCTACAGATGAGAACCCCGGAACCCAGCTCCAGCAGGATGAGCTGCTTGCAGCACTGCGCGCGCTCTCCAACCCACACCGCCTGGCGATCCTGCAGTGGCTCCGCGACCCCGTGAAGAATTTCGAAGAACAGAAAGTCGACGCCACACGCTACGGGGTGTGCGTCTCAAGCATCCGGAAGCGTTGCGAGGTCTCCCAGTCCACCGCCTCGCAGTTCATGGCTACCCTCGCAGACGCCGACCTCGTGCAGACCACCCGCATTGGACAGTGGACGTACTTCGCCCGCAACGAGGCGGCCATCGACCGGTTCCGGTCCTCCGTGGCCACGTCCCTCTAAGCCTTCCCAACCTCCTGTCGCGGGAAAAGTGAGTGAAGGCATAAGCTTGCCCGGCATCCCAGCCCAGGAATCCGGCATCGCGTCAGCGCAACTGAACTCCGCCCAGCAGATCGGCGACGCCCTTGGCGTTGCAGTGCTCACCACAATCTCCGTAAGCATCACCGAATACAGGCTCCCCGACGCACTGACAGCGCTGTACACCTCACGCGCCTCTAGAGACGCTGCAGCAAACGCAACAGCCAGCGCTGCACTCACGAGTGGCTACACGACGGCGCTTTTCATCGCGGCCATCCTTCTCGCGGCATCGGCGCTTATCACCGCGCTGATCATCAACGCCGGCCGCCAAAAGGAAACCACCCAAGCGGCCACTCCCTAGGCAAGCCCTAAAAGCAAACAGCCAGCTACGCAAACCTCCACCGGCGGGATGCGCAAGGAATAGGGCACGGCAGGGATCGGTATCACAAACGATCGATTACTGAGACCGTCGGGCGGTTTTCAGGGCGGGTCAGGACTGTCGAGGTAATGAGACGCGGCAAATTGTCCTCGCGGGAACGTTGCGGGTCTCCTTCCGCCGACGTAGCCTCGGCCAGGTGAACGGCGAAGGAAAGCCCATGTCGGCGTCGAACGGCCGAGCGAAGAGAAACAGGGGCGCGGCTTTCCTGCCGATCGGATCGTTTTCGTTGCCGTTGCGATCGCAATGATATTTCTGGGAACCACGGCCTGGATGGCGTTCTTCACGATGGGCATCACGTTCCTCATCCTCGGGATGCAGAAGCCCGCAGACAACGATGAGCGTCCACCCAGCGAGTCTTCACGAGGCTGACCGCGACCGCATCATCGCGCTGAATACTTTTGTGTCCCTGTTTCTGGGGAAGGGACGGGGTCAGGCGGCCCGTGAACGCCGCCTCGGACCGCAGGCTCCCGGCACATAAGAAAGCCCCTCGACGGAGGGGCTTTCGCGGATGAAGCAGTGGGTTGGTGGTGTTGGTCAGCGGTGATGTGCGCCCCCTTCCCGGACTTCGTGTCCGTCTGACTGCATTCGATACCGAAAGACTTTATTAGCTGATCCGCGGATCGTCCAGCCGCAATGCGGCGTGTCATCCCGCACACGGGATCGCCGCCCAGCTTCGGTGCCCCCGGGCAGGAACCCTGCGCACCGGTGGTTCCGCAGCGGCCAGTGCCTGCCCAACGGTTCTTCGGGCGACCCGGTACTCCCGGACAAGGCAGCGGATGGATAAGCCCTTAACCCTGGCATCCCGGCGGATCCTCGAGAATAGCTCCACTCTCGACTCCATCACTGCCTTCCACCGTTGGGAAAAACTCTGATGGAACCAACCGTGGGGCGGGCGCAACTCAAACTGCGATTCATCAACGGGCGAGCCGCGAAGTGGGCCCAACTCAGACTGCAGAACCGGTCCCCACTCAAACTGCCATAATCAGCGCCGTCAAGGCAGCCCGGCTGTGGCCGACCCGGGAAAAGAGAGGGTGTGCACAATGTGCATACCCTGGGCTTCGGATCGGGTCGTACCGGTTCCGGACTGGGCCGGATTGGCGATGGTTGCGGGGGAGTGGCGGAAATTCAAGGGCTGGAACCCGGTTCGAGTCCCACCTCGGGCACGTGTTTTCCCTGTTCAGGGGCTTGTGGTCCTCTGAATGTGTACAAATCTCCTTTTATGGGCCCCTGCGGGGGCCCATTTTTGTTGTTGGCTGTTGCTTTCTGCCGGCTCCTCTCTTGGCTTGGACAGCGGTGTTGCTGCTCACTCCTGCATGGCCGGGAGCGCCTGGAACTGCATGACCTGGGATCAGATCCTTAGGGTTATCCCTGTTGGCAGCCGGAACCCCTGGCAAACTGTCGCTGTCCTCGACGATGTTCTCCAGCATGGGGCAGGACTGGACGAACCGATCGGGTTTGGTGACGGCCGGGGTGCCGCCTGCACAGCCGCCTGGGCTTAGTTCAGTCCCAGCCGATCCTTGTTCCTGCCGGTCACGCCGTGGTCACCATTGATCAGCTCCTTGGGGGACGCCCAGGCCTAAGCGCCTTGCGCGGCGCTGCCAGGTCCTGTTCGTTGGTGCAGACCCGGACGCAGCCATGATCTGTGCGGGCGGTGCAACCGTCGCGATTGTTCAACCTGAGCGGCACAGTTTTGCAGGCGGGGTATACGCGAATCCAGGATTCCACTAGCTGTATCGGATTTCTCGCAGCGCCAGTGCGGGCAGATGGTGTCGCGGTGGGGGACCGGCTTACGGGACGGGCCGGAAGAGGCGCCCGTAGTGCGTCGATGGATCCGCGCCCCTCCTGTTCTTGGGATTGCATCGTCCACCCGACGTAAGAATGTATTCGACCGCCGGTGATTATCAACTGCCGAAAAATTAGCCCACGTAGGCTATGCATTAGGAAAACAAAAAATGGGGGAACATCATGAATCAGCCGATAGACGCGGACGAGAAGGAACGGATCGCTTCTTGGAACAAACGGTGCGCGAAAGTCTGGTTCAAGTACCTTGCTTTCGTCGTTCTAACCTTTGCTCTTCTGCTAGCGCCCTTCATCCAGGTTTTCCACTACTTCCTGGACGTGACCGTCCCCTTGGTTTCAGGTGAACTGATTTATGGGCAGCCCGGCTACCAGGAATACCAGACCGCGAAGGACTGGTATCTAATTATCCTGGCCGTCCTGCTTGTCCTCTTCAGCGTCGTCTACTACCTCGGCCATCGTTGGTACAAGAGGGCAATTCGCGCTCTTGGCACACCACCGAGCGGAATGTTCAACCGATGGAACCGCTGGGTAGTGGGCTCAGCGCAAGAATCCTAAAAAGCGCAAAGCCGGCGGTACGGAAGTTTGTTCAAGAAATCCTTCGTCAGACGACAAAGCGTCCTATGGGCCACCGGCTTACGGGCATCAGTGAGGGCGGACTGAGGCAACCGCACATGACGTTGCGACGAACATCGCCGGGCGGACGGAGGGCGGGTCCGGTGAAAGAAGCCCGTCGGTAGGATCGACCTATGACCCGTAAGCCCTGGATGACTCTTAGTCCGCCTGCCCATATAGTCGAGCGTTTCTTCGCAAAGCACGGACGGGCTGGCTTGGTGCTACCTGACGGTTGGTACGGGAGGCCTTTCGATTCCCTCTTCGCTCTCACCTCCGCCGTGGATCTTCCGGATGGGCTCAAAATCGAGATTGAAGGTGGAAGGGAACTGATTTGTGAAGGCAACGTGACCATCGTCAAGACGGAGTTCGAGAAATATCCGGCTTTGAGGATTGAGGGGTTCAAGTCGGGGAACCCCCACGATGGCGTCGTAGATCGGCAGACCTATGGCGAGTCAGGTGCGGTCGTCTTAGTTTCCTAGGTGGGGCAGTCACCTCTGGCGCTTGGCGGGGCAGATCAACACCCTCAGCTCGAAGGGCGCGGGTTTCAGTGACTGCGCCCCGGATCAGAGGAGCGAAGATGGCCACCAGGACGGCGGTATATGTAATGGACCGCCACGGCTGGGCTACGTCGGCTGCGTCTAGGGTGGCCTGCAGGACACCGCTCAAGATGATGAGCCATAGCAGCGCCCACACGACCAGCCGTCGCCGTTTCGGCGGCATGCCGTCCAGGGAGTCGGACGGCCACGATTGCCACGGGTACCCTTTGCCGTCTCTGTTGCCTGACGTCACGACATCTGGGAGGCGACGAGTGTCGAACTCACGACGAACCCGATGCCGATGAACGCGAACATGGCGCCGAAGATCCGGATGAACGTCGGGTTGGCGAAGAACGATTTGGAGTAGTCGACCCCCATCGGCCTGTGGTCCTTGATCATCGAGGCATAGGCGCGCGTCGAGCCGCGAAGGTCCGCCGCCAGCATCACACCAAGGACGATGGCGGTGAGACCTAGCGCCGTCAGGCTCCACGGCATCACTGGGTTTTGCTTGCCCTCGGTGAATATTGCCGAAGCCGGCACGGACACGAAGACGACCGCGAAAGCGATCAGGTAGGCGACAAGGCCGCCCTTCACCGGCTGCCGTAATTTCATCATCGAACGCCAGGGCTTCATTGGTCCCCAATTCGGTAGTTTGGCTATTGCCGTCACCCTAGCCCGTCCGGGCGCCTTGGAGCCCCAGGAAAATGGCGGTCGGTGAGCCATTATCTGCGCACGACTTCGGGCGTGTCTTACGACGTGAACGGGTCGTTTGCCACCAGCCGCCGCGGAGCTTGGCCTTCATGGTCGCGGCGGTAGCGACGGAACCGCCTGCTATCTGTTGCTGAAGAACATCACCATGACGATGATGCCGCCGACAATGTCCAGAACACCCAGGATTTTTCCGGCTGTGGCCTTAACCCCGGCGGCTTCGGCTCGGCCGGCCATAATGAACGCCACGACGCCCGCCACGATGCCGAACAGGAACAGACCGATCACCCCGATGATGATGGAATTGCGGCGGTACTTCCGTCCCTCGTGGAAGGCGACTGCTCCCGACTCCGTCGGGCCATCCACTGACACCGTTCCGTGCAGGTCGTTGGACTCGCTCATGTATTCCCCCAATTTTCTAGGCCATCGTCGGCGTAATCGAGAGGCTACTACCTGTAGGGCAGCTGGCATAGAGCAGGAAGGAAAGGACTTTTGCCCCTACGGGGGCGACCCCGGTCTTTACGCAAACTGTCATGCCCGATCACGAAAATGACAAGCATGCTTCTCTAGTCATTGGACAAAGGCGGTGTCTAAAGTGAGCGTCATCACTCAGTTCCAAGTCTGGAGACACGATGTTTGTTGGGGAGGGCGGCCCTTGCCGCAACATTCAAATCGATCTGCCGGTGGCGATAGGCCGCCGGCTTTATTGTTGCGGGGCGCCACCCCTCTGCCTGGGCATCGGGCTACTGGCCGTCTCATAAATTATGAGCGGTGAAAAGAGAGACAAGCCAGCAGAGAAGCGATTCTTTCCCAGTGTCGGAGGGGTCGTCGCCGGACTCCTCCCAGGGGTTTTCGCACTGTTCACAGATGTATCCCAACCATTTGGATTGCCTTCAAGGTGATCCTGGTGGCAGCGGCGCTGGGGTTTGCCGCTGCAAACCTGATCGGGTTGGCTGTCGTCAAACATCGTCGCTCTACTAAGGATGGAGAGCGAGGGATTACCTAGCGAGTGTCGTCGCACTCCCCGGGCCCTGTTGGGGCGGCCGGGGGACCCCGGACCGATACGCGGTCCGGGGTCCCCCTAAGGAGCCAGACCGTGGAAGTGCCTGAAAGAAGGCAAGGGACAGAGAAGTCCCCGGAAGGAGCAAGATTGAGCGTCCACTGGCGGGTGCCCAGGGCAATCGCCTGCCTAAGCGGCGGAGCGGCTTTCGTGGCATTCTCGGCGGGGTGGTGAGGGAATGATCTATTGGCCACTGATTCCTCTTACCGCAGGTCTAATTCTGCTCGGCGCCTGCGCTCTCTACGTGAGGTCAAAGCGACCCGATGGTTCTGGAAGCCACCCGAGGAGATGACTTATGGCCACCGCAATTCTTTACCTGGGCACTGCAGCTGCGATAGCTGCCATTGGCGTGCTGGGGGTTGGCCTCCGCCAGATGGTCCGGGAGCGGAGGACCACTTACCCGCGGGCAGTATTCACTATTCCTCCTGCTCTGCCTGGCTGGCGTAGGCTGCTTTTTCCTTTACGCAGGGCTGGTGTAACTACCCGCTAGAAGACCACAGACCGGACGTCGGTCCGGGGTTTGTACGAGAAGAAAGTTAGGAGGTGACGTCATGGGGCGAGCGGTCACAGCGATTGCCCGGGCGTCGTGGTGGCAAGTCGGCTTTCTCATCGCCCTCGCCATAGTGAGTCTGTTGGATCTGACCTTGCCACGCGTGGTAGGCGGCATCGTGTTGCTGGCCTTGGCCCTGGTGATCGCCGTGTGCAAGCTCTTTGTGCGGCGTGAGGGGCGAGGAGCCTCTGTCGAGGTTGATGCCACAAACCGAAGACCAAGGAAACCGACAGATGGTTAGGCCATATATCCCGCTCGCCGCCGGACTAATCATCTTCTGGGGTTGCTTCTTCTACGTGAGATCTAAACGACCTCCGCGGGGGAAACCTTTCCCGGGCCGGGGCCTCGTCTTGGCCCTCCTAATGGTTGCGATCGGCTTGATGCTCTATGCATTGACCGGATTTCTGACAGCGTCAACGGGTTGATCCGAATCTTATCCAGGACAGTCGGTGCCGCACCGCCCACGGCTAGTGCCAGCAGTGGGGCAACGCACGATCGTAGAGGAGTAGATGCGGAGATGGCTGTTGAGATGCTGAAGCCCTCACCCCGGGGCAGGTGGGAAAAGGCCGCTGTCACCTCACAGTTCTGGCTGCTCTTCGTCGCGACTATGGCCTCAAGCGTCGTCCGCGATGACCTGGGCTTCTGGGGATCCACTGCATTGACTGTTGTCATCATGGGCCTCGGATCGTTCCTGCTGGTCTACAAGGCAGTTCCCGAACGGAAAGAGCGGCTGGCTCGCGACGCCGAGCGCGGCGTCATCGAATGCGCACTCCGGTATGCGGACTCGCATCCCGATTCCCTCCGCGGCCGGTGGTTGCCGGGTTTCGCCGAAATCGGCACCGGCACGTTCAAGTTCCAGCCCGACTACATCGACAAGGGTGA
This sequence comes from Arthrobacter sp. P1_D4, assembly GCF_056406115.1. NCBI lineage: Bacteria > Bacillati > Actinomycetota > Actinomycetes > Micrococcales > Micrococcaceae > Arthrobacter > Arthrobacter sp. P1_D4. Next base: position 43,362 of record NZ_JBFUAU010000025.1, on the reverse strand, counting down.
GCCCGAAGGCAAGATCACTGTGTTCTCGGACGTCGGGCGCCAGGGCCAGATCGAGCCGCCCCCGAAGCGGCCTCGCGAGCTGAAGAAGAACTGGGGGATCGTGGCCCTCGCAACTGATAGAGGTCAGCTCCACTTCGCCACCGGGGAGCCTGGCTTGACGCTCATCGAAGCGCGACTGGGGTAATCATGGGAAAGAGATAGTCGACGGGCGGCCTCTAATCGTGCCATTTCGTTTCCGTCAGTTCCGCGACCAACAGATCGGATCCTTCAATGACAGCCTCGCTAGCCAGAGCTCGTCTGCGGAAAGCAACCCTGATCGCTCTGACCGGCCCCCGCTCTCCAAGCAGGTGCAGACCGGCTGGGCGAGCTCAGCCGACACTACCTTGCCGCGGCGGCGTGAAGTCGGCGCCGAGTGGAAGCTGGGCGTGGCCGCCTCCGGGCTGGACTTGAAACACAACGTGGTGACCCTGGCCTTGTCCGCTGCCTTCAGCTTCGACAGCCACGACCGCCTCGAATGGTTTGAAAGCTCGCGCATATCCGTCCACGGCACGCCGGAATGAGGTAGACGTCAAACCTGCGGCAGCAAGGGAAGGAGTCCAAAAACTTCTTGAGGGCGAGTTTGACGCTGTTTTCATTCACGCCGTGCCACCCTCCGACGAACGGCTCGGTGTGCTGACCCTGGAAACCGGGCCGATGGGGGTTGCCCTTCCATCCGGCAGCCGGCTGGCAAAGCTGGCAGCAATCAGTCCCCTGGATCTGAATGGCCAGGCTCTGATCTGGTTACAGCGCGACGGCGACCCGGATGTTCGCGAGCGGGTACTGGGTTTGCTGGTGGATGAAGGGATGATTCCGGGCCCGCACCGCTGGTCGCCGAGCATAGCCACCACCATGAGCCTGGTGGCTGCCGGCCTTGGCGTGTCGTTCAAAACGCCGCATCAGGTGGTACCAGGTGATCCTCCCGGCGTCGTGTGGCGCCCGTTTGTTGGGGTGTCTCTCCCCATGCCGACCGTACTGGTCTGGCTCCGGAACGGCGCCTCGCCATTGACCACCCAGTTGGTCGCTCACGCCCGGTGGTACGTCGCGAAAAAATTGTAAGGCGTCGGTGCGGTGGGCCCGCTGGTTGCCCCCAGCAGCGAGACGTAAACGGATCCTAATGTTCAGCCAGTCAACAATGCCGGTCCAACGTTTCCTGCGTCCCCATGGGGCGAATCTAGGCGCCTTTGCCATCAATGGACACGAAATCACGCATCTTGGCTGCATACGGCTGCGGTGAAGGAGGTTGCTTGTGTCAGGCATTTGTGGGCTGGCGTGGTCGTTGTGCGGAGTTGTCGCTAGCTTCGTAGGCGCGGCCTGTGCCAGCGCTTCTGCATTCCTGATCGGTCTCGGCGCCAGGAAATCGTTTGTAGACATCATTCGTGAACGGTGCCACGATGGCCGAATACAGGGCCTGGCGCGCCGCGCCGGCGCAGAAGCGAGGCTGGAGGAACCAATGTCGGGGTCCGATCTAGATCGTGTGGTTGAGCAGTACCACCGAGCGCTCGATGCGTTCGTCAGGGGAGACCCGGAGCTGCAGAAGAAGCTGTTTTCGAGGCGGGACGACGTCTCACTGGCCAATCCGCTCGGCCTGCCGGCTCGGGGCTGGAGTGCAGTTGAGCAGACGATGGAGCGGGCGGTTTCTCAGCTGAGGGAGGGCGAGCCCATCAACTTCGAGCGAATCTCGGGGTACGTCGGGACGGAACTCGCATACACTGTCGAAATTGAACGTGCCCGGGCCAAGGTTGGCGGATCCGATGAAGTATCCCCGATTTCTCTTCGCGTGACGACGATTTTCCGCCTGGAGGACGGACAGTGGAAAGTTCTCCATCGTCACGCAGATCCGATCACTTCCCCGCGGCCAATCGAGTCCATCGTCCAGGTTTAGGTCCGGGATCCGTGCCGCACCGGACAGGTCCGGTCGGCGTCCCGCCACTCGTGTTCCACGTCTAAGGAACTGGGACGGATCCGCTCTGCTGCGTCCGCGGCCCGGAGGGAATCATCGTCATGGTCGCAGAGCGGATCAGCCGAACCTCCGGTCGGCCGCCGCCCGATTCGAATGACGCTGCGGTAGCAATGTTGCTACTCCAGCCGGCCGAGGTTGAAAAGTGCAGAGAAGCTACTGTGGTCCGCCGTGAATTCGTGAAGTCGCTGCTGGCGAAGAAGCAGCCGCCCAAGGGCTGGCAGCACTTCACCGTCCACGCCATCACCCATCACCCCGAAACGGCCAGCGGGTACGAGGGAACCGTCGCCGCCGAGATGGCCGGAGCCAAGACGGGGGGAGAGCCCGGACCCGGATGGCCCACGACCCGGAACACGGGACTACGTCACCAAACGCACCCAAGAAGGCCGCAGCTACCGCGAAATCCGCAGATCCCTCAAGCGCTACATCGCCCGAACGCTCTACCGCCAGCTCAACGCCCTTTACGCCACCGCGGAACCGGCCCGATCCCAGGTTGCCGGGGCAGACCCTTACCCGGAATAGGAGCACCGGTTGAGCATGCCGGGCTTCAGTTTGATTACGGTTCAGGTGGTGTCCGGTTAAGGATCGTCAACCGGACAGGTTTCAGGCCCGGATTCTTGAGCGATTACAGTTTGAGAGTGAATTTCCACGCATTCAAACGCTTCATCGATCTTGCGTCTGCTCCTGCCGATGCACAGCCTGTCATCCAGGTTGAAGAACAGAACAGCGACTACGAATCTGGGGTTGCACGCATCGGGAAGGAGCAGTGGCGAATCCGCACCGCCCGGATCACACCGACGAAGCCGGGCGCCTTCGTCGCGGTCTGGAAGCGCGACGAAGGCGGATCGACCAGGCCCTTCACGGCTGACGAGTCGATGTCTGGACTGCTCGTCTTCGCAGAGGAGCAGGAACGGTTCGGGGTCTTCCAATTCACCACGGAGCACCTGATCTCGCTCGGATGCGTCAGCTCCGAGCTGCATCCTGGCAAGCGCGGTTTCCGCGTCTATCCCGCATGGTGCACCGACCTGAATCCTCAAGCGTCACGCACTCAGCGCGCGCAGGGGGCTGCGTTCTCCGAGCTTTCTCCGAGTAACGCGTCGCGGACCGTAACTGAAAACGATCGTGCCCTTCAACGGCGCCCGTAAGCCGGTGGTTCAGCGGACGCCCTGGTGACCGCAGGGATTCTTCACCGGGCAGGGGTCCGGCTCAGTAGAGTGGAACGCATGAGTCTTGAATGGGAACAAGTAATTGTCGATTCGGCACGACCGGCCGAGCTTGGACTTTGGTGGGCCAAAGCTTTGGGTTGGGTCGTGACTTTGGAAGCTGACGATGAGTTCGAAATTCGTTCTGCACCGGACCGGTTGCCAGGGTTGGTCTTCGTGCCGGTGGCAGATTCGAAGGTAACAAAGAATCGTCTTCACCTCGATTTTCGGCCGGACGATCCAGCGGCCGAGGTCGAGCGGATGGTCGCTCTGGGTGCCCGCAGGGTCGATGTTGGTCAAGGCGAGCGGCCGTGGACTGTACTTGAGGATCCAGAAGGCAACGAGTTCTGCGTTCTGGGAGCCCGAAATAAGGCCAGTACCGACAGTTGAAAGTTCGGACAGACCACGGGGGCGCCCGTCAGCGGATCCCTTGGCGGGCACTTGGTCGTGGACAGCCAGCGGATGCTCCGAAGTACGAACATCGACCGCGCGTAGGCGCCTAACGGCATCTCGTGGAGTATAGGCTACATGCCATGATGACCAACGAGCGCCTCAAGCCACTGCTCGAGCAGTACGACTGGGCGACGGAACGACTTCTCACTCGCCTCGCCGGGCCCACCAGCAACTCGGGTGATGACAGCGATGTCGACGTACCGGTACTGAAGGACGCCGAGTACCTCTGGGAACCGGTCGACGCGTGCTGGTCTGTACGGAGGCGCGCCGATGGGCCCGGACCGGGCGCCATCAAGCTCATCGGCGCGGGTGAGTGGGGGCGAGACGGCGCCCCCGAAAGTCCGTGGCCTCCGCCCCTCACGACGATCGCCTGGCGGCTTGACCACATCTCCGAAACGCTGTTGGGCCGATCCAACCACCTCGGGGGCGACCGAACGTTCGATCGAGCGACGTACGAATCACGACCAGATGCAGCCGGCGCTATCGAGAGGTTCCGTCAGGCCGCAGCCGACTGGCGCCGGGTACTACTCAGTGTCGATGAGTCCGACTATGACCGGACCGGGCTAAGCAGCTACCCATACGGCAGCGATGCCGAGGAGACGTTTCCGTCGATCGTGTGGTGGGAGAACCAGGAGATCCTGCACCACGGAGCCGAGATCGCGCTGCTCCGCGACCTCTACGTTCACCACGCTCAGTAGCGGCGAGCGCGCACCGCGGACAGCTCAGCTGGCGGAGTCTCTACGAAGTCGGCAATTCCATGAATGTGTCCCGCGTCATAATTTAACGTCATCTCGTGCACGAGATGATAAAGGGGATTACGTCCGCATCGGTGCATAGTGCCCGCAAGCCGGTCGATCACCGTGCCCAGGAAACTTGCCGCACGTCCCTTGCAGTTACTGGCCTAGGCCATGTACGTAAGACCCGCACGATCAAATGCACGGTGACGGGGGGATTACTGCAACCCTGTTCCTCATGACTGGAATGAAGATCGGTTACGCCAGAGTCTCGACAAACGACCAAGACCTAACCGGCCAACGAAACGCTCTCCTTGCCCTTGGTGTTGAAGAGAAGCAGATCTTCGTCGATCACGGACTGACGGGATCTAACCGGGTTCGCCCTGGACTCCGTGAAGCGATGGCGGCATGCCGAGCCGGCGGTACGCTGGTGGTGACCAAGCTGGACCGTTTGGCGCGTTCCCTTTCCGATGCCCGGGGTATAGCTGACGAGCTGACGAGCTGACGAGCTGACGGCCAAAGGGGTAGTCCTCAGTCTCGGCGGCAGCACCCACGATCCGACTGACCCCGTAGGCCGGCTGCTGTTCAACGTCCTGAATGGTGGCCGAGTTTGAGGCAGATCTGATCCGGGCGCGTAGATGACGGCGCCGGACTTGGATGCCTGACTGGTCTGCTGGCTCTTGATGTCAGCGATGATGCTGTTGATGATGAGCCCGATGTCGTTGTACGGGGTAGCCGGGGGATTCCCTGGCACGCTCCAGGTGGTGACGTCGTAGACGGTGGTCAAAGCTGGTTCTCCTCACATCGTTGGGGGACTGAACGCTTGGGTGCTTCTAGAGGACGCCGATCAGGTGACGGTGCCCCAACGGCCGCTGGCCGGCGTCAGGCGTTGCGGCCATCTGTGTGGGTGCTGCGGTGGCGGGGCTGCCGGTGGATGCCATGGCGAAGGCGGTGCCTGCTACTGCTACGGACACCGTGAAGGCCCGCAGCACGCTCCTGCGGCTGACGTCCGGGATGGGTTTCATCTGTTCTCCTTTGAATTGGTGACGAGAGGACCCTAGGGTCCCCAACCGGGCGTGCGAAAGTTGGAAAAGGGCCCGAACGCCAGGGTGGTCTTCGGGGCGCACAATATGCGGCATTTTGCCAAAATCTGCCAAAACGATTTGCCCATCGGCCGTGGGCTACGGTATGGCGGCTGCCATAGCGTCGTCAAGGGTCCGCAGGATTTCGATGTGATGCTTGACACGCATCCGTCGCCGCCCCTAATGTGATGCCAAGTCGATTTGGCAAAACGGTTTTTCACTGAGACTTGAAGTTTCCCAGCTCCACCCCAACCGTAGATTCCGTTCAAAAGAAAGGGAGTCGACAGCGATGTCCTCTCGAACCACGATTTCCCGGATCGCCGCCCTTGGCGGGCTGTCCACCGCGGTGCTTCTGGCAGCAACCGCCTGCGGGGCGGGGGGCCCGGCTGCGACGTCGGGTAGCGCCGCGAGCACCGTCAACGTCCTCGTCGAGGCCGGTGGCCACGCCGAACTGACAGGCGTCGCCGAACAGTGCACGAAAGATACAGGCATCAACGTCAACTTCGTCGAACTTCCTTACGACGGCATGTTCAACAGGCTCTCCAGCGAGTTCTCCTCCGGCAACGTCTCCTTCGACGTCGCCGCGCTGGACTCCGTCTGGCTTCCCAGCTTCAAGGACGCCGTCCAGCCCATCGACGAGCTCTTCACCGACGAGGCGAAGAAGGACATCTTCCCCGCGCTCGTGAAGGAAGCGAACGTGGACGGGCACTTTATCGGCATGCCGGCCTGGACCAACTCCGAAATCATCCTGTACCGCAAGGACCTCTTCGAGGACGCCAAGAACAAGACCGACTTCAAGGCCAAGTTCGGTTACGACCTCGCCGCTCCGACTACGTGGAAGCAATACCAGGACATCTCCGAATTCTTCACCAAGGACGGCATGTACGGCACAGACGTGAAGGGCGGCGTCGAAACCGAATGGCTGGCCCATGTCCTCCAGGCCGGTTCCCCGATGGTCCTCGATGCGAACAACAACGTTGTGATCGACAACGCCGCGCACAAGGACGCGCTCGACTTCTACACCAGCCTGGTCAAGTCCGCCCCTCCCGGCGCCGCTCAGGTCGACTGGGCAGCAGCGCAGAACCTGTTCAACCAGGGCAAGACCGCGATGACCCGGTTCTGGGCCCACGCCTACCGCCAGATCCCCAAGGATTCCCCGGTCGCGGGCAAGGTCGGCGCCGCTCCGATGATCGGCGGCTCCGCCGGTGTTGCCGGTGTTCCCGGCCCCTGGTACCTCTCTGTGCCCAAGGCAACCAAGAACAGCGACGCTGCCAAGAAGTTCGTCAAGTGCGCCTATGACCATAACGACCTGGGCATCGAATCCAGCCTCGGCCTGGCCTCCCGCATCTCGGCCTTCGAGAAGTACCAGGACAAGCCCGGCTACGAGAGCTTCAAGCCGCTTATCGAGACCCTCAAGGGCCAGGCAACGGCCACGCGCCCTGCCACTGCCAAATGGCAGCAGATAGTGGACACCGTCTTGGTTCCCATGCTGCACCGAAACACTAGTGCCGGCCGCGGCCCCAACCATCGGAAGAGAAAACCGTGCGTATCTCCGATCGCCGCTTCGCCCTGTACCTCATGGCGCCGGCGGCCCTGTTCCTGACAGTATTTGTGGCCTACCCGCTGTTCCGCCTCGTGGCAGACAGCCTCTTCAAGATCTCCCCGATCGCCGGGGGCCCCCGCGACTTCGTCGGCCTGGACAACTACATCCGCGCCTTCGCCTCCGAAGCATTCATGGGCGCCGGCTGGCGCACCCTGGCCTACACCCTCGTGGTGGTCGCCCTTGAGTTCGCCCTCGGGCTGGGAATGGCCCTTCTGTTCACGGCCCTTGGCCGGAAATCCGAGGTCTGGCGGACGGTGTTCCTTTACCCGCTGATGATCGCGCCCATCGTCGCCGGCCTGCTGTGGAAATTCCTGATGATCGACAACTTCGGGCTCATCGGCACCCTCCTGCACCAGGCGGGAATCCTGCAGAACCCCAACCAGATCGGCTGGCTCTCCAACCCGGACATCGTGCTGTTTTCCGTGGCCGTCCCGGATATCTGGCTTACCACCTCCTTCATGTGCCTCATTCTCTTCGCCGGCCTCCAGAACATCCCCGGCGACCTCATCGAGGCGGCCCGGCTCGACGGCGCCAAGGCCCCAACCCTGCTCTGCAGCATCATCCTGCCGCTCCTGCGCCCAGTCATCGCAGTGGCATTGGTTGTGCGCGGCATCGACGCAGCCAGGGCCTTTGACACCATCCTGATCCAGACCAACGGCGGCCCGCAGTCCGCCTCCGAAACCATGAGCCTGCTGATCTACCGCACCATGATCCGCTTCGGCGATCCAGGACTGGCCAGCGCCATGGGCACCATCTACCTGCTGGCCATGCTCGGCGTCGCGTTCTTCGCCGTCGCGACCATCTGGCGCCCAGGGAAGGACAACTGATGAGCACCGCCGAAACCCCCATCAACGACAGTTTTGCCGCTGAGGCGGTGGCCTACCGCCCCCGGCCCGCAGGCGCCGTCTCGGCCATCCCGGCCACCGGCACCAAGGCGTCCGGTGCCACTGCCGGTGCTGCCCCCACCGGAGCCCTGACGGTCGAGCCGGCGACGCCCACTTCGGCAGTCTCGGGCACGGGTCGTCCCCGCCGTAGAAATCACCACGCCGAAGGCCTGGAAGCCGGCAGACGCAGCACCCGCACCCTGCTGTGGATCATCCTTGCAGCGGCGATGGTCCTCTACGGATTCCCGTTCCTCTACCTGCTGTTCACTTCCTTCAAGGCGCCGATCGACACCATCGCGGTGCCGCCCACCATCCTTCCCAAGGAATGGACGCTGGAGAACTACACCAACGCCCTGGGCCGCAGCGGAGTTCTGGCCTCGTTCATCAACAGCGCCCAGACCGCCATCATCAGCACCCTGCTGTCCCTGGTCCTGGCGGTTCCCGCGGCGTACGGGATCACCCGCTACAAGACACCGAGTGGCCGGGTGTTCATCATGGCCGCACTGGTCACACGGATGGTCCCGCCGGTCGCCATCGGCATCCCGTTGGCATCGATGATGTCCTCTGCGGGACTCGCGGACACCCCGATCGCGCTGTCCATCGCGCACACCACCATCTCGCTGCCACTGTCCATCTGGCTCATGTCCAGCTTCTTCGAGGCAGTTCCCAATGACCTTGAAGAGGCGGCCACAGTGGACGGGTGCAGCAGGCTCGGCGCCCTCTGGCGGGTGGTCATCCCGGTGGTCTCCGGCGGCATCGCAGTCACCGCGATCTTCGCCTTCCTGGCCTCCTGGAACGAGTTCCTCTTCGCCCTCCTGATGACCGCGGTCCGTTCCCAGACCACCCCCGTGGTTATCGCGAATTTCCAGACCCAGTTCGGACTCGACTGGGGATCCATGACGGCGCTGGCCGCCGTCTACTCGATTCCGGTCATCCTCCTCACACTTCTCCTGCAGCGCAAGATCGTCGCAGGCATGACGCTCGGCGCCGTCAAGGGCTGAGAAACCACAGCACAAAGGGAAGAACCTATGTCAAGCAACAACTGCTACGACGTGACTACGTGGCCCGTCGGCAATCCGTCCGAGGACGTCGGTGAAGTAATCAACAGCATCATCGCTGACATCAAAGACCGGCAGACGGTCACCGATGCGAATAACGGAGGAAAGCCAGGCGCGGTGATCTACATTCCGCCCGGGGACTACCACCTTCGTACGCAGGTGGTGATCGACGTCAGCTTCCTCAGGATCCATGGGTCGGGACACGGCTTTACGTCGTCGAGCATCCGGTTCAACGTTCCCGAAGACGAATGGCCCGACTTGCATGAGCTGTGGCCCGGAGGGAGTCGCATTCTCGTCGACATTCCCCTCGGCGGAGACGGGGAGGAATCCAAGGGAGCCGCCTTCTACGTTGAGCGAAGCGGGAGTCCGCGGATCAGCTCGGTCGAGTTCTCCAACTTCTGCATCGACGGGTTGCACTTCAACTCGGACGGCTCGGGGATGCATCCGGAGAACACCTACGTCAACGGCAAGACCGGTATCTATGTCGCGAACGCCAATGACTCATTCCGCGTAACCGGCATGGGGTTCGTCTACCTTGAAAACGCCCTCACCATCTACAACGCGGACGCTCTTTCCGTTCACGACAACTTCATCGCTGAATGCGGAAGCTGCATCGAGCTGCGCGGGTGGGGACAGGCATCAAAGATCACCGACAACCTGGTCGGAGCAGGCTTCAAGGGTCACTCGATCTACGCCGAGAACCACGGCGGGCTCCTGATAACCGCGAACAACATCTTCCCCCGCGGGGCGAGCAGCGTCCATCTCAACGGCGTCACGCGTTCAAGCATCACCAACAACCGTTTGCATTCGTTCTACCCTGGGATGCTGATTCTCGAAGCGAATAGTTCGGAAAACCTCGTGGCCACGAACCACTTCCTGCGTGACCATGAGCCCTGGACGCCCTTCCTGGGAGTCGACAACGGACTGAATGACCTCAACGGACTTCTCTGTGTCAGCGGCAGCAACAACTCTGTCGTCGGCAACCACTTCTCCCAGATCATCGACTCACAGAGCATCCGGCCGACAGGTGCGACGCCTGTCATCATCCGGCTGATGGCGGGGGTTGGCAACTTCGTCTCCAACAACCACGTGGTGGCGATGGACGTTCACTCCAAGTCAAGTGACTCCTGTTTCTCGGCTCAGGTGGACGCTCTGTTGACGACCGAGGCTTCGGACGGCCTCGCCGTTACGGCCGTCATGGTCGATTCCGAATCAGCGCGGAATACGATCCTTGATTCCGGAAGTGACGCCCAAGTTATCGCAGACAGGGCTGTTAACGCCTTTAGGGCCACACCCACGATCGGTGTCGAGGCGGCACATGCACTTGTGGACCAGTATCCGGCTCAGGCCCGGCGAGACCCCCGGGGATCGCCATCCGGCCCCTGGGACGAATAAAACGCACTAAGCAATTACCCGGACGTAGAATCAGCATCAACATAAGGACGTGGGAGACAAATGAACAAGTCGGTTGGCATCAAGGACGTGGCAGCCGCAGCCGGCGTCTCTGTCACGACGGTCTCCCACGTCCTCAATGACGTTGCCTACGCCCGGGTGGGGGTGGAGACGAGGGAACGGGTCCACGAAGCGGCCCAACGGCTGGGTTACGGGCCCAACCGGCTCGCCCAGGCCCTGCGCACCCAACGCTCCGGGATGATCGGGTTCATCAGCGAGGAAATCGCCACCACCCCCCACGCAGGCAGGATCATCCTCGGGGCCGAGGAAACGGCGCGGGCCCGCGGATACAACATCATGATCATCAACTCCACCAGCACCAGCTCCCAGGATTCCAGGGAAAGTGATGTGGCGGATCTGCTGGACCGGCAGGTAGACGGCATTCTGTACGCCACGATGTATCACCGCAAACTGGCCGTCCCCAAGAACCTCGTCGGACTCCCGGCAGTCCTGGTGGACTCCGAAGACATCAGCCAAACTGTTTCCTCCGTTATCCCCGACGAAATCGGCGGTGCACGGTCAGCCGTGCAAACCCTGATCGACGCCGGGCACACCCGGATCGGCATGCTCAACAACACCGACGACGTGCCAGCAACTCACTCCCGGCTCAGGGCCTTCAAGGACACGCTGGCAGATGCCGGGCTGCCGTTCCACGCAGAACTGGTCCAGTCCGAGCACTCGGAAGTTTCCGGGGGTTACCAGGCGGCGCTGCGCCTCCTGAAACCCCCGAACCGGCCCACGGCCGTGTTCTGCTACAACGACCGCATGGCCATGGGGGCGTACCGGGCCGCCGGTGAACTTGGTCTCAGGATTCCGGACGACATTTCCTTCGTCGGTTTCGACAACCAACAACTCATCGCCGAAAACCTCTACCCCGCACTGACAACCGTCGCCCTGCCCCACTACGAAATGGGCGCATGGGCAACCGAAAACCTGATCGACGCCATCGAGGGAAAAACCGACCTGCACCTGTTCGCCGCTCACCCGACCACTCTTCCCTGTCCCATGGTCCTTCGCGATTCCGTCGCCTCCCCAAAACATACGGACGCTGCCAGCAGAGCGGCACCGGACTCGTCTACACACGCCAACACCTGACCTCGAGCGCGTCCAGTAAGAGACGCGCACAACCCTCCAAGGACCTCAAATGCACAGCACCCCAGTTCCCCCCTGCCCTGAAACGGATGTCGTCGTCGTCGGCGAGGCCATAATCGACATCATTGACACCGCCGCAGGGCCCATCGAGTTTCCAGGCGGATCGGGTATGAACGTCGCGTTCGGACTCGGTCGGCTAGGCGTCAGCACCGCATTCCTCACCGCGCTGGGCAGAGATGAACGCAGCAAGAGCATCCAACGGCACCTGGCCACCGCAGGAGTACGCCTGCTTCCGGGAGCCGAGCACCTCAACCGCACATCCACTGCCCGGGCGCTTCTGGACAGCAGTGGTTCCGCAGAGTACGAATTCGACTTCGAATGGAACCTCCCCCAAATCAGCCCCACGTTCCTCCCGAAGGTGCTGCACACGGGGTCACTGGCCTCCTTCATGGAACCCGGAGCAACCCAAGTCCGGTCCTTGCTGGAACTGTTCTCCCGCCGCTGCTTGATCACGTACGACCCCAACATCCGCCCGACACTGCTCCACAGCCACGCTGAAGCGCTCAGGACCTTCGAACACACAGTTGCCCTGGCTACGGTCGTGAAGCTCAGTACGGACGATGCCCAGTGGCTCTACCCCGGCACGTCCCCTCACGACATCGCGCGGCGGCTGCTTGATCTCGGGACAGAACTGGCAATCATCACGGATGGCGCATCCGGATCCTATCTGCGGTCGAATGCCGCCGAGATCGAAGTGCCGGCATCGCCAGTGGTCGTCAAAGACACTGTCGGCGCAGGCGACTCTTACATGTCATCGCTTATCGAGGGCCTCATCGAGGACCCCGAGGACGATTTCGGCTACGGCAAACTCACCCGCCTGGGAACAGCCGCCTCGCTCGCTGCGGCCATAACCGTCGGACGGCACGGAGCGAACCCGCCAACACGGGCAGAACTGATCCGATCCCTGGAACTGGCCCAAACTTCCCGAAAGAACTCCCATGACTGAAACAACAACGCACCCTGCCAGCCCCGCCGAAGACACCGCCCCCAACATCCGGCCGATACTTCACTACACAGCCAAGAACACGTGGCTGAACGACCCCAACGGACTGGTGTGGCACCAGGGCGTCTACCATCTCTTCTACCAAAACAACCCCTTCGACAACGTCTGGGGCAACATGTCCTGGGGACACGCCACCTCAACCGACCTTCTGCACTGGACCGAACACCCGGTTGCCATCGCCTGCGACGAGGATGAAGACGTCTTTTCCGGCAGTATCGTGGTGGACCACGGCAATACCTCGGGATTCGGCACGGTGGAAGATCCGGCCCTCGTGGCCACCTACACGAGCGCCTTCAAGGAAGGCTCGGTGCACCAGGGGACACAAGCCCAGTCTCTCGCGTTCTCCACGGACGCCGGCATGACGTGGAGCAAATACGCTGGCAACCCGGTGCTTGGCCGCGGCTCGGCCCATTTCCGGGACCCCAAGGTGTTCCGCTACGAGGTACCGGCCGGTTCCTGCTGGGTCATGGTGGCGGTGGAGGCCCAGCACCAGCAGGTTGTGCTGTACCGCTCGGCCAACCTCAAGGACTGGGAATACCTGAGCACCTTCGGCCCCGCAAACGCCACAGGAGGCGAATGGGAATGCCCCGACCTGTTCCCGCTCCCCGTCGACGGAGACCCGGACAACGTCAAGTGGGTCCTGGTGGTCAACATCAACCCGGGTGCCGTGGCCGGCGGCTCCGGAGGGCAGTACTTCGTCGGCGACTTCGATGGGGTGCAGTTCACCGCCGACTCTGATTCACTTGCTCCAGCGGATGCCGACGGGACCACGGATCTCAGACACTGCCTGTGGCTCGACTGGGGACGTGACTACTATGCCGCTGTCTCCTTCAGCAACGCCCCGGAGAACCGCCGCATCATGATCGGCTGGATGAACAACTGGGACTATGCCAACTCTTTGCCCACGTCCCCGTGGCGCTCCGGGATGTCGCTTGCCCGCGAGGTCGAACTCGCGACGGTCGACGGTTTGCCGCGCCTGGTGCAGCGCCCGGTGCTGCCGTTGGACTGTGGGGAGCCGGCCGGCACCATCCACGACCTGAAACTTCACGACTCCCTGGTGCAACTGCCCGCCGCGGCGCCCGGATCAGCCCAGCTGATCGAGGCCGAGATCCTGCCCGGCACGGCCCGGACCGTTGCTTTCAGGCTTCTCGGCGGATCGGGCGGGAGCGCCGCAACGGTTCTCAGCTTCGATGCCGCTACGAGCCGGCTCACCCTGGATCGCCGCAACTCCGGAAACACCGCCTTCCACGGAAAGTTCGCCTCGGCGGAGTCAGCGCCCATGAAGCTCGACGACGGTGTACTAAGGCTCAGCGTCGTCGTCGACCAGTGCTCGGTGGAGGTCTTCGCCCAAGACGGCAAGGTGGTCCTGAGCGATCTGGTCTTCCCCCTGTCCGGGAACCTGGGCACCGACGTGTGCGTGGAGGGCGGCACGGCCATTGTTCGGAGACTGGCCGTCACGGCCTTGTCCTAATGACAGCCCCGCACTGCAGTGCACTGGTTCGCCACTGAGGACCGAGGACCAGAAGTCCGCAAGTGCGGCCGGGCTTTGGCAATCCACTGCGACCTCATCTACTCGTCCAATCATTTTCTGAGCCTACTGTTGCCCTGGAAAGTCCGGTGCCGAGGGCATGGGGACGTCCCGACCCCCACCCCGGAGAGGTACTTTGACAGGCCGGCCCGGATCGGGTCGTACAGTGGTCGGATCGGGCCGGATTCCGCACGTTTCCGCGGGAGTCCAGTGTTTGCCAGGGAGGGAATGCAGTTCGAGTCCCACCTCGGGCACAGCAACCCCCTCGTCAGAGGGGTTTTTGCTTTAACGGGTGTACGTCGACCGGAGTGGGTCCCTCTGACGCTTGTCGCGGCTGGTGCCTGGCCGCCGCGGTGACCTGTTCGGTTATTTGGGTTGCGGGTTCAGAGCCCTGGCTGGTCAGTCCTCCGCCTGCTGGGAAGTGGCGTCATCCGGGTCTCCTTTCTGGCTGGTTGTGCTGGGCGTGGTTGGTCCTGTACATGTCGCGCGGTCCTGCTGACGACATGACCTGCAGGGATTTCTTGAAGATCTTTTCTCCGGACTCCTTGTTTACCGGCGGCGTGGGGGGTGAGCTGGCCGCCTCGACCTCCCACAACGGAAGATCCGGGGACGCCGGGGCATAAGGGTGCCACAGGCGTGCGCGGTCCCGCCGGATCAGGCCCATCTGCGCCGAACCCTGCGTCATCGGACCAGAACCCCGTGGCGGGAGCACTCCGCGCTCCAGCCCGTCGGTGTGACCTGGACCTTCATCCGCCGCCCGCAGGCGGCGCAATAACGCGGGGGTTCCAGTACCAGGAGTTCCCGGCAGGGAAGGTGAGGGTCCGACGGCGGCCGGGAGCCGCCGTCGTCCGGCTCGCCGCAGTGGCCGCAAAAGTTAGGGGTGGAGTCGGTGGTTGAGCTCGCTGCATCGCCGGTGGTTGAGCTCGTCGAAGCCCGGTTCATAGTGTCTTCTGGAGTTCCTTGATGGGCATGTTCAGCTCGACCAGCAGGTTCAGGTCAGCTTCCGCGGGACGGCCCAAGGTGGTGAGGTAGTTGCCGACGATGACGGCGTTGATGCCGCCCATGAGGCCTTCGCGGGTGCCGAGGTCCCCGAGGGTCAGTTCCCGGCCGCCGGCGTAGCGCAGCACGGTGCGGGGCATCGCCAGGCGGAACGCGGCGATCGCCCGGAGGGCGTCCTTGCCGTCCATGATGCCTTGGTTTTCCAGCGGTGTCCCGGGCCGGGGGTTCAGGAAGTTCAGCGGGACCTCATGCGGTTCCAGGGCTGCCAGCTGGGCGGCGAGTTCTGCGCGCTGCTCGATGGATTCGCCCATACCAATGAGGGCACCGCAGCACAGTTCCATCCCGGCGGCCTTGACCATGTTGCAGGTCTCAAGCCGTTCTTCGTAGCTGTGGGTGGTGACTACCTCGGGGAAGTAGCTGCGTGCGGTTTCGAGGTTGTGGTTGTAGCGGTGCACGCCCCATTCTTTGAGCTGGTCGACCTGGCGCTGAGTGAGCATGCCCAGCGAGCAGGCGATGTTGATCTCCACTTCTTCGTTGATGCGGTCGATTGCGAATTTGATCTGGTTCATCAGTTTGATGTCGGGTCCGCGGACCGCCGCCACGATGCAGAACTCGGTGGCTCCGGTGGCGGCCGTTTCCTTGGCCGCCTTGACCAGTTCCGGGATGTCCAGCCACACGCCGCGTACGGGGGAGTCGAACAGGCCCGACTGGCTGCAGAAGTGGCAGTCCTCGGGACAGCCGCCGGTCTTGATGGAGACGATGCCCTCAACCTCCACGTCCTCGCCGCAATGCCTGAGCCTGACCTCATGGGCCAGCTGCAGCGCCGCCGGAAGGGCAACATCGGGCAGTCGCAAAACCTCCACCAGCTGCTCCTGCGTCAGCCCGCGTCCTTCCTCGAGGACCTGCCGGCGGGCGGTTTCGAGAATCTCATACCCGGTGGTCGCCGGATCTTCCTGCATCGTCATTGATCGTCCTTTGCGCTGATTAGCTGCGGATATTCCTCCAAGCAGACGCTAGTTTTCCAATGGCGGCAGGATTTTGTCGGGTGTCTACAAGCAGGCGGCTGCCGGATTGGTCCCGATCGTATATTTCATAAGTCGGCGTGCACCCGTGGGTTTGTTCCGACCCCAGACAGCTTGAGGAGCTCTTGCGCTTCATTCGTGACGGTGACACCCTGGGCGTGCACAGCATGGACCGGCTCGCCCGGAACCTGGACGACCGCGGTCCCTGGTGCAGAAGCTCACCCGGAAGGGTGTCAGGATCGAGTTTCTCAAGGAAAACCTGACTTTCACGGGGGAGGATTCGCCCCTGGCAAACCTGATGCTTTCGGCGTCGTGGGAGCCTTCGCCGAATTGAAACGTGCCCACAGCTACCGGGCCGGGATCCTGCGGGATTTCGTCGTGTCGAGTAGTTTCAGCTTCAATGAGTACATGCCGCCCGTCTGGTCTTTGCGCCCAAGCCTTCCCTCTGACGCTTCATGGATTGCCGAGCTCCGCGCTCAAGTCATGCGTCCCGATCTCGAGCGGCTCGGACGCTGGGATCCGGTGCACGTCAGAGAGCGCTTCGTCACGGGTTTTCACCCAGCGCACACGTTTGTTATCGAAGTTGAGGCCTCCGCGGTGGGTGTCATTGCTGTCCGCCCCGAATCGGATGAGAAATGGATTGAACACTTCTATCTAGCTCCGGAGTACCAAGGGCAGGGTCTGGGGGGGCGCTGTGCTGCGCCATGTATTGATGGCGCAGCACGATCATCGGCCTTTCCGGCTAAATGTCCTCCAAGGCAGCCCGGCGAGACGTCTCTACGAACGCAACGGATTCGTCCACGAGCACGAGGATTCGATCGATGTCTTCCTCGTCGCCGAAACGGACCAGAAGTTTGTACCCAGGACAACCTGTTCCCTCTGAACGTTCGCCAAAGGCGACAGTAGCTGCGAGGCTCCCGGGTCCTGCTGGTAATCGTAAATCGCGACTTGGATGGCCGACTTGGAAGAAAGGGCGGACGGCCTTTGGCCACGGTTCGACCTCATAGAAGTCGTGCAGTAGGGCGCGGCAATCCGTCAACGAGTAGCAAATAGGTGCTCGGCGACTCGACCGAACGCGAGAACGACAAATTCCGGAAGCCAGCCATCGAAGCGGTGATGGACCGCGCCTCGCTAAACGCCAGCTCGAAGGCATGTTCTTGACCGGGGCTGACCGGCAAAAGCGCGTGTTCGGTAATCACCGGGCGAGTCTCCGACACAGGAACCCCAGGCGCGCCCGCCCGTGCCGCAGGATTCCGAAACGGAACGGGAAGCCGGTATTTCTGCTGCGCTTCACCCGCCAACGAAGTTAACGGTCACGCCAGCATTTGTAGGGGACTTGGCTCGGCGGGGGAGCGGCCCAACGGCGGCGTGGGGGGACCGTCTTACAGCGCGTTGCGGTCTTGTTTCGCGCGGGCGCGGTGTTTGCGGACGGTGTCACGGTTTGCGCAGCGCACGGAGCAGTAGCGCTGGCGACCGTTGCGGGTGACGTCCACCACGACCGCCCTGCAGGGATCACCTGACGACTTCCCGGCGGCGCACCGGCTGAGCCTATGTGCGCCGCGAGTGCTGAGGTGCAGTGCAGTTCCGACACTGATCACGGCGAGCAATACCTGCGGGAGAGCCTGGTCGAGGTCGCGGTAGTGAAGATGCCATCCTTCGCCGTCGTGATCGGTGAGGCGCGGATAGGCGGCGGCAGCAGCCATTTGGGCGTTCAACAGATCGGCCCTGTTCCGTGGATCGCGTTCATCGACGACTGAGAGCCACGCGTCAAGGACGGCGCGGGTTTGCTCATGATCGTCTCCGGCGGAGAGCCTGTAGTCCATCGTCATACCGAACTCCCGAGTCCGCTGCACGAGGCCGTCCCTGTCGGCTGGCCAATCGTTGGCCAACGAGGCGGCAAGGAGTACCGCGTACTCACCGTAAGGGTTGAGATGCATAAGGGTATTACATCATTGTTGGAGGCATGATGATTTTTCCTTGGGCTGCCGATCCGCAGGCACGATATAGGTATCCAGCGAGCAGGACGGTGCGCGCGTGATCGCGGCCACGGACCTCGGATCGGGGGTTTCGATGGCCGCGGCAAGCGGGATGGCTCTAACGGCACTGGGCATGGTGCTCACGCCGGGTCCGAACATGGTCTACCTGGTTTCGCGCAGTGTGAGTCAAGGGCCAGTGGCTGGAATGATTTCTCTCGCAGGTACCTGTGCTGGCTTCCTCGTCTACATGACGATGGCGAACCTCGGGCTCGCGTTGGTGTTCGTAGCGGTGCCGTGGCTCTATGCGGCAATGAAAGCCGCGGGAGTCCTCTACTTGGCCTACCTCGCCTGGCAGGCACTCAAGCCCGGCGGTCGCAGCGTCTTCGACGTTCGCGCCCTCTCTCGCGATTCGGCACGCAAGCTCTTCCGCATGGGCCTCCTCACGAACCTTCTGAACCCAAAAACAGCCGTGATGTACCTTGCGCTCATTCCGCAGTTCATCGATACGGGCCGTGGAGGAACAACTGTCCAGGGCTTTTCCCTCGGAGCGATCCAGATCGCGGTGAGCATACTCGTGAACGCACTGATCGTCCTCGGTGCCGGGTCGATCTCTGCATTCCTCTCCGGCCGGCCGAACTGGACGAAGTGGCAGCGGCGCGTCACCGGTTCGGCGCTCGGCCTGGTAGCGGTCCTCCTCGCGCGGGAAGTACCAGAAAAAGCACGCATATAGCGATTCTGAGGATGAGAGTTCGCCGGGCCCGCGTGCCCACACCCGCACTGCAGTAAGGAGTCCCTACGGCTCAAGCGATTTCGACGGCTTCTCCGTGCACGATGATCCCGCCGTGCGGTGGAATATCAATGGTGAGTCTGCTCGGGCGGCCGACGTGGCTGCCCTGGCGCACCACCACGCGGCTTGGCGGTTCCACGAGGGAGAGCAGGCGGAGGTATCCGCCGAAGGCAGCGGCAGCCGAGCCGGTCGCCGGATCTTCGGTGATGGCGCCCACCGGGAAGAGGTTGCGCGAGTCGAATTCGTCCGGCCCCATCCCGTAGAGCGTCGTGACGGTGCCGGCCCAGTTCTGGGCATCCATCAGCGTGCGCATGGGATCGGGGTCGAAAACGAACGAGTCAAAAGTCTTTCGTTCCGCGAAGACGAGAATGGGGTGCCAGTTTCCGGCAAAAGCGATCATCGGAGGGTACCCGGGGTGCAGCTCGTCCCGGTCCACGCCGAGCAACCCGAGCAGAGCGCTCAGGACGCCATCGGGGAACTCGGCCACTCGCGGCTCCACGCTCGTGAAGCCGGCCGTCACCGCTGCGACCTGGCCCGCAGTCTCGATAACGACGGGCCCCACCGGGGTCTCGAAAACAAAGGTCCCCGCGCCATCTCGCCCTGACAGCGCGACGGCCAAAGCAATTGTGGCATGGCCGCAAAACGGCACCTCGGCGATCGGGGAGAAGTACCGAACACGGTTCCGGCGGGGGTCTCCGTCAACCGTCGCCTCGGTGATAAAGACCGTTTCCGCATACCCGATGTCGGCCGCGATGGCCTGCATCCGGGCGTCGTCGAGGCGGGTTGCGTCCAGGACTACTCCCGCTGGATTTCCGCCGTCGGGGGTGGTGGTAAAGGCGGCATAACGAAGTACGTCGGGTGTCTGATTCATTGCTACATCCTCGGTGGGTTGTGAAGATACGGGCGTGGCGAAGACCAACAGGGCGAAGCGAAATGCGACTAGTAGCACTAGTCCTGTACGGCTCTGCCGGCCATGGCGAGGGAGATGTTTCGGGGGAGGCGCTGGGCGATGCCGGCCAGCAGGCGATTTCCCAAGCCTGAGACGACGCTTACGGGTGTAGTGCGGCGATCGAGAGCGCGCAGGGCAGTGTCGATGACCTCGCTGGCGCCCTGCAGCCGGCCGACCGCTGCGGCCTGGCTCCCGAGTACATCGAAAAACTCGGTGCGGGTAGCCCCCGGGCAGAGCGCGAGCACGCGAAGGCCGGATTCCCTCGTCTCATGTGCCACGGCTTCGGTGAAGCTCAGGACAAATGCCTTGGTTGCTCCGTAAACCGCCATCCCAGGTACCGGCTGAAAAGCTGCGGTACTGGCCACGTTGATGAGTGCGCCCCTCCCGGCGGCGAGCATCTCGGGGAGGAATGCCCGCGTGGTCTCAACGAGAGAGGCCACGTTGAGGGAGATCTCCGAGGCGATGACCGCGGGGTCTTCCTTGACCAAAGGGCCGCTCGTGGCGAAGCCCGCGTTGTTGATCAGGGTGTCGATGCGGATGCCCCGGCCGGCGAGCTCCTCGCGGAGTTCCGCTCCGGCTCCCGCACGGCTTAAGTCCTTCGAGAGCGTAGTCACTGAAATGCCGCTCGAGTCGCGCAGCTTCCGGGCGAGGTCCTCAAGCCGGTCGGTCCGCCGTGCGACCAGCACAAGGCTGGCCCCGCGCGCTGCAAATCGTGCGGCAAACTCCGCGCCGAGCCCGGAGCTCGCTCCAGTGATGAGTGCCGTGGTTCCGGTGTAGCTCATGGTCATGTCGAATCCATTCCGTGTGGCGGCCACTCTATGTAGCCAATGCCTACATAGTAGACAGTGGCACCATTGTAGTCAATGACTACTTTGTGGCTATACTGATCTCATGACCGATCAGCCCTACCATCACGGCAAGCTCCGCGAGGCGTTGGTCGCCCGTGCAAGGGAAGTCATCGAAGAAGCAGGAGTCGAGGGACTTTCCCTACGGCAGCTAGCGCGTGACCTGGGTGTGAGCCACGCGGCACCCGGCAAGCATTTCCGTGACAAGCAGGCGCTTCTCGATGCCCTCGCCCTTGACGGTTTCCGCAGCATGAATGCGAGGATCACAGAAGCGTCCGAAGCCGCCGGAGACCATCGGTCACGCTTTGTCCGGATCGCCAGGGCCTATGTGGACTTCGCGGTCGCCCATCCGGTCCTGTTGGCCGTGATGCACTCCACCAAGCACCATCCTGATGCCAGCAATGAACTGCGCAGCATCGGTGAAGACGGCATAACGGTCGCCAGGGCGATCATCGCTGAAGCCCAGGAGGCCGGGGAGCTCGCGCCAGGGGACCGCGAGTTGCTCGCTCTCGTCTGCTTCGTGAGCCTGCACGGAGCCGCTGTGCTGGCGGCGGGCAACCTCCTGGATGGAACTTCTATCGGCGCCCTGACGGTTGCCACAACAGACCTGTTGTGGGCGGGAATGGTCGCAGGTATTCCCGCACCCCGGGGAGCCTCGGGAATCGGCCCATGAGCCGCTCTCTTAGACGAACTCGGCGTCCTAAACACCCGTTGAGCCGAACCAGCCGTCAGGCATCCTTCCGCCAGAAGGCCTCCCTGTGCGTGGAGGTTTGTCGGCCTGCGGTCCGGCGGGGCACCTGCCGGAAAACGCTCACGCTGCTTTGACGACCGCAGCGTTGGCCTCGTCTTCTGCGGACCCATCGAGCCAAGTGAATCGACGGATATTTTCGGATACCCGGCAGGCGTTCTCTGGGTTTAAGCTGTCTCGGTTCCTAGGAAGTGGAACGCTAGGATTGGTCCTTCGGAATGCGGCGATTCGCGCGTGGGCTCGCGTTCCACAGCTATGTTCAATGGAGATGTTCCGCGAGAACTTACAGAACAACTTAGGGATACTCGGAGAAAGATGGCGCTTTCGTTGCCGCCCGCCAGATGGAGCCAAAGCACGCTGCCGTCAGCTGCCAGCATGTCGATGCGCCCGGTAGCGATGACTTCCCCGTGCTGGTGGATTTGCACGTAGTCGGCCCGTGAGAGCTTGGACCAGTTGGCAATGGGGGCGGGCTTCCGGTTTTCTGTATGAGATCCGGACGATCGGGGCGTCATGGCTTTTCCTTGGGTTGGGGCGACTGCGGTGTCGGAATCGTTTGAGCGTCGGGGGAGGTGGCAGGGCGGCGTTTCCGCCACCCTGCCTCCTCCTTATGGGCTCTCTTCCCACGCCCGACTATCGGGCTGCCTGTTGCGATGGAGTGCGGGAAGAGCGCCCATCTGTGCCGGACATTGGGCCGGCAGTCGGTGGTGATGGTTCGCTCGGGAGACCCGTTTTGCTCGCGAACATCAGGGCAAATCTCCCGGGGAGCTTTCGCCGTCAAGAGCCGGCTCTCGCTCAGTCCCGGTCACTGCGACGAGCGTCGGAGCGAGTGAAGCCGGCGGTGGCCCGCCCGGGTTTTTGAGGAGAAGTGCCGTGGATCCGTGCCCTACGCCAGGCCGCCCGCCCGCCGCCCAAAGACGCACCCGGCAGCAAGTCCGGTGCCTCCCGGGTAGTTGACGCTGAATAGTCCGCCGAGCATTTCACCTGCCACGAACAGGCCTTCGATGTGCTTGCCCTCTGCGTCCAGGACGCGGCCGTGGGTGTCGGATTTGATGCCACCGAAGGTGAACGTGATTCCGCAGGTGACGCCGTAGGCGTAGAAGGGTCCGGTTTCGATCGGGGCGGCCCAGTTGCTCTTGACCGGTTCGGTTGCGGCCTTCCGGCCATCCTTAACGTTGGGGTCGAACGGGGTGGAGCGCTCGATCGAGCTGTTGAAGTCCGTCACGGTTTTGGACAAGCTTTCCGGGTCTATGCCGATTTTGACGGCCAGGTCCTCGAGGGTGTCGGCGACCTCGACAGAGATGCCGGGCATCTCGTATTCTTCGCTGCGCAGCATGGGCCGAAGGCCGGCGTCGAAGATCTGGTACGCAACCGAGCCGGGCTGCTTGAGGATTTCCTTGCCGTATTTGGCGTAGGTGTAGTTCCGGAAGTCGGCACCCTCGTCCAGGAAACGCTTGCCGTCGGTGTTGACGATGATTCCAAACGGGTAGCTTTGCCGGGTGAGGCGGTTGGTGAGTTCGCGGTTGCTTTCGTTGGTGGCGGTAAAGGCATCCCACTGGACGCTGTGGCAGCTGCCCCAGTCTCCGCCCTTGGTGGCGCCGATCTCCAACGCTGCGGCGATCATGTCGCCGGTGTTGTAGGGAGTGCCGCGTACCTTGGCGTTTTCCCAGCCTTCGCCCAAGTACTCCCGCCGCCGCTTCGGGTCCGCCTCGAAGCCTCCGGCGGCGAGGATCACGGATTCTGCCCTCAGGCGCAGCTCCCCTTCAGCGGTGTTGACGACGACGCCGTCTACACGGCCGTTCTCAACGATGAGGCTTTGGGCCGCTTGGCCGTACCTGACTTCGATGCCCAGCTCTGCAGCGACCCGGGTGTGGTCTTCGATCAGGCCTTCGCCGCCGCCTACGTTTCCCACGTGCAGGCCGCCCCAGAAGAGGTAGGACCCGTCGGCACGCTCGAAGGCCTGACGCTCGTACATCAGGCGGTACTTCAGGCCCAGGCTGTTGAGCCACCGAAGGGTGGACTGGCTCTCGGCAATGAGGACTTCCGTCAGTGCCGGGTCGTTGCGGCCTTCGGTGACCTTTTCCAGGTCAGACGCGTATTCCTCAGCGCTGTAGGGCGGAACGACGGTCCGGCTGTGCCGTTCGTCCGGTTCCACGAGCCCCTGGAGGTCGTCCAGGCCGTTGTGGACGATGCGTGTGGCGCCGGCGGTGTAGAAGCTGTTGCCGCCGGCCATGTCTTTGGTGCCTTTTTCGAGCAGGATGACTTTTCGTCCGCGGACGGCAGCCGCGTGGGCCGCCGTGAATCCGGCATTTCCGCCGCCGACGACGATTACGTCGGCCTTGGTGAGGTTTCCCGCTGCAGGTTCGTTCTGATCAGCCATTGTTTTCCGTCTCCTTCATGTTGAATTCATAAGTATTCGACTGTATACACAGTCTGGCAGGGGTGATTTGGGGGTAGAGGCGGCCCGGGGGTGTTAGCGGTGGGCCGGTACGGGGGCTGGCTCTGCCGCTGTCACGGGGAGCGGTTCCTGGGCGGCGAGGCGGTTTTGGCGGCGCTCCAGGGCCACGGCGAGGGCGCCGAGGGCGATGTTGACGACCAGGAATCCCAGCGCGGCAACAAACTGGGCCTGCAGCAGGGACCGGGTGTAGTACTGGCCGATGACGGTGGCGGACCTCAGCAGTTCCATGTAGCCGCCGAGCACAAAGGCCAGTGCTGTTCCCTTGAAGAGGATGATGAGCTGGCTCACGAGGGCAGGACTCATGGACCGCAGGGCCTGCGGGAGCAGGACCAGGCGCAGCGTCCCGACGTGGGAGAAACCCAGTGCGAGGGAGGCCTCGGCCTGACCGGGCGGCAGCGCGAGGATCCCGGAGCGTAGCAGGTCACCGATGACGGCCCCGCTGTACAGGGTCAGCGCGATGACCAGGAACCAGAAGTCCCCGAGTTTGAGGCCGTAGTTGGGCAGCACCAGGGATGTGAAGTAGAGCAGCAGGAGCAGGGGGATGCTGCTGAAGACGTCCGTGTAGACCCGGCAGGTCCGGCGCAGAGGTGCGTGTGTGGAGACGAGTCCGAAGGCCAGGAGGCATCCGGTGATCATGGACAGCACCATGCCGACGGCTGCGGCTGCGATGTTGTTCCACAGCCCCTGGCCGAGAAGCGCCCAGAGTCCGGGCTCGGCGAACGGGGCCCACGCCGCGGCGCTCAGTTCGCCTTTGTCGTAGAGGACGCGGAAGACCAGATAGGCGCCGGCGATCACGATGAGGGCGGTGAGGACTTCCAGGAGCAGGTGGCGGCGTTTGGCGCGCGGACCGGCCGGGTCAAAAAGCGATATGGTACTCATCGGCTGAACGCCACCTTCTGATCGACTGCGGATACGAGCCGGCCGATGACCAGCCCGATGGCGAGGTAGCAGAGGGCGGCCCCGCCGAAGATAATGAACGGTTGTGCCTCATCCACCGCGATCTTGTCCGAAAGGAACGTCAGTTCGGATACCCCTACCAGGGCAGCGACCGAGGTGTTCTTGACCATGGTGATGAAGACGTTGCCCAGCGGTCTGGTCACCGTGGCGAAGGCCTGCGGGAGGACGATGAGTTTCAGTGAGGCCATCGGCCCGAAGCCCAGGGCGCGTCCGGCTTCCAGCTCGCCGCGGTCCACGGTGTTCAGGCCCGCGCGCAGGGTTTCGGCTACGAACGGCGCGGTGTAGAGCACCAGAACGATGGCGGCCGAGGCGTAGAGTGAGTACTGGATGCCCAGGACCGGGAGTCCGAAGACAAACAGCACCATCTGCACGGGAAGCGGCACGTTGCGGAAAATCAGCACGTAGGCCGAGGAAACAGCCCGGGCCGTCCTGATGGGGCTGGTCCGCAGTGCGGCGAGCAGTGTCCCCAGGAGCACCGAACCGGCGGCACCCAGGAGAACGAGTCCCAGAGTCACCATCACGCCCTGGCCGAAATCGCCGAGGTGATTGAGAAGGAATGACATCAGCGGATCCCTACAGCGTTACTTTGGGCGGGGTAACGTCGCCGGGCTTGACCTGGCCGATTGTCGCGTCGTAGGCCTTCTTCCAGTCCCCGTCCGCGATGGCCTTGGTCAGGAGCTGATCGAGGTAGTCATGAAATGCTGCGTCGTCCTTGGCCACACCGATGGCAAATTCCTCGGCATCGGCCAAATGGCCGTCCGCGATGCGGTAGGCATCCGGATTCTG
The DNA here is from genome assembly GCF_056406115.1 of Arthrobacter sp. P1_D4. Classification (NCBI taxonomy): domain Bacteria; kingdom Bacillati; phylum Actinomycetota; class Actinomycetes; order Micrococcales; family Micrococcaceae; genus Arthrobacter; species Arthrobacter sp. P1_D4. Next base: position 17,691 of record NZ_JBFUAU010000025.1, on the reverse strand, counting down.
GGACTGGACACCGAGCAGGATTGCCTCGGTAGTGGTCACCGCGTCGACCCTCTTATCCTTCAGTGCCTGCGCGCATTCACTGTAGGTGCTGAACAGGACCACGTTGGCCGCGGGCACGGCCGCGCCGATGAGCTGGGCCGCGCGGGCGCCGGTGGTGGAACACACCGTCTTTCCGGCCAGGTCCTCGGGTTTGTTCACTGAGCTGTCGTCCTTGCGTACCAGCAGGGCCACGTTGCTCTCAAGGTAGGGTCCGGCGAAACTGACGACTTTCTTCCGTTCGTCCGTCACTGCATAGGAGGCGATGACGGCGTCGACCTTGTTCTGCTGCAGGAACGCCTCACGGTTTTTGGTGACCGCCTCAACGAACTCGACATTCTCTGCACTGCCGGTGGGGTCCTTGGCCAGGATTCTGGCCATCTCAATGTCCAGGCCTTCCATCTTGCCGGTGACCGGATTCTTCACGCCAAAGAGCGGCTGGTCGAATTTGACCCCGACGATCACTTTGCCGCGTTTCTGGATCTTGTCCATCGTGCTGTTGGCCGGGAAGCTCCGGGCCGGTTTGGTCTCGGCGGCCGGGGTGCTGCCGCCGCAGGCTGTGGTGCCCAGGATCAGTGCGCCGGCGATGGCCAGGGCCGGCAGGAAGTGCTGGCGTTTCATGGTGACTCCTTAGGGTGGGTGCGTCGTTGCACAGGTGCTGTTAGTGGACCGAGGAGAGGAAGGCTTTGGCCCGGTCGGAGGAAGGGGAGGTGAAAAACGTTTCAGGGTCGGCAATTTCCACGATGGCTCCGGCGGCCATGAACACGATCCGGTCCGCGAAGGCCCGCGCGAACGACATCTCGTGGGTCACGACGATCATCGTCGTGCCGCTCTGCGCGAGGCTCCGCATGGTCGCCAGAACCTCGCGGGTGGATTCCGGATCGAGCGCCGACGTCGGTTCATCAAAGAGCAGGACCTTGGGATCCATGGCCAGTGCGCGGGCGATGGCCGCGCGCTGCTTCTGGCCTCCGGAGAGCTGGGACGGCCGGCTGTGTGCCTTGTCGGCGATGCCGACCATGGCAAGCAGTTCGTGGGCCCGCGTCTCTGCCGCCTGTTTGTCCAGGCCGAGAATTTTCCGTGGGGCGAGGGTGATGTTCTCCAGGATGGTCTTGTGGGAGAAGAGGTTGAAGGACTGAAAGACCATCCCCACCTCGGTACGGAACTTGTACAGATCCCTGCCCTCCACCGGCTGTTCGTGGCCGTCGATGAGAATGTGGCCCTCGTCGATGGCTTCGAGCCGGTTGATGCACCGGCACAGCGTCGATTTGCCCGACCCTGACGGGCCCAGGATGACGACCACCTCGCCACGGCGCACCGACAAATCAATGCCGGTCAGGGCCTGCATGCTGCCAAAGCGCTTGCCGACTCCGCGGAACTCAACGACGGTGTCCGTCTCCGTGATGGCTGTCATGATCTATCTCCTTTGATGGAATACGACTGTATACAGTGAAGTACAGTGTGGCATGATGACCGCAATCACGGCAAGTCATTACGAGTCTTCGATGGGTGCGAACGCTTCGCCACCACCGCGGCAGTTACCAACGGCAGCGGTCTGCGCAACCGTGGCAGCACCGGGCTGATGCCCGGGAGAAGGCAGAAAAGCTGGCGCTTCGGGGCCCGGAGAGCTAGCCGGAGAGCCCGGCAGTGATCTTAGTGGGAGGCCGATTTCCGCAGCAGGTCGAGCCTGATCCGACGGGCTGTCTCCATGTGCTCGCGTGCGGTGTTCCGCGCAGCAGTTTCGTCGCCGGCGGTGATGGCCGCGACCAGCTTCGAATGCTCGGCCAGGGCCTCGTCCCAACGCTCTCCCACAGACAGAGTCGAGTGCGGCGTGCGGATCAAGTGGGTGGACAGCCGCTGCAGGAGATCCTGGAGCACGGGATTGTGCGCAGCCGCCCAGACGGCAGCGTGGAACTCCAGGTTCGTCGACGCCCGGGTGTTGTCATCCGGCTCCGAAAGTGCGCGGTCACGTTCCACCAGGCCTTCGAGCTGCATAATGTCAGTGATGTCGTGGGACAGGGCCGCCTGCCCGGCCGCCTCCTGTTCCAAAAGAATCCGCACGTCATAGACCTGGATGACTTCCTGGGGTGTTGCCTGATGGACCTGCAGTCCACGGGCGCCGCGGTCCAGAAGACGGTCGTGCTGGAGGCGGCGAAGAGCCTCGCGCACCGGCGTGCGGGAGACACCGAAGCGTTCCCCCAAGGTAACTTCCCGCAAGGGAGTGGCGGGAGCAATTGCACCGGCCAGGATTTCAGAGCGCAGCTGGGCGTAGATAGAATCTCCGTCGTGCCGCATCGTTTCAGAACCAGGTGACACAACTTTCCTTCCACAGTGGCGACTCGGAAGGGAGGCTTACGCCGCCACTCGGTCCCGCCAGTTCGCAGGCCCGAAGCCATCGCCCGGACACCCATAGTATTTCAGTGGATACGCAAGTGTCCAAGAGGTGTTGTCCTTTCCATCCGGACGGTGCATGAGTCGGAGTTGTTCGGCCGCCGCGGCTTGGTTCGGCGTCAGTAACTTTTCGCCGTCCGGGCGGAGCTCGCCCGTCGGTGATACGTGCCGGTAAAGGGTCTGGCGGGTGATGCCGAGTTCGGTGCAGAGATCGCGGACTTTGGTTCCGGGCTTGCCCAGGGAGGCCGTGGCGAGCCTGAGTTTGGCCGAGGTCATTTACTCGGGAGACTAAGTCGCATAGCCCGACATGTAGATCGCTGCGCCCTGCAGGGCCGGTCAGATTAGACAGATGTCCGATCGTGAAGCGGCCTGAGGGAGCTGGAGCCGGCGAACCAGTCCGATTCGGGAGCATCGCCGGAGTTATCCCGCCGGGCACCCTCGATCCGTCCTCCTGGGTTGTGGAACTCACCGCCGAACAACACGAGGGGTTCCCGCTTGGTGATGTCCAGTGCGATGACCTCGCCGACGACGATGATGTGGTCGCCGCCGTCGTAGATATTCCACGGCCGGCACTTAAGCGTCGCGGCGTTCCCCGTCAGCACCGGGACGTTGCCGTCCAGCGTCCATTCCGGTTCCGCGTCAAGGACTTTGCCAGCGAAGTGCAGGGCCACATCCTTTTGTTCTACCGACAGGATGTTGATAGCGAAGGGCGCAGCTTCCAGATACCGGGCGCCGCGCGAGGACCGGGTCAGTGTGACCTGGGCAAGCGGCGGGTCGAGGGATACCGCGGTGAAGGCGCTGACGGTGGCGCCGTGCGGAACGCCGTCGTCCGTCCGGGTGGTGACCACCGTGACACCGGTGGCGAACGTGCCAAAGGCGTGGCGCAATTCTCGTTCTTCAATGCATCCCATGACTTCCTGAGTCATCGACTTCTCCTTTCTGCTGTTGTTCAGGCCGCGCTGAATTACCCAAGGTCCCCGCCGCCCACCGGCAGCACCGCGCCAGTGATGTAGCTGGCGTCGTCAGAGGCCATGAACAAGATCGGAGCTGCCTGCTCTTCCAGCGTGCCGTACCGCTTGAAGAGGGTGCTTTCGGTGGTCTGGTCCACGATCTGCTGGTACCACGTCTCTTCCTGGGCGGACTGCGCGTTCGGGTTGCGCGGGACCTTCCGCGGCGGAGCTTCGGTGCCGCCGGGCGCGGTGGCCACTACCCGGACACCCTTCGGAGCGGCTTCGAACGCCAGCGACGCGGTCAGAGCGTTGACCCCACCCTTGGACGACGCGTATGGAACGCGATTGATGCTTCGGGTGGCTATCGAGGAGACGTTCACGATGACCCCGGCCGTCCGTTCGACCATGTGCGGCAGCACTGCGCGGCAGCACCACAGCGTGGGGAAGAGGGAGCGCCGCACTTCGGCCTCGATCTCGTCCTCCTCGTAGTGCTCGTAGGGCTTGGTCCAGATCGTACCGCCGACATTGTTGATCAGGATGTCGATGCGTCCGAACTCTGCCACGGCGTAGGCCATCAGCTTCACGGCGCCCGCATAAGTTTCCAGATCGCAAAGGAAGTATCGTGCGGGTGCATCACTGGCCGTCAGCTCAGCACACACTTCAATGACCAGCTCGGACCGGTCCGCCAGCACTAGGGTGCCTCCCTCGGCCGCAATCTTACGGGCGACGACGGCACCAATCCCTTGGGCAGCGCCGGTCACCACAACAACCTTGTCGGTAAAACGCATTGCTGTGCGTCCTCTCTTATTGGGATTTTTCAGCCGTTGAGGCCAGTTCGATATCTGCGTAGGTGCCCCCGCGTCAGCTGATGGCTTCACGTTCCCGTGGCGCCGGCTCCGTCGAAGCAATTTCGGCTTTAACTGTCGAGCTTCGCACCATCAGGGTGGCCAGTCCGGCCAGAACCAGGGGTACCGCGAGTGCCATGAAGTAGCCGGAGACGCCCAGTCCCGTGAGAATGAGCCCGCCGAGGGCGGAGCCCACGATGGAACCGAGGCGGCCAATTCCGATGCCCCAGCCGGTAGCCGTGGCACGAAGTTGAGTGGGGTAGGCGTTGGCGATCAGGTAGTTCAGGGCCAACTGCTGGCCGCCAATGCCGAAGCCGGCCAGCCCGATAAGCACGAAGACCAGCGCAAAGTTGGAGCCGGCCAGGCCCAGGCCCAGCGCGATGACGATCCCCGCCGCAAACATGACCAGCAGCAATTTTCTGGGGTTGACCTTGGGCAGGATGATGGACAGAGGGATGGCGAAGAGGATAAATGCGCCGTTGACGGTCACGGTTCCCATCGCGGCCTGCGAGCCGGCCAGCCCCAACATCTTGAGCGCGGTTGGCATCCAGAGCAGCAGCAGGAACCACGCGATCCAATTGAGCAGGTAGGTGGCGAAGACCGCGATGGTGACCATCCGGTACTTAGCGGAGAAAAGTGCGGCGACGGAGCTGCGCTCCTGCATTTTGTCGTTGGTTGCGAGCACGGCGTCCGGGCTGACTGGGCTCCCGGAAATTGAGGCCATGATCTGACGCGCCTGTGCGTCGGCTGCGGAGGTGCCCTTGGCCGCCAGGAAGATCGGCGATTCGGAGAGAATCTTGCTGCAGACCAAAACCATGGCAAGTGGCAGCACGCCGCCGGCCAGGAAGATGCCACGCCAGCCCATCACTGGCAGCCATGCCGCCGCCACAAGCCCACCGAGTAGCGCGCCACCGGGCAGGCCAAGCAACACCAATGTCATGAACGTGCCGCGGCGCGATTTGGGACTGTACTCGGCGGTCAGTGCCAGCAGCGCCGGGGTGGCCCCGCCCATGCCGAGGCCAATGAGGAAGCGCAGAATGACAATCTGCTCCAGGGATTGAGCAAAAGCACCGGCAAGGGAGAACACACCAAAAAGGGCCAGTGCGAGCAGGATGGTCTTCTTCCGACCGATCCTGTCCCCGAAGGTGCCAAGGGACATTGCGCCCACGCACATGCCAACGGTGCTGGCGGTGATCACCCAGGTCATGTCAGTGGCCTGCAGGCCGAAGTCTTCGGCGATTGCCGGTCCGATGAATGCAATCGACTGGGTGTCGAATCCGTCCAGCAGTGCGATCACGAAACAGAGGACGACGATGGACCATCGTCTGATTCCCATGGGCGTGTTGTCGATAACGTCCTGGACGTTATAGGCGAGTTTAGTCACCGGTAACTCACTTTCGTGTGATGTTCTGACCCGACCGATCCGGGGGCCGGGCGGCTGCGGCCACTTCATTTTGGGCACGCTGCATTACTGCGGGTGGTGGGATGATATTGGGGTTCAGCGCCGGGGCCGGGCTGTTCCGGCCCCGGCGCTGACAAAGGGGGTTTAGCCCCGGGGATCGAGCACGAAGTTGTAGGTGACTTCGCGGCCCTTGCCGTCGGCGCGCTCGGTGGGGGCCAGGACGAGTTCGGGCTTTACGGCCGAGGCGATGTCGTCGGCCACGTGCTCGTCGCCTTCGAAGTAGAGCTGGGTGGTGATGAGCTCGTGCTTCGGGGCCGAAACCTTCAGGTGCAGGTGGGCCGGCCGCCAGGCGTGCCAGCCGGCCGCGGCGATGAGGGCACCGCAGGCACCGTCGGTGGGGATCTGGTACGGCGCGGGCTGCATGGTGTTGATCTGGAAGTTGCCCTGAGCGTCGGCGATGATGGAACCGCGGAGGTTCCATTCGGGCAGCCCGGGGGCGAACTGGGAGTAGAAACCGAGGTCATCGGCGTGCCACAGTTCGATCAGTGCTCCGGCGAGCGGCTGGCCGGCGACGTTCGTGACCTGGCCCTGGAACAGCAGCGGTGTGCCGGGTTCGTCGTCGCGCATCGGCAGGGTGGCCGGGGTGTTGAGCGTGGGGGCGCTCGGGATGTAGTACGGTCCCTCGATGCTGCCCTTGGAACCGTGGCGACTGGAGTTGGCGACCTCCTCGACGGAGTGCTCCACCCATACGTCCAGGAACAGCGGCCACTCCCCGTCCTCGCCGACCTGGATGAGCCAGGCCTTGAAAGCGTTGTATTCGTCGTAGGTGACCTTCTCGTCCAGGACGGTGTCGTTGATCGCCTTGATGACGCGGCCGGCAAGCGTGCTGACCCGCTCCTGGCTGGTGCCGGCGGCGAGGTGCTTGTTCTCCCGGAAGCGGGCGGTTGCCCCTGCGCCCGAGGAAGCTGCTGTGGCTTCGGTTTCCATTGTCATGGTGACTCCCTTGTCAAAAAAAGAAGGATGGTAAAAACGGTCGGCGGTTCCGGACTGGCAAATTTCGCTCAGTGCCGTGCCGCACATCACATCCGGTGTTGATTCAACGGTAGGCCCGTAATTGGTCGAGGGGAAATACCTATTTCCGGCCCATTGAAAGCTTTTGGATATGAATGTTCGAGTGAGGGGCTGGGCTATTCGACAGCGGACGGGTGCTTGGCCAGCGGCGTCACCTTGATGTCCATGTAGGGGAAGAGCGGCAGTCCGGAGAGCAGGGTGTGCAACTCGTCGTTGTCCGCGACGTCGAACACCGAGTAGTTGGAGTATTCGCCCACGACCCGCCACAAATGCGCCCATCGTCCGTCGCGCTGCAGCTGCTGGGAATACTCCCGCTCTTCCGCCTTGACGGCGTCGGCGCGTTCCTTGGGCATGTCCAGCGGAATATTGACGTCCATGCGGACGAGATACAGCATGTGGTTCTCCTTGCGTGGTGGGGAGCGGTGTGCCGGCGTTCTGAGGCAGGATGCGGGCCGGGCCGGGCTAGTCCTGCCGGTATTTCTGCAGCTTGTCGGCGTCGATGGCCGCGCCGACGCCGGGGACATCGCGGACCCGGATGGCGCCGTCCATGATTTTTAGCGGCTCCGCGAGCAGGTCGTCCGTCATGTCCAGGTAGTTGGAGAGCTCCCCGGCCCGCCGGGAGCTGGCCTCGAACGCCGCACCAAAGGTGACCGTGGCGAGGCTGCCGATCTGGGTGTCGATCTGGTTGCCCATCGTGACGTCCACGCCGAGGCCCATGCAGAGGCCGAGGATCTGCTGGGCTTCGGTGAAACCGCTGCGCGCAGTCTTAATGCAGATCGCGGTGCTGCCGCCGGAAAGCAATTCGCGGGAGACATCGCCCAGGGTGGGGACACTTTCGTCGCCCACGATCGGGATGCTCGAGCTCTGCACCAGCCGGCGCCGGCCCATCGCCTCGCCGGCATCGCACGGCTCCTCCAGCATGGAAAGGCCCAGGCCCTCGGTCCTGCGCAGGACCTCCATGGCCTCGTTCGCCGTCCAGCCACGGTTGGCGTCGAGGTAGATCTCGGCGTCCTCGCCAAGGCCCTCCCGCAAAACATGGCAGGCCTCGACGTCGAGGGAGAGGGGCCGCCGCCCGGTCTTGAGCTTGAAGGTGTTGATGCCGTACTTTTCACGGAACCGCAGCGCTTCTTCCAGAAGCTCGGCGGCGGGCTTGAAGCCCAACATGTGCGAGACCCGCATGCTGTCGGTGAAGCCGCCCAGCAGTTTGTGCACCGGGGTGCCCAGCGAGATCCCGATGACATCCCAGAGTGCGATGTCCAGGGCCCCCTTGGCCGTGGGGTTGTTGACCGTGCGCCGGAGCAGCTGCTGGACCTTGGAGCGGTCCAGCGGGTCCAGCCCGATGAGTTGCGGGGCAAAGACCTTGGTCACCACCGAGACGATCGAATCCTGGGTTTCGCCGTAGGTGTAGGGCCGCGGCGGGGTGTCCGCGATACCGCAGATGCCGGTGTCCGTGTAGATCCGGACCAGCACGTGTTCCGCGGAAGTCACCTCGCCGCTGGCGAACTTCAGCGGCCGCGCGTAAGGAATGGCGTAGGGAATGGCCTCAATGCGGTCAATTTTCACGGGGTGGTTCCTTTGTTGCGGATGCGGACGCGGGTTGTGACTGTGGCAGGGACTGGGCCGGCGACTCCGCGGGGCGAAGCGGGGGCTGTTGCTGGCCAGGACCCGATGTGGGAGGTAAATCGAAGAGCTGCAGGAAGCTGCGCAGCAGGGGTGTCTCAGCGTCGCGGATCCAGGCAACGGCGAGGTCGACCGGCGGCGGGTTATGCAACGGACGGAAGACGACACCCTGAAAGGAAAACATCCGGGAAGTCATCGGCACTAGGGCGATCCCCATCCCCGCCGCGACGAGCGAGAGCAGGGTGGAGGTTTCCCTGGCCTCCTGGACGAGCCGCGGCTGGAACCCGGCTTTGCGGCAGGCATCCACGACGATGCTGCTGACCGCGGAGTAGCTCGGATAACCGACGAAGTCCTGGCCGGCGAGCTCCGCCAGTTCCAGGGTGCCCTTTTCCGCCAGCGGCGAATCCGCCGGGAGTGCCGCGACCAGCTGATCCTGTTCGAGCAGTTTGAGGGCCACAGTTCCGGAACGGACTGGGGGTCGGAGGACGGCGACGTCGAGCCTTCCGTCCTCGAGTGCGGACTCCATCTGCGGCGTCAGCATTTCGCCCTGAACGGTGATGCGGAGCCCGGGAAAAGTGCGTCGGGCGGCCTGGACGATGCTCGGCATCAGCCGGTAGGTGGCTGTTCCGGTGAAGCCGACGCGGAGGACGCCAGTGGCACCTGCGCCGACCTGCCGGACGTCCTCCTCCAGAGCTTCCAGTTCCTGCATTAGCAGCCGTCCTCGATCCAACAGGACCTGTCCGGCTGGGGTGAGATCCACCTTGCGCGTAGTGCGCAGCAGCAAGGGTGTGCCGAGCTGTTCCTCCAGCTGCCGGATCTGTTGGGACAACGGCGGCTGGGCCATGTGCAGCCGCTGGGCTGCGCGGCCGAAGTGACGTTCCTCGGCCACTGCAATGAAGTACTTGAGGTGGCGCGTCTCCATAAGAAGCTCCCGGGCAGCTCGAAGCAGGCGATATGCCGTACTCCGACCAGCTTAGGAGGACGGATTAGTTAGGGGAAATACCTATTTCGGAGCTATTGGGACGTTTCGCATACCAATCTCCGCCTGTGGGCGGCCGGGCGCGGACAGGCAGGCCAGCGGCAAGGAGGGTTACATTCGCGATATGAGTGGAGGCTCTAAAGGATGAGAGTCTACGACGCGGCATAGAACGAGACGGAGCGGGTACTTTGGCATCGCTGGATGGACGAGGAGGACAAGTTCTTCGCCGCGGACAAAACGGGCCTCCGGGCTGACCTCACAATTCCTGGAAGCTGGGCCAGATGACACTAGCCCCTTCGGCCTGCGCGGCACTGAAACCGCCATTCCCAACTGTGAATTAACAGCCATTCTCAACGAACAGTCACAGCCTCCGCAGTGTCAGGCACTGTCCCACATCCTTGACACACCTCAGTCTCGCAAACGATCAATTACTGAGACAGCTTGGTCGTTCAGCCATGGGTTTCGAAAATCCCCGCCGCGAGACGGACGCTGCCCGTCTCGAAATGCCGTCCAAGAACAGGTAGTTCATAACTGAGAATTGGTCGGGATAAAGAGAATCTGGAGGCGGCGATGGCCGTGATCGGCTACGCGAGGGTTTCCACCACGGAACAGAACCTCGATCTGCAGCTCACAGCACTCAAGGCCGCCGGCGCAGCCAGGATATTTGCCGACGATGGAGTCAGCGGGTCCACGACGGAACGCCCTCAGCTGTCCAGGGCCTTGGACCGGCTGGAGGCCGGCGACGTACTCACCGTGTGGAAGCTTGACTGCTTGGGCCGCAACACCCGGCACGTTCTTGATCTTGTTGAGGACATCAGGGAGCGGGGAGCAGGTTTCCGGTCCCTGACCGAAGGGCTGGACACAACCGGACCCATGGGCACCGCCATGCTGACGATCATGGCCGCGTTTGCTCAGCTGGAGCGCGACACTATGATCGAACGCACCAGGGCTGGCCTCGCTGCGGCCGCGGCCAACAACCGCCACGGCGGAAGGCCCCGCAAGGTGGACGATGCTGCTGCTGCCCGAGCTAAAGAACTCAAAGGCAAAGGAATCAGTGCCTCCGACATCGGCAGGATGCTCGGAGTCTCCCGCGCCACGGTGTACCGATACCTTATATAGGCAACACGGAGAGCGGTCCCGACAACCCGGGGGTGACATCCACGCGGTCCGCCGCCGTACCGGAACTTGCACGTGTGACGGATCATTATGGCGGTACTTTTGGGCTAACTTAACGGACGATCAGATTACGCGGCATTCTGTGGATTCGGGTTGCGGGGTCAAGGATGCCCGCACTTTTGACGGCGACGGCGTTGATAAGACTGGCTGTGGCCTCGGTCAGTCTTTCGTCGAGTCGCGCAGCTTCATTCAATCTTTTGTGTACCGAACCCGGGGTAGATTTTGCTGCCTGGGTTCCTTCCGGGGGCCTCGCTCGTCTGGTCTGCCAGATCGGCAGCTTGTTCGATCGGCACTACGTGGATGCCCTCGGTATGCCCGAAAACCTGCCGGGTCTGCAAGCTGTCATCACGTAGAATCCACACTGCGCTGGAATTATTGGTCTTCGTTTCGATGACGGCTGCGAAGGTCGCACCGTCGTTGGGCCGGACCCACACGTGTTGTCCTGGCAGGAGGCCCGTCCAGTCCTGAGGCGCGAAGCCGTCGCTCGGGTAGCGGGATTTCTTCTTCATCCACGGGTTTCATTTTCTACATTTCTCGCTGGGGCTTCCTGCCGCGGGCGCTGCTGGTGTGGTGTGGTGAGGGGGCGGGGGCCGGCCCCTCGGGCCCTTGGCTCGCGATATACATCCACAAAGCTCGACCCAGGGCCCCTTCCTTAAGAAGCGTTGGGGTCGCGATTCCTGACAGTCTGAATCCTTCCAGGGACTGGTTTCGGGTTCCGGTATGTACGTCATCGGCGACGACTTCGTGCGTCCGGGGCGTCGTCGTTCCCGGTCATTGTTTCGGTGGCTGGGGTGCCGTCGTCTTCGTAGTGTGTGGCTCCTGTGAGGTCGCGTCCGGCGATGTATCCGAAGGTCAGGGCGGGGCCGAGGTTGATGCCCCCGGCGGGGTATTGTCCGCCCATGACTGAGGCCTGGTCATTACCGGCGACGTAAAGGCCCTTGATGGGGTGCCCGTTCGTGTCCAGGACCCGTGCGCGCGCATCGGCTGCGAGGCCTGCGAAGGTGCCGAAGGAGCCAGGGACGATTTTGACGGCGTAGAACGGCCCCTTTTCCAACGGGCGCAAGGACGGGTTCGGGGTGTTCTTGGGGTCTCCGCCGTAGCGGTTGAATTCGCTGGCGCCGCGGTCAAAGTCCGGATCCACCCCCTTGCGGGCGTTCTCGTTGAACTCGGCCACGGTCTTGACCAGAGCATCGGGGTCGATGCCGCAGGCTGCGGCGAGTTCTTCGATGGTGTTGCCTTTTTTGAGGTAGCCGGAGCGGAGGTAGGGGAAGAGCGGGACGGGCAGCGGTTTGGCCATCCCCAGCGGGAACTTGCGCACGTACTCGGCGTCGGCAATCTGCCAAGCCTCGACCGATTCACCCTCGGGGGTCGCCTTCAGCATTCCTTCCACATAGTCGTAGTAGCCGTTGGCCTCGTTAACGAAGCGCTTGCCGTCCCGGCGCACCCCGATGCCTCCGGGTTTGGCGCGGTCCATGATGTGCGGGAACGTACCGGTGCGTCCGTTCCGGTATGGGACCAGGGAGACCGGGCACCACGCTGCCGGAGACGCCGCATCGGTGTCGAAGCGGGCACCCACGGCCGGGGCAATGGTAATGCCGTCCCCGGTAGTTTCCTTGGGTGCGAGTGTCCAGTGCTCGCGGCCCGTGGGGGTCTTGGGGAAAAGCGCCTTGCGGCGGGCAACGTCGTTGGGGAACCCGCCGGTGGCCAGAACGACGCCGCTGGAAGCGTTGATAGTGTAGCTGCCGGCGGGTGAATCCACGACGGCGCCGGTCACCGTGCCGGTCCCGTCGGTGAGCAAGCGCTTGGCGGGGGTGGAGACGCGGATGTCGACGCCGAGGTCGTCGGCTGATTTCATGAGCCGGCCGGTGAGGGCGGTGCCGTTGACCAGCTGCATGCTCCAGCGGTGAATGATCAGGTCCAACAGGTGGAAGCCCACCCGCCAGGCTGCGTGGAACAGGCCCTGGAGGTTTCCCTGGGAGGCGGAGAGGAACTTGGTAAGGTCCGGCCCGGCCATGATGCCCATGCCCAGGAATGATGTTTCGTAGAGCTGGTGGCGCATTATGGCGCGCAGTTCTGGTTTGATTTTGCGGGCGTTGAAGGGTTTGGGGCCCACGGCGCGGTGCCCGGTGCCGGCGCCCGGTGTGCTGCCGTAGATGTCCTTGATCTTGGCTCCGGGAACGAACTGCAGGCTGGTCTTGTCCTGGAAGAAACCGACCATGTGCGGGACGGCCTCAAGGAACGCCTCGACCTTGTCCTCACGGTAGTTCGCGCCGAGTCGGTGGCGCAGGTAGGTGCGGAAGAGTTCGTGTCCTCGTTGACGCCGGCGGCTTTGGCCAGCGGGTTACCCGGGGTCCAGGCCCAGCCTCCGGACCAGGACGTGGCGCCGCCGCAGACCTCGGCTTTTTCCACGACGATGACTTTCAGGCCGTGGTAGGCGGCTGTTACGGCAGCGGAAGGCCCGCCCGCGCCGGAGCCGATGACGAGGACGTCGCAGTCCAGGGCTTTGGCGGGGGATGTGGTCAGGTCATCAGATTTGGTGGTCTTCACTCGGCGCTGGCCTTAATTGTTGGCTGTATCTGTGGTGTGTTTTGTGTGCAGGGGGTGAATGCGTGGCAACTCGCGTCTCGGTTGCCGGTTGCCGCGCACTAGTCTTCGCGTCACCGTTGGTTTGGTTGCGTCCTGCTTCTTGTTTTTAGCGGTGTTCCTTGTTGGCCCACTTGTAGGACCAAAGGCTGGAGACCAGGGCTATCAGGCAAAGCCCGGCGAGGAGCGCCGCGGCAGGGGCCCAGCTGCCGCTGCTGGCCATGAGGGCGGTGGCGATCAGGGGGATGAAGCCGCCCACGGCTCCGGCGAGTGCGTAGGCGAATCCTGCGCCGCTGTAGCGGATCCGGACGTCGAACATGTCGGTGAACCAGGTCTGCTGGACGCAGGTGGAGATGTTGTGTCCGAGGTTGATCAGGGCGCAGAAGCCCAGGATCATCGGGATCAGTTCGCCGCTTTCCAGCGCTGCGAAGAATGGTGCTGCTGCAAGGGCCGCGGCGAGGGGGCCGATGATGTAGAACCATTTCCGGCCGTACTTGTCCGCGAGGCGTCCCCAGAGTGCCAGGAAGGGGATGGCGAGGACCATGGCGACCATCGAGGCGGTCAGGACGGTGGAGGTAGGGGTGTCGGTGAAGTTTTTGACGTAGGCCAGGGAGAAGGTGAAGCCCATGTAGAAGGTGCTCTGGTCCACCATCCGCATGCCGATCACGGCCACGATCTGCTTGGGGCTGGTCCGCAGCGCTTCAGCCAACGGTGCACGGGCGTCCTTGTGTTCTTCCTTGACGGCGGTGAACTGTGCTCCAGGAACTCGTCCAATGGCCTCTCATAACCATGACCGCTGATTTTGGTGTCCGCACAATGTTCGATGATGCTGTTAGCACTGAGCGCCTCACCTACACAACCGGATTTGAAGTACGCTCCGCCGTGGTCGGCCAAGCCTTGGCAGCCGCCGGCAAAGGCATCTGCGTGCTCTCGGATGATCCGAATTTCGGGGTGCACGCCATGCCCATCACTCATCGGGGAAAGGACCTCGTGTTCACTCTCTTCGGCGTCTGGAATCCGCTGCATTTCGCCGCGCCTGCGATAAGGGAGTGCCTGCAGAACCTTTCACGTTTCACCTCGGAGCTGTACCCCGCCGCTCGAWTATAGAAGGGATGCAATCCTCAACTCTCGGCCCTGTGSTTGAGCGGCCTCTCGAACTCTGARTGATAGCTCACRAGATTCGCGGGGCGYGGCTCCGGGGGCAGTGGCCATCGACAGGAGCTCTCGAAGCTACTTCCACTGCCTRCAAAACGCCGATACTGGACCTTTCGTGAACCTGGGGGAGTGATCGAACCAGGCACTCTTCGCCCGCGCAGGAGGCTGGGTGCGAGAGCCTGGCTAGTCTTCCTTGACTTCTTTCAGGACCGCACGCGCAGCTGCCGCGTCGTGAAGCTCGGCAGGTACTTCTCCTGTTCTTCGATCTTCCGGCGGCAGAAGTCGTGGGCGGCCTGTTTTGTGATCCCCAGCGATTCGCKGATCTGGGCCCACGTCGGTCCGGAKACCGCGACATCCTTTGGGGCAACGACCCCGAGGACTGCATCGCCGGAGCATACCGACGCACCGAGGTGCGCGCCCGCGCCCGATGATTGGCGCCCGTCAACTTGSTTGTGTCCGCTGTTGCTCGGGGAGTCAGCTGAGCTGCAAGTTGTTGCCGGTCTTGGCTTTTACCATGTTCGTCGCGTAGCTGATCAGGAATTCGTACTCGTCTTCCGGCGTCAGGTCGCCGAGGAGTACATCCATTACGAGGCCGTCCTCGAGTGCTACGAAGCTCCGGGCCAAGAATCCGGCTGGCGCTGAGAGGGTGAAGGCATCCTCCTGCGCGCCCCGTTCCAGGATCCCTTTGTAGAGGTTCGTTTGACGCTCCACGAACGCCATCTGCTGCCGAGCGGCTGCCTTGTTGCGCAGATAAACTGGGATGAGTTCCACGAGGATCCKGGAAGCGGTTTCGCTTTCCCCGGGCCAAGGTACGCCTGAGTGGATGCAGGCCCTCAGTTGCGCTTCAGGGTCGCTTTCGGCTTGGATGCGGGCCTCCCGGCGGTCACAGTACTCCGTCACGCCTTGATGGAAGACCTCGCTGAAGAGCTCGTCGACGTCCCGGTAGTAGTACAGCACCGCAGCCGGGGTGACGCCGGCTTCGTTGGCAATGTCGGAAAGGCGGRCCGCTGATGACCCTCTGTCCAGCAGGACTCGTCCTGCTGCTGCTACGAGTTGATCCCGGCGGGCTGTCTGATTCCGTGGTCTTGCCATGCTCACCATGCTTTCACACTGGCCTCGAAGTGACCCTTGACACACCCAAGTTCSTTAATTATTCTTTAATTAATCTTTAGTTAATGAAATCTYCCACGATAGGAATACCGTCATGACTCGACTTCTCCCTCTGGCTCTTGTGCAATCACCTGCTGAGTCCTTGACTGATTTTGCTGCTGGTCTMGAGCGAAGGGTCAAAGCGCATGCCGTCGCCGACCTTTTCGTTTACCCGGAGCTTCACCTGAACACGGTAGATTCTGCCGGGTTTGTGGACCGGCAGGCCTACATGGAAGCCTCGGCAGAACCTCTTGATGGCCCACGCGGCCGTACCCTTGCTGAGCTYGCAGGAGACCTTGGGATCTGGCTTTTGCCTGGCAGYGTGCTTGAACGTGGTACGGACGGGCATATCTACAACACCGCCGTTGTCTACTCTCCACAAGGAAAAGCAGTAGCCGCGTACCGAAAGATCTTTCCCTGGAAGCCCTATGAGACCGTTTGTTCCGGTAAGGACTTCGTGGTCTTCGACATGACCGGCTACGGCCGCGTCGGTTTGTCAATTTGCTACGACGCCTGGTTCCCCGAACACAGCAGGCATCTGGCCTGGATGGGGGCAGAGCTCGTTCTCAATGTTGTCCAGACGCCGACCAACGATCGTGTGCAGGAAGTTGTTATCGGTCAAGCCAATGCAATCGTGAACCAGAACTTCGTTGCCAGTGTGAACGCGGCGGGSCCGCACGGGGTCGGACGTAGTTTCCTGGTTGATCCTGAAGGCCGCGTGCGAATTTCGGCAACCGGGCCCGAAGACGCGACATTGGTCGATGTGATCGACCTGGACCARGTAGGGAACGTCCGCCAATATGGCACAGCGGGCGTCACCCGCCCYTGGGACCAGTTCGCTGAAAACGACGACAGCATTCCATTGCCGCTATACGCCGGCCAGCTTGATCCCCGCCTTTGGCGGCAGACCAACGCCCCGTCAACCCTGACCAACCTCAGCACTGCCCCAGCCTAAGGAACTCCCCATGTCCGCTGAGAACATTAAACTTACCCCCAAGCTATCCCTGCTATCGGTGGTCGTGTTCGGCTTGGCCTATATGGCCCCGGGAATCGTAATGACGATCTTCGGTATCATCTCCTCCACCAGCGACGGAACAGCCCCGACAGCATTCGCCCTCGCCACGGCCGCGATGCTGCTGACTGCCCTCAGCTACGCGAAAATGGCAAAGATCTTTCCGAACTCGGGATCGGCCTACGTGTATGCACGACGGCTCCTCGATTCCCGTGTCGGTTTCCTCGTCGGGTGGGCAATCCTCCTCGACTACCTCTTCCTTCCCACCGTGGCCTGGCTGTTCCAATCGTTCTACCTTGCAGCGCAGTTTCCCGGCATCCCCGTCTGGGCCTGGCTCGCTCTGAACGCTGGATTGACAACGATCATCAACGTCACGGGAATCGTGCTCACTGACCGTGTCAATAAAACGCTGACCCTTCTGGTCGTTACCCTCATCGGGATCTTCATCGCCTACTGCCTGGCCTACCTCGGCGGAAACCCACCCGCGTCGTTCACAGACCCCTTCTGGAACAATGCCACGACGGTCGGCGGCGTCGCTGCCGCAGCCGCCATCGCGGCCTACGCCTTCCTGGGATTCGACGCCGTCAGCACACTCAGCGAAGAAACCAAAAACGCCCAGCGCAACATTCCCCGCGCGATCCTCCTGACCGTCCTCGTCGGCGGAATAATCTTCGTCGTGGTTTCATACATCATGCAGCTCGTTCACCCAGGCGGAGACTTCGAGCACGCAGCGACCGCAGCATACTCCATGCAGGTCCTCGTCGGCGGGCAGTTCTACGCCAACATCACCAACATGCTCTTCATCATCGGMGGGTTCGCATCGGGCCTCGCCATCCAGGCCAGCACCAGCCGACTCCTCTACGTCATGGGCCGCGACGGAGTCCTACCCCGCAGGCTCTTCGGACGCCTCCACCCCCGAACCAAAACGCCCATCTTCAACCTGGTCCTCGTCGGTGCCGTGGCCATGCTGGCRCTGAACATCTCYTTGGAAACCGCAACCTCCTTCATCAACTTCGGAGCATTCCTGGCATTCACAGCCGTCAACTTCTGCGTCATCGCCTACTTCATCCGAAACCGCCGGCAWGGCAAAAAGCTTTCGATCATTGGCTTCATCGTCCTACCAATACTGGGCGCCGCCGTCGACAYCTACCTTCTAACCCAGCTCAGTCCCATCGCCATCACCATCGGCYKCTGCTGGATCGGTCTGGGMGTTGTTTATCTAACCTTCCTCACCAAAGGATTCCGCAAGGAACCACCAGAGATGGACCTCCACGACCGTGAGAGCCAGCCGGGCGAACCCACCAAGGAGGTTCAGCAACCAAACC
>NZ_JBFUAU010000024.1:0-41611 GCF_056406115.1 Arthrobacter sp. P1_D4 | reverse complement strand
ACCCCGGCCTGTCGCACCGTTCACAGCCTGCGCAGCGTTAGCCGCCCGCCGTCGCCGACGGAGAGGGCGACGGCGTGGCGGTGCCCGCCGGCGCCGCAGGTGTTTCCAGCTTCGCTTCGGCCTCGAGCGCCTTCTGCAAGGCAGCGTTCAGCTTCTTTTGCTGCTCTCCATAGGTCGCGAAGTCGCCCTTCGCGAGGGCGTCCTGGCCGGCCTTGATCGCCGCATTGGCCTCGTCCAGCGCGGCCTTCAGGTCTGCCTTCGCATCGGTAGTCCCAGGCGGCGGAGTGGCCCCACCTGGCGTGGCGGGCGTGGCCGGTGTTTGTCCCTTGTTCGCCGAGTCACCTGCTGCGGCACCGGAATTTCCGCCGAAGAGCTGGTTCAAGGCCTCGTCCAGCGTGGGCGCGAACCCGATCTTGTCGCCGAACGCCACCAGGACCCGCTGCAGCGTCGGGTAGGAGGTCTCCCCCGTGGAGCGAAGATAGACGGGCTGGACGTACGCCATGCCGCCACCGACCGGCAGGGTCAGGAGGTTGCCGTTGAGCACCGCCGACGCACCCTGGCGCAACAGGTTAAGGGCCTGCGAAACGGTGGGGTCGGAGTTGAATTTGTTCTGCGCCTGGCCAGGTCCGGGGACCTGGGTCTCCGGCGGGATCTGCAAGAGCCTCAGCTGGCCGTAGCTGTCCGCTTTGACGCCCTTCTGGTTGCCGGCGTCGGAGTCCGCGGCCAGGAAGCCGTAGAGCACGTTGCGGGCGTTGCCGTTGACCACCTGCGGGATGAACGACGAGGTCAGCTGGAACGCCGGCTTGTCCTGGTCGGGCATCTTCAGCGACATGTAGTAAGGCGGCTGTTTGACTTCGTCCTTGACGGTGGGGTCGTTGGGAACGGACCAGGCGTCAATGTTGGTGTAGAAGCTGTCCGGGTTGGTCACGTGGTAGCGGCCCAGAAGCTCGCGCTGGACCTTGAACAGGTCCTCCGGGTAGCGCACGTGGCTCATGAGCGCACCGGACATCTCCGAATACGGCTTCACCGACGTCGGGAAGATCTTCTGCCAGGCCTTCAGGACCGGATCCTGGTCGTCCCAGGCGTACAGCGTCACGGAACCGTCATAGGCGTCCACGGTGGCCTTGACTGAGTTGCGGATGTAGTTCACCGAGCTGTTGGGCAGGGCTACTGTCCGGTTCGCGGCGGTCTGTGAGTCGGCCGTGGCGGCCGAGAGCTGCTCCTGCTGGGAGTACGGGAAGTACGGGCTGGTGGTGTACCCGTCCACGATCCATTTCACCCTGCCGTCGACGACGGCGGGGTACGGATTGCCGTCAACAGTCAGGTAGGGCGCCACCTTTTCGACGCGGTCCCGCGGGTTGCGGTCGTAGAGGATCTGGGACTCGGCGTTCACGCCGTCGGAAAGCAGCAGGTCCGAGGACTGGAACTTGATCGCGTAAAGGATCTTGTTGAAGAAGCTGCCCACATTCGGGCCGCCGTTCCCGGTGAAGGTGTACTGCGTCTCGCCGTCGCCTTCCTTGGCCGCGGGCCGGTCCTGCTCACGGTGCGGTGCACCATCCGGGGCGCCTACGATCGAGTAGTCGGGCGAGTCCTGGCCGAAGTAGACGCGGGGCTGATAGGTCGAATCGTTGCCGAGCGCGCCGGTGGACGGGATGCCCGCCTGCAGGAAGTCCGGCTTGCCGTCCACGGTGAACTTGTTGCCCTTGGCGGCGACGACGCCGTAGCCGTGGGTGTAGACCACGTGCCGGTTCAGCCAGGACTGCTGGTTCGTGGCGAGCCCGTCCGGGTTAAGTTCGCGGACGGCGATGACCGTGTCCTGGATCTTGCCGTCGATCTCGTAGCGGTCCACGTTCAGGGCGCTGGGGAACTGGTAGTAGGGCCGGTACTGTTCGAGCTGCGAGAACGCATCCGAGATCAGGTTCGGGTCCAGCAGCCGGATGTTGGCGGTGGTCTGCGCATCGGGGGCCAGCGCGCCGGTGGTGGCGTTGGTGGTGGCGTTGTACCGCTTTTCCTGGACCTTATCCAGGCCGTAGGCCGCACGGGTCATCGCGATGTTCCGCTTGATGTATTCGTTCTCCAGCGTCTGCTCCGAGGGCCGGACCTGGAACTGCTGGATGACCCACGGGTAGACGCCGCCGGCCAGGATGGCCGTGATGATGAGCATGGCGGTGCCGATCACCGGCAGCCGCCATTTGCCGATGACCGCGGCGACGATGAACAGCACGGCGACGATGGCAGCGGCCACGGCGAGGATGGCCTTGGTCGGAATGACGGCGTTCACGTCCGTGTACAGCGCACCGGCCCAGCGCCCGCCGTTGTTCTGCACCGTGGAGTAGCGGTCCAGCCAAAAGTTGAGGCCCATCAGCACCAGGAAGGCGGCGCCCGTGACAGCCAGGTGGATCTGCGCGGCGCGGCTGGTGAAGATCCCGCGTTCCATGATCCGGATGCTGCCGTAGAGGTAGTGGGTGAGGATGCCGGCAAGGCCAGCGATCACCGTGACGCTGATGAGGAACCCGGTGACGAAGCCGAGGAAGGGAAGAGTCATGAGGTAGAAGCTGATGTCGAGCCCGAACTGCGGATCGTTCTGGCCGAATGGCTCCTGGTTCAGGAACAGGAGGACTTTCTGCCACTGGCTGGCCGCGGCGCTGCCGGCGAACAGGCCAAAGAGGATGGGAAGCCCCACCATCACGACGCGGCGGATCGGTTCGAGCTGCGCCTGGTAGCGGTTGAGGTTGTCCCGGATTTCCGAATCGGGGGCGTACACCGGCCGCGCATGGTAGGCAATCCTGATGGCGAAGAAGACGGCCAGGAACATGACAGCGAAACCTGTCAGGAAGATCACGATCCTGGCCAGGTTCTCGGTCAGGAACACTTCGAAGTAGCCGAGCTGCTGGTACCAGAGGACATCCGTCCAGACATTGGCGAAGAAGATGAATCCGACCACGATCAGGGCCACGATGATCAGCGTCGGCGTCAGGGCGCCGCGTCGTGTCTGGGGTCTTCCGGGCGGGACAGTGCTGGCGGGACGGGACAAACTCGGTACCTCATAGCTGGTCGTCTACTGCTGGTTTTTAGTTATCAGTCGCTGCTGTGGCTCAGTCTGGCGACCAAGTGCCGGTGTTGCAGGTTGATGCATTCTAACGGCCGTCACCGCCGTTCCGTCAGGGCCCTGCAGCAGGGTCCCGGCGGGACGGCGCGGCCGTCAATTAGTGCCACGATTGGGGCCGGCGCTTAGTTCCGCGGCCAGTCTAGTTGTTGGTGCAGACCGGCAGGCCCGATGTGTCGCCGCCTGACGCCGCCAGTTCAACTGCCTTGCGGGCCTCGGTGAGGTTCTCGACCCGGACCACCTGCAGGCCGTCGGGGATGTGGCCCAGGACGTCTTCGCAGTTGGCCGCAGGGGCCAGGAACAGCGTGGCCCCGCCGGACCGCGCCCCCTGCATCTTCTGGGCGATCCCGCCGATGGGTCCTACGGCACCGTCCGGGGTGATGGTTCCGGTTCCGGCGATGTGCCTGCCGCCGGTCAGGTCCCCGGGAGTGACGGTGTCAATGATGCCAAGCGCGAACATCATGCCCGCACTGGGGCCACCGACCTTGTCGAGCGAGATGGTGACATCAAACGGGAAGGTGAACTTGTACTGCAGCAAGACACCGAGGATGTAGCGGCCCGCACTGTTTTTGGCCGGCGTGATGGTGACTGGCACCCGGGCGCCGGCGCGTTCCACGATGACCTTGGCGGGCTTGCCGTTGCCGGCGGCCAGTTCCGCCTGGACCACGCCGAGCGCAGTGATGGGCTTGTCATTGATGGAGACAAGTTCGTCCCCTGCCTGCAGCAGTCCCTTCGAGGCGGAGTCGTCCGGGAGCCCGGCCACCTGCATTTTCTGCCCGAACGGAATCTTCAGTTCCTTCAGTGCCGAGGCGATGGCGTTCTCCTGGGAGGTGGTCATCGCGGTGGCGCTCTCCTGCTGGGACTGTTCCTTGGTGACGCCGGTGGGGAACAGCAGTTCCTGGGGGTAGACGGCCTTGGTCCCGTTCAGCCATGCCGAGAACGCCTCGAAGACGCTGACCGAACCGTTGGGACCGCCGTCGACATAGACAGTGGTCAGGTCCAGGCTGCCCTTGGCGGGAAACGACTCATGGCCGCTGACGCTGATCACCGGTTTGCCGTTATCCTGGCCGATGGTGTTGAAGGTGGGGCCGGGAGACTCGATCACGTAGGGCACGGGAAGACTCACCGCGGTGATGCCCAGCGCGGCGGCAAGCAGCCCCGAGACAAGCATGGCTGAAGACCGGTTGTTGCGCGGGCGCCGCACGCCGGCGCCAGCCAGTCGCGCCCTCCTGCCCCGGGCAGGGCCGGCCGCTGGGTCGCTGGCGGGCTGCTCACCGTGGGTGATTGTCATTGAACGACCTCTCCGTGCCGGCACGAGGGGCTGCGGCCCTGCCAGGACAAGCCCGAGAGGCCACCGCGACCACGCACCAGGGCCGCAGCCTAACCCGAGGCTGCCGCGTGCAAATATTCCAACTTCCAAGCCTACGCGCTTGGGACCCCGGACGGCTCTTTGCCTACAGCGAACGTGGCGCGGTTTCGGCAGACAGCCACTCTTGCACAGGGGTACCGTGAAGTTGAGAAGCAGCCACACCGACGATCGGCGGGATCATGACCTCCAACCCACTCAATCCGTCCAATGGCGACGAGGAACCCAAGGATCCCTTGGCCGAAATGCTCAAAAACCTGATGGGCGGGCAGGGCATGGGCAATATCGACCCCGCCGAGCTCGCCAAGGCGGCAGGCCTCCCGGACGATCCAAACCTCCTGGCCCAGATGTTCTCCCAGGTGCAGGCGATGATGAGCGCCCCCTCGGAGGGGCCCGTCAATTGGCAGCTGGCACATGACAACGCCCGGCGCGTCGCCGCCAGCGGATCCGACCCCTCGGTCACGGCGCATCAGTCGCGGGAGGTCGACGAGGCCCTTCGGCTGGCCGAACTGTGGCTCGACCAGGTCACCGGGCTTCCGGCCACGGGACTGATCGGCCGGGCGTGGTCCCGCGCCGAATGGGTCGAGGAAACCCTTGGGACGTGGAAGCGGCTGACCGAGCCCGTGGCCAACAGCATTGCCAATGCGCTCTCGGCCGCCATGACCGAGCAGATGCCCGAGGAAATGAAGTCCATGATGGGCGGCGCCTCCTCGATGATCCAGAACATGGGCGGGGCGATCTTCGGCATGCAGCTCGGCCAGGCGATCGGCGCGCTCTCGGCCGAAGTGGTCAGCTCGACGGACATTGGCGTGCCCCTCGCAGACCTTGAAATGGCGCTTCTGCCGGCCAACGTGGAGAAATTCGGTGAGGGCCTCAGCCTGCCGGAGAACGACATCCGCCTGTTCCTGGCCGTGCGCGAGGCGGCACACGCCCGCCTCTTCGTCCAGGTCCCCTGGCTGCGCGGGCACCTGCTCGGCGCTATCGAGGCCTACGCCCGCGGCATCCACATCGACACGTCCAAGATCGAAGAACTGGCACGCGAGATCGATCCCAGCAACCCCGAGGGCATCCAGGAGGCGCTCTCGCAGGGTGTCTTCATGCCGCAGCGGACTCCCGCCCAGGAGCAGGCCCTCGAAAAGCTGGAGACCGCGCTGGCCCTGGTGGAGGGCTGGGTGGACGAACTCACCTGGGGTGCGACCGAGAAGATGTTGCCGTCCGCCGCCGCACTGCGCGAAACCGTCCGGCGGCGCCGGGCCACCGGGGGCCCCGCGGAGCACGCGTTCTCCTCCCTCGTGGGACTCGAACTGCGGCCGCGCCGGCTCCGCGAGGCTGCCACACTGTGGGCCTTGCTCAAGGAAGAGCGTGGGGTCGACGGCCGCGACGCCGTTTGGCAGCATCCCGACCTGCTTCCCACAGCAGAGGACCTGGAAGACCCGCAAGGCTTCAGCGAACGCCGCAAACTCGCCGAAGCCAGCGACAGCGAAGTGGATGACGCCCTGCAGAAGCTGCTCAGCGGAGGGTTCGACGCGCCGGCCGGCGCCGACGCCACGGACACCGAGGGCACTCCGGGTTCAGAGGGCACTCCGGATTCAGAGGGCACCGCGGATTCAGAGGGCACGGACGAACCGGCGGCCAAGGACGACGACCGTCAGGACGGCGGACCGGACGACGGCGGACCGGACGACGGCGGCACGCCCAAGGCCTAGCCGAACGCTAGTCGGCCCCGGCCGGGATTTCGGTTCCGTCCGGGGCTTCGTCGTATCCGCCGTCGGGCGCCAGGCCGCGTGAGGTCGCGAACGAGACCCCTTCCAGGAAGGCCTTGGCGCGCTCAGTCTCCGGGTACGCCGTCAGCAACCGCCAGAAGGCGGCATCGTGGCCGGCCACTAGGAGGTGGGCCAGTTCGTGAAGCAGCACGTAGTCGATCACCCACTGCGGCATGGGCTGCAGCTTCGCCGAGAGCCGGATGGTGCCTTCGGACGGCGTCGCGGAACCCCAGCGCGAATTCTGGTTGGTGACCCAGCGGACCGAGGAGGGCACCGCCCTGCCGCCCAGGTACTTCGCCGACAGATCCGCGGCGTGGGCGGCAAGGTCGGCATCGCTGCGGGGGCGGCGCCGGCCGGAACCCCGCGCCGCCCGGTCCCCTTGGCGCCGGAGTTTTTCCAGCATGCGATGGACCCACTCCCGTTCCTGCGCCCTGCTGAAGGACGCGGGGATGGCGACGACGGCGGTGCCGTCCTCCCAGAACGCGGCGACCGTGCGGCGTCGGCGCGCAGAGCGGCGGACCACGACCGGGGCGCCGTCGGCGGTGGTCAGCGGAATGGCAGCCGGAACTGAACCGGGCGTCACTGAACTCCCC
Organism: Arthrobacter sp. P1_D4; assembly: GCF_056406115.1. Classification (NCBI taxonomy): domain Bacteria; kingdom Bacillati; phylum Actinomycetota; class Actinomycetes; order Micrococcales; family Micrococcaceae; genus Arthrobacter; species Arthrobacter sp. P1_D4. The sequence goes on along the minus strand of NZ_JBFUAU010000024.1, from coordinate 34,783 downwards.
GGCTTCACTGAACCGTGCTTTCGGCCAGGACTGTCAGAACGGCCTCGCCGTACTTCTCCAGTTTGGATGGACCCACGCCGGCGAGTTTGGCCAACTGCTCCAGCGACTCGGGGCGTGCCTCGGCGATGGCGGTCAGGGTGGCATCGGTGAACACGACGAATGCCGGGACGTCCGCCTCAAGGGCCACGTCCTTCCGCCACTGCCTGAGCGCGTCGAACGTCTGTTCCTCGTAACTGGGCGGGCACTGGTTGCAGCGGCCCACCTTGCGCTCCGCGCCGCTGGAGAGCATGCTGCCGCAGACCCTGCACGACGCCGGAACGGCCGCCTTCCGGCGCGGCGCCGGGCCCTTGCCCCGCAGGTGGGAGCTGGCCACCGAGTCGGGGCGCAGGCCGTCCAGGAAGCGCGAGGGCTTGCGGTTGGCGCGTCCGCCGGGTGTCCGGGCAGTGGACCAGGACAGGGACAGGTGTTCGCGGGCGCGGGTGATCCCGACGTACAGGAGCCGGCGTTCCTCGTCCACCGCTTCCGGAGTGTCCGCGAACGAGATCGGCACGAGGCCCTCACTCAGCCCGACCAGGAACACGGCGTCCCATTCCAGGCCCTTGGCGGCGTGCAGCGATGCCAGGGTAACGCCCTGCACGGTCGGTGCGTGCTGGGCCAGGGACCGTTCCTGGAGCTCGTTGACAAAGTCCGGGAGCGAGAACTGCGGGCCCCTGCTGATCACGAGTTCGTCGGCCAGCGCCACGAGGGCGGCCAGCGATTCCCAGCGCTCCCGGAGAGCGCCGCCGCTGTGCGGCGCCGCGTCCGTGTAGCCCAGGGAGGCGACGATGTCCCGGACCAGCTGCCCGAGCGGCTCGGGCGTGGCGGTTTCAGCCACCGCCCGGGTCGCGGCCCGGAGCTGCAGGATGGCGTCCCGGACCTCCTTCCGCGCGAAGAACCGCTCACCGCCGCGCAGCTGGTAGCCGATCCCCGCCGAGGCCAGCGCCTGTTCGTAGGCTTCGGACTGCCCGTTGGTGCGGAAGAGCACGGCGACCTGGCTCGCCGGAGTTCCGGCATCGAGGAGCTCGCGGATCCGCGCGGCGACAGTGGCGGCCTCCGCCTCGTCATCCGAGCATTCGGTGAACCGCGGCACCGGGCCCGCCGGCCGCTGCGCCACGAGCTGCAAAGGTGTGGCCCAGGCGGCGTCCGCCACCGGTCCGCCGCTGCGCCGGCCGGCGAGGAGGTCGTTGGCGAGCCTGACTACCTGGGGAGTGGACCGGTAGTCCCGGATCAGCTTAACGACGTGGGCCTCGGGATACATCGCTTTGAACCCGAGCAGGTGCTTCGGGGAGGCGCCGGTGAAGGAGTAGATGGTCTGGCTGGCGTCGCCCACGACGCAGAGCTCGTCGCGTCCGCCGAGCCACAGCTCCAGGAGCCGCTGCTGCAGCGGCGAGACGTCCTGGTACTCGTCGACGACGAAGTGCCGGTACTGTTCCCGGACGGTCGCTGCCACCTTTGGGTCCTCCTGCAGGATCCCCACGGTGATCAGCAGCACGTCCTCGAAGTCGATGACGTTGCGGTCGGTCTTGACGTCCTCATAGGACTGGAAGACCCGTGCCACGGCCGTCAGGTCGAAGCCGCCCGGATTGCCACGGCCCTGGGCGTTCTCCAGATAGTTCGCCGGGGTCAGCATGGATACCTTGGCCCACTCGATTTCGGAGGCGAGGTCCCGGATGGAGGCGCGGTCCGTGCTGAGCCGGAGCCGCCGCGCGGCCTCGGCAATCATTTGCGCCTTGTGGTCCAGCAGGTTGGGCAAGGTGCCGCCGACCGCCTGCGGCCAGAAGAACTGCAACTGGCGCAGCGCCGCGGCGTGGAAGGTACGGGCCTGAACGTTGCCGACGCCGAGGTCACGGAGCCGGCTGCGCATCTCGGCGGCAGCCCGGGCCGTGAAGGTGACAGCGAGGAGCCGTTGCGGGCTGTACACCCCTGAGTGCACGCCGTAGGCGATCCGGTGCGTGATGGCGCGGGTCTTGCCGGTCCCGGCACCGGCCAGGACACACATGGGCCCCTGGAGGGTGCTGGCGACCTCGCGCTGCTCGGCGTCGAGGCCGCCGAGGATCCGTTCCTCCAGCGAACGGCTGTCAGGTTCGGGGGCATCGCCAGGCGGGGCATCGCCCGACGTCGTGCCGCCCGACGGTTCCCCGCCGGGGATGGTGCTGAAGTTCAATTTCTCTGTGGTCACTTTTGCTGCTCAGTCGGTAGTCGGTGTCCTGCGGACAGGGGCAGGCGGTGTCAGCCTGTATACGGCAGTGTCAGGCGCTGTCCGCGGCGTCCTGAATGACGCCGCCGTACCAGTGTTCAATAAGGGACCGGGCGATGGAGAGCCTGCTGGAAATGACAATCTCGCCGCTGAGGACGGCGTCCTGCAGTTCGCTCCGGCTGAACCACCGTGCCCTGGTGACCTCGACGCCGTCGGGCCGGGCTTCGGTGTCCGGCGTGGTGGCCGTGAAGCCGAGCATCAGGGAGGCGGGAAACGGCCAGGACTGCGATCCAAGGTACTGGGACGCGGTGACGCGGACCCCGACTTCCTCGCCGATTTCGCGCTGCACGGCCTGTTCGAGGGACTCCCCCGGTTCGACGAAGCCGGCGAGGGTCGAATAGTTCCGGGCGTCGAGCGGTCCGCCTCCGCCCAACAGCAGCCTCCCGTCGGGGCCCACCACGGTGACGATGATGGCCGGATCCGTCCGGGGGAAGTGCTCGGAGTTATCGGCCGGGCAGCGCCGGACCCAGCCACCGGCTTCCGGCTGCGTGGGAGTGCCACAGCGCGGGCAGTGCGTGTGGGTGGAGTGCCAGTTGGCGATGGCGCTGGCTTCGATGAACAACGCCGTGTCCGTGGCGTTCAGGCGTGCCGCGACTTCGCGGAAACCCACCCACTGCGCATCGCTGGGAACGCCGGCCACGTGAGCCTCAAATTCCTCGGCCTGCACTTCGAACTGAAGCGGGAGGACAAAGAGGACAAGCTCAGTGCCGGCGTCGAGGTCCGAACCGGCCAGGGCGGAACCGAGGTAAATCACGTGTTCGGGAGCGTACGGGGTGTCGGCCAGGTGCCCGGAGAGCTCGGCCGCGTTGAGGAGCACGAGGCTGTTGCCGCTGACGAGGGCCTGCCGGCCGGAGAGCACCACGGCCTGCGCCGCGCCTGAACCGACCAGCTCCGCGAGCATTCCGGGTTTCGCCCGCGCCGCGGATCCGCGGTCGATTAGGGCCGGGCGCACGGGAAGGACCGTCTCCATGAGGTGGTTTGCCGGCAGGAGATGCACCGGCGGGGCCGCACCGTCGGGTGCCGGGGATTCGGAGGGTGTTTGCTGTGATGCCGATGAAGATGCCGCTGACTCCGCAAGACTCATACACCCACCGTACTGACTCGGGCAGACAATTGACATTTGCCGACCATGCCGCCGGGCGCTCCACAGCGTGTGCGGAACAGGCCGCTTGCCCCGGATTCAGCGCCTATTTCCCTCCGATTTGTCCCCGATCTCAAGACTCGCCGCAGTGCATCGCCGACTTGGGCGCCGCTCAATCTACCGTGGAAGGGTGAGAAGGAAACCAATCGAACTGGCAGCTGTAGCAACGGCGGCGGTACCCGGCCTGACCCCGACCGCCGTCAGCTCTGCGCCCGACGATCCGGCGGACTTCGACGCGGCCCTCCTGCTGGACTCTGAGGGCAAGCGTTGGCGCGTCCGCTCCCCCCGGCATGCCGAAGCGAGCGCCCGGCTGGAAACCGAATTCCTGGTACTGCGGGCCTTCGCTCCCGGCATCCGGGCCGAGCTCCCGTTCCTCATGCCCACCGTGGCGGGAACGGTCCGGCAAGGCCAGCTCAGCACGTTTGTCTATTCGCACCTGGCCGGCGCCACCCGCTCCCTGGACGAGCTCAGCAACGGCTCTCCCGCGCTGGCCCGCGAAATCGGGGCGGCCCTGGCAGCGATCCATGACCTCCCGCGGTCAATCGTGAGCAACGCCGATCTGCCCAGCTATACGCCCAACGAATTCCGCCAGCGGCGCCTTAACGAACTGGACCAGGCGGCCACGACCGGAAAAATCCCGCCGCTGCTGCTGCGGCGCTGGGAACACGCCATGGAAGACGTCTCGCTCTGGCGCTTCAATCCCTGCGTCGTTCACGGCGACCTCCACGAGGACAACCTGCTGGTCGAGGGTGAGCGTGTGACCGCAGTGACGGGCTGGACCGACTTGCGCATCGGTGACCCGGCGGACGACATGGCCTGGCTGGTCGCCTCCAACGAACAGGACTTTGTGAACGCGGTCCTGGATCACTACACCTCCAGCCGGCGCGACGCGCCCGATGCGCACCTGTTGCGGCGGGCCGCGCTCTCTGCCGAATTCGCCCTGGCGCAGTATCTGGTCAAGGGCATGGCCGCCGGCAACCAGGAAATGGTCGACGAGGCGGAATCCATGCTCGCCACACTGGCGGAGGACGTGGCGGAACACGGCGGCCAGCCGATCAGCGTGGAACCGCTGCCGCAGCCGGTCGCGGCCCCCGACCCCGGCACAGAACAAGCCATTGCCGACGCCGGTGCTCATGTCGATGCGCCGACGGTCCCGGCCGCGCCGGCCCCTGCGGCCAACGGGACGGCGCCCGCCGTCAGCAAGGTCACGCTGCTGCCTATGGAGCCGGTCCCGGGCAGCGCTTCGGCTGATGGTGCCACTGCCGGCATCAGTGCCATGCCCGCTGTGCACGTCACGCCTATCCCCCGCGAAACGGGCGCCGACGAACCGGCGGCTGTCCCCCAGCCCGTCGCAGAAACAGCCACAGCCGCTGAGGCAGGCGACCCGGCAAGCGCCGAGCCGGGCGCCGGTAAGGCCGCAGGTGCGCCCGCCGACATCACCGCAATCCCCGGTGCCGCCAAGTCCTCCACGTCCTCCGAGTCCTCCAGCGCTGATGCCGCGCTGGACGGCGCCCCGCAGGCGGCGGCCCCCGACACGGACGCCGGGAAGGTCAGTGAGGCCGGTGACAGTGACGCCGGGGCAGCGGTTCCCGCCGGTAACGACACGTCGACGCAATCGATCGCCGTCGTCCAGCCCGGCTCTGTCGTACATCCCGAGACCGCTGTGCAGCGCGACTCCCCTGTACAGCCCGAGACCGCTGCGGAGCCCGGATCCGGTGACAACACGTCAACCGCCGCGATCACGGTGGTCGACTCCGCGTCCCGCTAGCGCCGGCTGCCGGCCGGTTCAGGTGTACTGCCCCGCCGGCTCGTTCGGCGGGCTTTCTCCGGCCGGATGACATCCGCTAGGCGCCGCTGTGCGTCGCCGTCCTCCCCAGCGCCGCCGCCACGATTTCCTCAAGCTTTTCCGCTGATCCGAGGTCATGGGGGCGGACCACCTGGTTGTCGGCCACGTAGTAGAAAGCGGCCCGGACGTCCTCCAACGGGACCCCCTTGAGCCGGGCCCAGGCCAGCCGGTAGACGGCGAGCTGGACTGCCTTGACCTTCAATTGGGCCGCCGAGGGGCGGCGGCCGGTCTTCCAGTCCACAAGATCCCAGCGGCCGTCGGCGTCGCGGAACACGGCGTCGATCCTGCCCCGGACCACGACGTCGCCGATCCGTGTCTCGACCGGGACCTCGACGTGGGCGGGGGCGCGGTGGGCCCACTCGGACTGACGGAAAGTTTCCACCATGGAATCCAGGCCGTAGGCCTCGTCGATGTGGTCGTCGGCGCCGGCGGCCTCACCCAGGTCCAGCATCCCGGCGGCGCCGAAGTATTCCTCCACCCAGGCGTGGAAGGCCGTGCCCTTGCGGGCCGACATCCCCGGTTCGCGCGGTATCGGCCGGCGCAGCCGGGCCACAACGGAGCCTGGGTCATCTTCCAGGTCCACGAGAGTCGACGCCGAGATGTGCCCGGGCAGATGCACATCCTGTACCACCGAACGCCGGGACCGGCGTTCCAGCAAAGTGGCCGCCTCCTGCGCCCACCCGGCGGCAGGACCGCGCAGGACGGGACGTTTTCCGGCCTCCGCGCCATCCGGGCCGGCGTCCATTGCCCGCAGGACGCGGGCCGCTGCGGATTCCATGGCCGCCCGCCGGCCCGGGACAAGCCGCAGCCGTTTTCCCGTCCGGGGGTCATGCGGGCCCTCCAGCGGATCATAGGGCCAGGCGGCGACTTCGAGTTCAGAGGTCAGGGGGCTTTCGGCCGGCAGCGCGTCCTCGGTGACGGACAGCGGATGGATTTCGGCCGAGCCGTCGGCGGTGAGGCCCTCGAGCCCGGCAAGGAAGGGAGACATCTCCGCCAAACCTGCCCGGGACCCCACCCACGCCGCACTCGATAGCCAGAGCACGTGTTTGGCACGGGTGTACGCCACGTAGGCCAGGCGCCGTTCCTCGGCCTCGCCGTGCGCCTGGACGGCAGACTTGAACTCCTTCTCGGCGTCGAGCCAGCCTTTTTGGTCCGGCTGGACCAGGTCCCATTGGGGCAAATCGGTGCGATCGCCGCGCAACGGCCACGGCAGTGCCGCACTGCCGCTGCTCCACCGCGAGTCACGGCTGCTGGGGAACGCCCCGGAATTGAGCCCGGGAACGAACACGACGTCCCATTCCAGCCCCTTGGAGGCATGCACGGTCAGCAGCTGGACGGCCTCGTGGTTCACCTCCGGCGCTGCGGCATCCAGACCGTTTTCCTCGGCCGCCGCGGCTTCCAGCCATGCAAGGAACGCCAGGACGTCGACCCGCTGCGAGGTGTGCAGGAACCCGGCCGCCGCGTCCTGGAAGGCGTCCAGATTGCGGCGGGCCTGATGGATACTGATCCCCGGCCGCGCCGCAACTTCGATGTCCAGGAGCATCGCCCGTTCGACCTCGCCGAGCAAAGTGGTGAGGTCGTCCCCCATGTAGCTGCGCAACTGCCGGAGCTCGTCCGAGAGCCGCTGCAGACGGTCCCGGGCCTCCTGGCTCAGTCTGCGTCCGTGCGCCGAGGTCCAGCCGTCGCGGGGCAGCCAGTCCAGGGCCTCGACCAGGCTGGCGGCGTCCGTGATGTCGCCTTCAATCACTGCGTCGTCAGTATCGTCTACGGCACCCCCGGCGTCTCCGGCACCCTGTCCGGCGTCGCCGGCGTCCAGGCCGCCGGGGTGGCCCCGACGGCGGGCCAGGAAACTTGACCAGTCCCGCAGGGCCATCAGGTCCGCCGGGCCGATCCGCCACCGCGCGCCGGCCAGCAGGCGCATGAGGGAGTCCGAGCGGCCCGGGTCGGCCAAAACCCGGAGCGTAGCGACAAGATCGATGATTTCCGGCGTGTCCAACAGCCCGCCGAGCCCAACGATTTCATAGGGAATGCCCCGGACTTCGAACTCGCGGCGAATGCATTCCATCTGTGCCCGGCGCCGGCACAGGACAGCCATGGCCGGCGGAACCGGGTCGGCGGAGTGCGCGGCGTCGAAGTCCGTTACGCGAAATTTCAGCACATCGCCGGCGATCGCCGCAGCCTCGGCTTCGTCCGTGGCGAACCGTCCCATCACCACTCTGCCGTCCACCGCGGCCGGGCTGGGCTGCAGTGGCGGGACCTCGACGGCGTCGGCGCTTTCCCGGGCCCCGGCGGCCCCGAGGTTCGCCGCCGCCTTGCTCAGCGGCGCCGAAATGAGGTTGGCCGTGGCCAGGATGTTGCGTCCGTTGCGCCACGCTGTAGTCAAGTAGGAGGTGGGCGCCACGGCAAAGCGCCGGGCCTGCCCGCTGCCCCGGCCCCGCGAGCTGCCATTGGCGGTGTCGGTGCCTTCGCCGCTGACGAGGATCGGGAATTCGCGGACGAAATGGAAGAGTTGCCCGGCGGACGCTCCCCGGAATCCGTAGATGGACTGGTTCGGGTCCCCCACCGCGGTAACCGCATGGCCGTCGCCGAAGAGCCGGGAGAACAGCACCAACTGGGCGTGCGAGGTGTCCTGGAACTCATCGAGCAGCACCACCTTGTAACGCTGGCGCTCCGTTTGGGCGGCGACCGGAATCTCACTGGCCACCCGCGCCGCCAGGGCCACCAGGTCACCGAAGTCCAGGGCGCCGCGGGCGCGCTTCGCCTCGGAATAGCGGCCCACCATGTCCGCGACGCTGGCCCGCGTGCGAAGCATCGCGCTGAGCTCGCCCGCAGCCTGGGTGGGGTTCTTCTTGGCTTCTGCGACATACGGGAGCGACTCGAACTCGGCGACCCGCTCCAAGAGCCAGCCACGGACCTGGGTCGGGTCCTGCAAATGCTCGGAGCACTCTCCCGCCAGCTGGATCACGGCCTTGACGAGCGTCGATTTGGCGGACCGGAAGTGTTCGTAGTCCCCGTCAAAGGCTTCCACCACCTCGCTGGCGAGCTGGAACGACTGGGCGCCGCCGAGCAGCACGACGTCGCGTTCGACACCGAGGCGGAGACCGTAGTCGGACACAATGCCGCTCGCATACGAGTGGTAGGTGGAGACCTTGGGTTCAAGCGCATCCGCGCTCAGCAGCCCGGCAGGGAAGAGCGTGTTCCCGGTGTCGGCCGCCGCGATGCGCGCCAGGGCGGCCAGCTTGGCCCGGATCCGCGAGGCGAGTTCACCGGCGGCCTTGCGGGTGAAGGTGACGCCGAGGACTTCCTCCGGCCGGACCCAGCCGTTGGCGACGAGCCACACCACCCGGTCCGCCATGGTTGCGGTCTTCCCCGACCCCGCCCCGGCGATCACGAGCCGCGGCGTGAGGGGCGAGGAAATGATCAGGGACTGTTCGGCCGTGGGGCTGTTCCCCTCCCCCAGCAGTGCCGACAGCTCTTCCGGGCTGAACCGTGGCTCGGGAAGGGGCGCGGGAAGGGGAGCCGGTGCCGGATGCGGGTCGGTCGGGCCGCTTGCCGGCGCCTCGGGGCTCATTCAGTAACCTGCTTTCCCCGCACGCACAGCGGGCACACTTCAGGGAGCCGGCAGCCGTGGCCGCCGTGGCCTCCCTTGGACGGATCGTGGCGGGCCTGGAAAACGCTCCCGGACATTACGCGGGCGGCGTCGCCGACCATCTCCAGTGCCCAGTTGTCCTGCGGATCCAGCGGTGCCTGGGCCTGGATGCCGGGGCTCTTGGTGGTGGTGCCCAGCTGGGCCAGGACGGCGCCGCCCGGCAGCGGCGGCGGACCGTCGTCGGGACCCGCGAAGCCGCCGGCCAGCACGGCGGCCTGATAGGCGCCCAGCTGCGGGTGCCGGTCCAGATCCGCTTTGCCGGGCTGGCGTTTTCCGGTCTTGAGGTCGATGATCACCAGCCTGCCCTCGGCGTCGATCTCGAGCCGGTCGACCTGACCCCTGAGCACGGCGGGCCGCGCCGGACCGGTGCTTCCGCCGTCGCCGGGATCGGATCCGGCCTGTGTGGAAGCGGCCTCCGCCGGAACGTCCGGCAGCTTCACCTCAAAGTCCTGTTCGACGCCGATCAGGCTCCGGCCCTCGCTGCGCATCACGAGGACATACTGGGCGAGCTTGCGGACCATGGACTCGGCTCGCTGGAAGTCCAGTTTGCCTTCCCAGTTGTCCTTCATCCCCAGCGTGGGCCAGCGCCGGACGAGTTCGGCGACATATTCGCTTCCCGAGGCGTCCGGGAGGTCCTGCGCAATGGCGTGGACCAGCGTTCCGAGGCTGCGGGCAAAATCGGTTGCGGCTTCACCGCCGGCGGCTTGGACAAACCAGTCCAGCGGAGATTTCTGCACGGTTTCGACCTTCGAGGGCGACACGAACACGGTACCGCCCGGCGGAACCACCGCCTCCTCCGAGGACAACTCCACCAGCCCCCACCAGCTCGCGGGGTGCGCGCCCGGAACCGGCGGCTGGGCCGTGGCCAGGCCCCCCAGCACGGCAGCGGCTTCCGCCGATTCGGCCGCCCTCGGGTCGAGCTGGGCGTACTGCCGCAGTTCCGCGACCAGCGCCCGGAGGGTCAGCGGACGCTCGACCGGGGTAAAGCCCCGGCGGTCCTGCCCGGGCCGCAACGGCGCCACATAGTCCAGGAACGAGGACGGCTGCTCGTCCTCCGAGGACACCGCCGTGCAGATCAGCACCTCCCGGGCGCGGGACACTGCCGTGGAAAAGCTCCGGAGCTCGTCATAGCGTATTTCGCGCAGCCGGCTCTGCGGATCCAGTCGCAGGGCATACTCCACGCCGTGCTCGACGGCGTCGGCGAACAACGTGCTGCCGAGCAGCTCGCCGCGCAACCGGGTGTTGGGCCACACGCCTTCCTGAAGTCCGGGCACAATTACCACCGGCCATTCGCGGCCGGCCGCGCTGGCAGGGGTCATGAGCTCCACCGCGTCTTCCAGCTGCGCCCGGGCGGCCAGGGTATCCATGGGAAGTTCCTGGCTGAGCAGGTATTCAAGGAACTGCTCCGGGCCGGAACCGGGCAGCTGGTCCACAAAGCGTTCCGCGGTATGGAACAGCGCCATCATGGCATCAAGGTCACGGTCGGCCCGGGCACCGGCTGATCCTCCGGCGAGGGCGGCGTCGGTCCAGCGCGAGGCCAGGCCGGTGGAATGCCAGAGCGCCCAGAGTACCGTCTCGGCGTTGCCTCCGGGGGCACCGGCGGCGTCCCGGCCCGCTGCGATCATCCGGGCAATCCGGCGGGCCGAGTGACCCTCGATGCCCAGCGTTGCGAGCGCTCCCGGCTCCAGCAGGGCTTCGACCAGGAGCGCGTCGCTGGTGCGTCCGCCGCCGCCCAGGAGTTCCTCCCGGCGCAGCGACTGCCGCAGCCTCCGCAGTTCAATCGCGGTGGCGCCGCCTATCCGGGACGTCAGCAAGGACACCGCTGACTCGGGTGTGAGCACGGCAGGGTCCAGGGCCACCGCATAGGCATCGAGCAGCGGACGGACCGCGACCTCGTCCCGGACTGCGGATTCGGCGACGGGGATCCGGACCGGGATCCCCTGGCCGGCCAGGTACCGCTGCAACTGGCTGAGCTGGCCGCCGTTGCGCACGATCACGGCGATGTCCCCGAGTTCCCGGGCGTCGTTCAGCTGGGCTTCGAGGATCCGCTGGGCCACATACCGCAGCTCGTGGACCGGGGACGGCAACAGGTGGGCCTCGACCGTCCCCGCGCGGGCGCCGGCGGCTCTGTCCGGTGTCGGGACTGGTCGCCCGTCCGGCGCCGGCACTGGTCCGGGCTGTTCAAGCCGGCGGGCGGACTGCCCTCCGGACCTGCGGGAGATGCGCCCGGCCACTGACAGCCATGCCTCTGCCACGGCCGGGTCCTGCCGATGCGCCGTCCACAGGGGTCGTTCCAGGATCGTCCCGTCAGGGGCCAGGAGGCCGGGAAGCTCCGCCACGAGATCGGGGCGTGCCCCGCGGAAGCCCTGAACCACGGTGTCCGGCGAGGCGGTGATGATGGCATCCTTGCCGGCGGCGATGTCGGCGAGCAATTCGAAGACCGCCGGGTTCGCCTCCTGGATGTCATCCACGAGAATCAGCTGCAGGCGGTCGCGTTCGGCGGCGAGGAAATCGGGTGAGTCCTGGAAGATCTGGCGCGCGGCAGTGATGATGCCGGCGGGGTCGAAGGCCTCGGGCATGCGGAGGTCCAGGACATCACGGTACTCGGAGTACAGGGCGGCCGCCGGAATCCAGTCCGGCCGGTTGCACTGCCTGGCCAAGGCTACAAGGTCCTCGGCGGTCCGCCCGGATTCGATGATCCGGTCAAAGAGCTGGCGCACTTCCTGCCGGAAACCGCGGGTCTGCAGGGCGGCGCCCAGGTCCTCGGGCCAGGGCAGCTCGAGGCCGGGCAGCGCATGGCCCTCCAGCAGTTCCTTGATGATCAGGTCCTGTTCCGGGCCGGAGAGCAGCTTCGGTTGGCGCGGAAGCGGCAGGAGGCCTTCGGCCTTGGCACGGCGGATCAGATCGAAGGCATATGACGCCCAGGTCCGTGCCGGCGTCGTGCTCAGGCTCCGGTCCAGGCGGGCCGTGAACCGGTCGCGGAGCGTATCCGCGGCGAGCCGCCCGGGAGCCAGGATGAGCATCCGCTCCGGATCCAGGCCATCGCGCAGGGTGCGGCGGACGGCAGCCTCGACAAGGACCGTCGACTTGCCGGTGCCGGGCGCGCCGGGCACCAGGACGGGGCCGGAGCCGGGCGGGACCTCGACGGCGGCGAGCTGGTCCGGTGACAGCACCGGCACCGCGCTGTGCTGGGTCCGGGGCGGCAACAGGCGCAGCCCCGCTCCCGTTGCGCGCCCCGCCCCGGGAAGGGGACGGGACCCGGACCGCTGCAGGCTTGGTTCGAGGTGGCTGGGGGTACTCACACAGTCATTTCATCATCGGGTACCGACAATTTATGCGACTCCCGCTCGAGCCGCTCCGCGATGGCATCGATCCGGTCGAAATCGGCGTCGGTGGGCGCCCACCGGCCGGAGGCCAGGTCAACACGCCAGCGCCCCTCGCCGGTCCGGCGGAAGTCCTCGTAGCGGCCCAGCAGCGGCGTCCCCTCCTGCAGATAAAGGCCCAATGCCTCGTGCTCCAGGCCGGGCGGGGCGTCCCCGCTGGATTTCAGGACGCGCCACCAGGGCACGCTGCTGCCATAGTGGCTCATGACCGATCCGACCTGGCGCGGGCCGCCGGCGCCGAGGAGTTCCGCAACGTCGCCATAGGCCACCGCCGTGCCGGCCGGGATCAACGCCACGAGCTCCAGAACCGCCTCCACATACTCCGTCCGCATCGGTCCAGCCTAGCCGTTCCGGACTCCGGAACCGTGCCCGGGCGGCACACGGGCACGGCGGTCAGGAACTGTCAGTGGCAGCAGTTACGGTTGAAGCATGAGCACTTGGAACACCCTCCCCCGCGCAGCCTTCGACCTCGAAACGACCGGGCGGAACTCCCGCGCGGCGCGGATTGTCACAGCATCCATCACCGTGGTGGACTCCGACGGCGGGATCGTCCAAGAACACGAGTGGCTCGCCGACCCCGGCGTTGAGATTCCCACCGAGGCCAGCGACATCCACGGCGTCACCACCGAGAAGGCCCGCAGCGAAGGCCGCCCCGCCGCGGAAGTGACGCGGGAGGTCGCAGCCGTGCTTCAGGAGCTCTTCGACACGGGTGTTCCGGTCATCGCCTTCAACGCCAGCTACGACTTCACGGTGCTCGCCGCCGAGTCGGCCCGCTACGGCGTCCCGCAGTTGAGCCGCTTCCCCGTGCTGGATCCGTACGTCATGAACAAACAGGTGGACCGGTACCGCAAGGGCAAGCGCACGCTCACCGCCTTGTGCGAGGAGTACGGCGTCAATCTGGACAACGCGCACACCTCGGCTGCCGATGCCCTGGCAACCCTTCGGATGCTCGATGCCATGGCCGGAAAATTCCCCAAGCTCAGGATGCCGGCGGGCAACCTGCACCAGCTCCAGGTCGAATGGGCCTCTGCCCAGGCCGCGGACTTCCAAAGCTACCTGCGCAAGACGAAGCCGGCCGCCGTGATCGAAGGCGACTGGCCCGTCCTGCCTCCCGAGGATGCCAGCCGGGGCGACTTCTAGGATTTCGGAACGGCGGGATTCCGGACGCCTGGGCGCCGGCGCGGGAACACTTCTTAAAACGAAACGTTCGCCGGCGGAACGGCTTAACTAGTCCGCCGCTGCGCGCAAATCCATTGATTGCGACGGAGGTCACACCGCCCGGGGCTTCCACTTGCCGCCTGCTCCGGCGCCGATGATTCCGCGCTACCCCGCCAGCACTATCAGGATCGCCGCCGATCACACATGAACCTGAAGATAGTTCGCAGAACGCACACGTCAGCTCTGATCTGTTCGGATTGAATGGGCGTCCACGTCGGATGACACAATTATCTTTCGCGGCGTGTCTGCTCCACCCGGCGCCCAAGCCAGCGGCCGGGGGCCCGATGAGCCTCCCGCGACCCACTGAATTTCAGACGAAAGTGATTGCGTGATGAAAAGCAAAGCCTTGAAGTGGCTGACCACCGTTCCCGTGGCCATCGCCGTGGCGGTTTCCCTTGCAGCCTGCGGCGGCGGTTCGGCCCAGTCAACGGCGTCACCGACGGATGCCCTCCAGGGCAGCGACCAGAAGTCCTTGGACAAGTACACCACCAAGGACGTCACTCCCCTGGACAAGATTGACAAGTCCAAGCTCGGCCTGATCAGCGAGGGAACCCTGACTGTGGGCACCCTTTCGGACGCCCCGCCGAACATCTACATCGATAAGTCGGGCAAGTTCACCGGCTACGACAACGAGCTCCTGCGCGCCATTGCGGACAAGCTGGGCCTCAAGGTGGAGTTCAAGGCGACCGGCTTCGCCTCGCTGCTCGCCCAGGTCCAGAATAAGCAGTTCGACCTCGGGTCCTCCTCGATCTCCACCACCGACGCGCGCCGTAAGACCGTCGGCTTCACGAACGGTTACGACTTCGGCTACATGGCCGTCGTCGCCAAGAAGGACTCCAACATCAAGGGGTTCAAGGACCTGACCAAGGACACCCGCATCGCCGTGGTCCAGGGCACGGTGCAGGATGACTACGTCACCAACACCCTCCAGATCGAACCCGTCCGCTTCGAGGACTACAACACCGCCTACGCCAACTTGAAGAACGGTCAGGTTGACGCCTGGGTCGCTCCGTCCCAGCAGGCCACCGGCCAGGTCAAGGAAGGCGACGGCACGGTCATTGCCGAGTCGGTTGTGAACACCCAGAACTTCACCGCGTACGCCGTGAACAAGGAAAACCAGCCGCTCATTGACGCGCTGAACTCCGGCCTCGACGCCGTGATTGCTGACGGCACCTGGTCCAAGTTGACCAAGGAATGGTACCCGGACCGCGAGACCCCGGCCACGTGGTCCCCGGGCTCCAAGGCCGTCACCGTTCCGAAGTCCTAGTCCATGGATGCACTCGATCAACTCGTAAAGACCTTCTTTGACTGGGAGGCGATGGCAGCCGTCCTGCCGAACATGATTATGTTCGGCCTGCCCAACACCCTGATCCTGGCGGTTTCCTCGGGCGTGCTCGGGTGCATCCTGGGCATGGTCCTGGCCGTCATGGGCACGTCCCGCCTGACGCCGCTGCGGTGGCTCTCCCGGATCTACACGGACATCTTCCGCGGCGTTCCGGCTATTGTCATCATCCTCCTCATCGGCCTCGGGCTCGGACCCATAGTCCGGGTAGCGACCGGATCCACGAACCCGTTCCCGCTGGCCATCTTCGCCCTGACGCTCATGGCGGCGGCCTACATCGGCGAGATTTTCCGCTCGGGCATCCAGAGCGTGGAAAAGGGCCAGCTGGAGGCGTCCCGGGCCCTGGGCTTCAGCTATGGTTCGTCTATGCGCCTCGTGGTGATTCCACAGGGGGTCCGGCGCGTGCTCCCGGCCCTGGTCAACCAGTTCATCGCGCTGATCAAGGACTCGTCCCTGATCTATCTGCTGGGCCTGATCGCCAGCCAGCGCGAGATCTTCCGGATCGGTAACGACGCCGCCGCCAATACGGGAAACCTCTCGCCTCTGGTTGCCGCGGCGTTCATGTACCTCATCCTGACGGTTCCGCTCACCCACTTGGTCAACTACATCGACAAGCGCCTGCGCACCGGCCGTCCGGAGAAGCGTCAGCCTGACGACGCCGCAGCCTTGATCGGGAAGGGAGCACAGCCATGAGCGAATTCGCCTCTGGCTCGCTGACCGGCAAGAACCTGCACTTGTCCTTCGGCACGAACCATGTCCTCCGCGGCATCGACCTTCATGTCGAGAAGGGCACCACCGCCTCGGTGATCGGGCCCTCCGGCTCAGGGAAGTCCACGCTGCTGCGTGTCATGAACCGCCTGATCGAACCGGACCAGGGCGACATCCTGCTCGATGGCCGCTCGGTCCTGAAGGACAACCCGGACGAGCTGCGCCAGCGGATCGGGATGGTGTTCCAGCAGTTCAACCTGTTCCCGCACAAGACCGTGGTGGACAACGTCTCGCTGGCGCTGCGGAAGCTGCGCAAGCTGCCGGCCGAGCAGGCCCGGGCCGAGGCACTCGAGCAGCTCGACCTGGTGGGGCTCAAGCACAAGGCCGACGCCCGTCCTGCCAACCTCTCCGGCGGCCAGCAGCAGCGTGTCGCCATTGCCCGCGCCCTGGCCATGAAGCCGGAGGTGATGTTCTTTGATGAGGCCACCTCCGCCCTCGACCCCGAGCTCGTCAAGGGTGTGCTGGCGCTGATGGCCGACCTCGCCAAGGGCGGCATGACCATGGTGGTGGTGACCCACGAGATGGGCTTCTCCCGCAATGTCTCGGACACCGTGACGTTCATGGACGCCGGCGTCGTCGTCGAGTCCGGTCCCCCGGAACAGATCTTTACCAGCCCGCGGACCGAGCGGCTGCAGGGGTTCCTCGCGGACGTTCTGTAGTTCGCGCCAGAGTCCCGGCAGCTTAAATGACTGATGGCACCCGCAGCGGCGGGTGCCATCAGTCATTTAAGGGCTAAGGCTATGGCTTGGCGCCGGCGGCCGCCTTCGCCGCGGCCGGCAGGGCGTCGAAGATCCGGTTCATCGCGGTGTCGTCGTGCGCGGCGGAGAGGAACCAGGCTTCGAAGACCGACGGCGGCAGGTAGACGCCGGAGTCCAGCATGGAGTGGAAGAACGGGGCGTAGCGGAACACTTCCTGGCCCTGGGCGTCCTCGTAGTTGTGGACCCCCCGGGCGCCCGTGCCGAAGGCCACGGAGAACAGGTTGCCTGCGCGCTGGATGGAGTGGTCCACACCGGCCGCATCGAGTGCGGAGGACAGCGCCGCGGAGAGTTCCAGCGAGCGGGCATCCACGAACGAATAGACCTCGGGGGTGGCGTGCGTGAGGGTCGCGACCCCGGCGGCCATGGCCACCGGGTTACCGCTCAGCGTCCCGGCCTGGTAGACGGGGCCCAGGGGCGCCAGGTAGTCCATGACCTCCGCGCGTCCGGCGAGGGCCGCCGTCGGCATGCCTCCACCAATCACCTTCCCAAACGTCAGCAGGTCCGGGGTCCACGGCTGGGCGGCACCGGCGGCGCCGCCGGTGAGGCCCCAGTAGCCGGAGTAGCCGGTGCGGAATCCGGTCAGGACCTCGTCGAGGATCAGCAGGGCGCCGTGTTCGCGGGTGATCCGGGAAAGGCCTGCGTTGAAGCCGTCGCCGGGGGTGACCACGCCCATGTTGGCGGGAGCGGCTTCGGTGATGACGGCGGCAATGCTGTCACCGTGCTTGGCGAAGGCGGCTTCGACGGCGCCGAGGTCGTTGTAGGGCAGCACGAGCGTCTCGGCGGCGGTCGCGGCGGTGACCCCGGCTGAGCCGGGCAGCGCGAGGGTCGCCAGGCCGGAGCCTGCGGCGGCGAGGAGGCCGTCGAGGTGGCCGTGGTAGCAGCCGGCGAACTTGATGATCAGGTTGCGGCCGGTGAAGCCGCGGGCGAGCCGGACGGCCGTCATGGTCGCCTCGGTGCCGGTGGAGACCATCCGGACGCGCTCGGCAGCCGGGACGCGCTCCTTGACGATTGCGGCAAGGTTGGCCTCGTCCGGTGTGGAAGCGCCGAAGGAGAGACCGCGGTCGACGGCTGCGTGCACGGCTGCCAGGACCTCCGGGTGGGCGTGCCCCAGCAGCGCCGGGCCCCAGGAGCAGACGAGGTCGACGTAGTCGGCACCGTCGGCGTCGGTCAGGTAGGCACCCTTGGCGGACACCATGAACCGCGGCGTCCCGCCCACAGAGCCGAAGGCGCGCACGGGCGAGTTCACCCCGCCCGGCATCAGCTGGCGGGCACGGTCAAAGAGTTCCTCGTTGCGAGGCATGCTGGAAGTCATGGTTCCTATTCTTTCAGTTCGCGGCGAGGTCAGTTCGCGGCCAGTTCAGTTGGCGCTAAGCAAGGCGGCCACGCGGGGCGCCACTTCGGTGCCGAACAGTTCAATGGAGCGCATCATGGCCGTGTGCGGCAGGGTGCCGTTGCTGTACTTGAGGTCAAAGCGGTCCACCCCCAGGTTCTTTTTGAGCAGGGCAATCTTCGCAGCCACGGTTTCCGGTGACCCGACATAGAGGGCTCCCTCGGGCGTACACATCGCGTCAAACTCGCCACGGCTGGCCGGACCCCAGCCGCGTTCGGCCCCGATCCGGTTCCGCTGCTCTAGCCAGTGCGGGAAGAACTCCTCGCGGGCGTCCTCATCCGTGGCGGCAACGTGGCCGGGCGAATGCGTGGCCATCTGCTGCATCGGGTGCCCGTACTTGGCCATGGCCTCACGGTAGAGGTTGGCCAGGGGCGCGAAAGACCGCGGCTGGCCGCCAATGATCGCGAAAATGATCGGGTAGCCGTACTCGGCGCAGCGCAGCACCGACTCGGGCGTGCCGCCGACGCCGATCCAGGTCGGCAGCAGGTGGTGTTCCAGCGGCGGGTAGACGCTCAGGCCGCTGATGGCCGGCCGGGTGCGTCCCTCCCAGTGGACCGGTTTCTGCGCCCGGACCTTGTCGAAGAGCTCGAGCTTTTCCTCGAACAGGACCTCGTAGTCCGCCAGGTCCAGGCCGAACAGCGGGAAAGACTCGATGAAGGACCCGCGGCCCAGCATGACCTCTGCCCGGCCCCCGGAGATGGCGTCCACGGTGGCGAAGCGCTGGAACACCCGTATCGGGTCATCGGAGCTGAGCACTGTCACAGCCGAGCCGAGCCGGATGTTCTTGGTGCGGGCGGCCGCCGCGGCCAGGAAGACCTCCGGGGCGGAGACCGCGAAGTCGCGGCGGTGGTGCTCCCCCACCGCGAAGGCGTGCAGGCCGATCTGGTCCGCGAGTTCGGCCTGTTCCAGGAGCTGGCGCAGCACTTGGGCGTGAGGGACGGGATGGCCGTCCGGGAAGACCCCGACGTCGCCGAAGGTGTTCAGGCCCAGGAAGATGCGGTTGGGCCCCACCGGCGCGGTGGGTATGGAATTGAGCGGGGCGTCCGCGGATTCGGGGGCCGTGTTCATCGGGTTTCCTTCAGCCAGCCGGCGAGCTCGCTCGCCCAGTAGGTCAGCACCATGTTGGCGCCGGCGCGCTTGATGCCCAGGACGGACTCGGTGATGGCGGCCCGGCGGTCGATCCAGCCGTTTGCGGCGGCGGCCTCGATCATCGAGTACTCGCCGGAAATCTGGTAGGCGGCCACGGGGACCGGGCTCATGGCGGCGACGTCTGCGAGGATGTCCAGGTAGCTCATGGCAGGCTTCACCATGACCATGTCGGCGCCTTCGGCCAAGTCCAGGTCCACCTCGAGGACGGCCTCCCGGCGGTTGGCGGCGTCCATCTGGTAGGTGCGGCGGTCGCCGGTCAGCTGCGAGTCGACGGCCTCGCGGAACGGGCCGTAGAACGCGGAGGCATATTTCGCGGCGTAGGCCACGATGGCGGTGTTGGCGTGGCCGGCGTCCTCGAGGGCCTGCCGGATCACGGCGACCTGGCCGTCCATCATGCCCGACGGGCCCAGGACGTGGGCGCCGGCGTCGGCCTGGGCAACCGCCATCTGGCCGTAGATTTCCAGGGTGGCATCGTTGTCGACGTAGCCGTTGGCGTCCAGGACACCGCAGTGGCCGTGGTCGGTGAATTCGTCCAGGCACACGTCGCTCATGACCACGAGGTCGTCGCCGACCTCGGCGCGGACGTCCCGGATGGCTTTGTTCAGCACGCCGTCGGGATCCAGCGACGCCGTCCCGCGCGCGTCCCGGACGGCGGGGACGCCGAACAGCATGATGCCGCCGACGCCCAGCTGGACAGCCTCGGCCGCGGCACGCCTGAGCGAATCGGTGGTGTGCTGCTGCACACCGGGCATCGAGGCGATCGGGTTGGGCTCACTCAGGCCTTCGCGGATGAAGGCCGGCAGGATGAGCTCCGAGGCTGAGAGCCGGTGTTCGGCCGTCAGCCGGCGCATGGCCGGGGTGGTGCGGAGCCGGCGGGGGCGGTGGGTCGGGAAGCTCATATGGTGTCCTTTGCTGAGGGCTCTGCGGCTGACGGATGCGGTGGGGGCTGCTGGTGGTCAAGGGACCGGACGACTGCGGCAACCAGGCCGGACGCCGTCGGCTCTTCGGCGACGGCGTCGACGCTGAGTCCGAGGGAGGCCGCCTCGGCCGCCGTCGAGCGTCCGATGGCGACGAAACGGCAGGTGCCCAGCGGGCCGATGTCCGCGTGGATGCGGCGGGCGGCGCTCGGGGAGGCGGCGACGACGGCGTGCAGCCGGCTGGCCCCGATTTCGGCTTTCGCCTCGGCCGTGGTGAGCACGGTGGGCGGCGCGTCCTGCCCGGCCGGACTGATCCCCTGCGACAAGGTCGCCTGCGGCGGGGCCGGTGGGAATGCGGGCAGCGCCCGGCGCGGATCGGCAGGATAGTCGACGGTGTTGTACGCGGTGACGGTCTGGACGGCCGCACCGCGGGCCTCGAGGCCCTTGCGCAGCCGCGGGTCCGCTATGTCCGCCTGAGGCAGGAGCACGCTGCCCTGGTTCGCGGGCCAGATGTCGAGCAAGCCCGTGCCGGATTGCTGGCCCGTGGGTGCAAGGTCGACGCTGATGCCCCGGGACTCCAGCTCACGGCGGGTCGCCGGGCCGATCGTGGCCACGAGGATGCTGCCGGGCAGCCAGTTGCTCAGGGAGGCGCCGCGTTCGGCGGCTTTCGCCTCCAGTGCCTGGACCGTGGTCACGCTGCTGATCACGAGCCACGTGTAGGCCCCGGCGCCGAGGGCGTCGAAGGCGACGTCGAGGGAGTGCTGGTCGTTGGCCTGCTCAAAGTCAATCAGCGGGAGCAGCAACGGCTCGGCGCCGGCACGGCGGAGGGCCGTGACGAGTTCCCCCGCGCGGTCCGGGCTGCGGGCAACCAGCACGCGGGCGCCCTCCGGCACCCTCATGCCGGTTGGGCCGCCCGTGTTGTTGCGGTCGCTGTGGGGTGCCATGAAGTGGTGGATCCGCGGTTCAGGAAGCTGCCAGGTCCGCGATGTCCGCGGCGCCTCGGGCCAGCAGCACTTCCGCCAACTCGATCCCGAGCAGCGTTGCCCCGACCTCGGTGAGGCCGTCGGTGGCTTTCTTGTCGCGGACGGTTGCCGTGCCGTCGACGGCGCAGACCACCGCTTCGAGGTACAGCATGCTGCCCTTGCGGTAGGCGTAGGCGCCCACCGGGGCGGCGCATCCGGCCTCCAGCCGGGCCAGTAAAGCCCGTTCGGCCGTGACGGCGAGCCGGGTGTCCGGATCATCGAGGGCCGCGAGGGCCTGCGCCAGCACGCCCTGGGAGCCTTCCGTGGACCCGGCCCTGCGGGGAGCGTCGGCGGTCCGGCATTCGATCGCCAAGGCACCCTGCCCGGCGGCCGGCAGCATAATGTCCGTCTCAAGGTATTCGCTGACCGCGTCGAGCCGGCCAATCCGGTGCAGTCCGGCGGCTGCGAGAACGACGGCGTCGAGGTCGTTCGACTTGCCGTCAACGACGGCATCGTTCGTGTTGCCCGGCAGCCCGGGAACGCGTCCCAGCCGGGTGTCCACGTTGCCGCGGATGTCGCGGATGTCCAGGTCCGGACGCACGGCGCGGAGCTGGGCCGCGCGGCGCGGGGAGCCGGTGCCGACGCTCGCGCCGCTCGGCAGGTCCGCGAGCTTCAGTCCGTCGCGGGCGCACAGCACGTCCCGGACGTCGACGCGTTGGGGTGTGGCCGCGAGGCTCAGGCCGAGGGCCGGACCGGTCGGGAGGTCCTTGAGCGAATGCACGGCGATATCGCAGGTGTCCTGCAGCAAGGCCTCGCGGAGCGCGGCGACGAAGACGCCGGTACCGCCCATCTGGGACAGCGAGCCTTTGAGGACGTCGCCGTCGGTCCGGATATGGACCAGCTCCACGGGGAACCCGCCGATGGCGGCCAGCTGGTCCGCGGTCTGCTGGGTCTGGGTCAGGGCGAGTTTGCTGGCGCGCGTGCCGATCCGGACGCTCATGCGGTCCCCTCGCCCGCCGCCGCAGCAGCCGCGGCTGCCCTTCCCGCCGCCGCGGGGGCGGCCGGGTAGGGATCGTGTCCGGTCCCGACGGTGGTGTCGGCTCCGGCGATGGTGGGCTTTTCGCCGCGGAAGTTAGCGCAGCAGCCGGGACGGCAGACGTCGTACCAAGGGCCGAGCTTGGTCAGGTGCGGCCGCTCGGCAATGTTGTTCGCGACAGTCCGCTCGCAGATGAGGTCGACAAGCCCGGCGACAAACTTGCGGTGCGTTCCGGGCGTGGGGACACGGGTTGCGGCCAGTTCCAGCCGGGCGCAGGTCTCAAGCGCCTCGGTGTCCAGGTCCCAGACCACTTCCATGTGGTCGCTGACAAAGCCCAGCGGCACAATCACGATGCCCTTGACGCCCTGGCGCGCGAGCTCCTCGATGGCGTCGTTGATGTCCGGCTCGAGCCACGGCACGTGCGGGGCGCCGGAGCGGGACTGGTAGACGAGGGACCAGGGTGCGGTCAGGCCGGTCGCGTCTTCCACCCGGCGGATGATCTCGGTGCCGGAGGCCAGGTGCTGTGCGGCGTAGGCGGAGTCTTCCTCAAAAGTGCGCGGCTCACCCTCGGACCGGCCGGCGGCCTCGGCGTCGCGGGTCGGGATGGAGTGCGTCGCGAACAGGATGTGCACGGGGGCGTCCGGGGTGCCGGCCGCGGCCAGCTGGGCACGGACGTCGGCGAGGCCGGCGGCGGTTCCCTCGATGAAGGGCTCCACGAACCCGGGGTGGTCGAAATACTGGCGCACCTTGTCGACCTCGAGCTTGCCGTCGAGCCCGGTTTCGGTCAGCGCCATGCCGATGTCCTCGCGGTACTGGCGGCAGCTGGAGTAACAGGAGTAGGCACTCGTGGTGAGCATGAGCACCTTGCGGTGGCCGGCGTCGTAGATCTCCTGCAGGGTCTGCGGGATGTACGGGTCCCAGTTGCGGTTGCCCCAGAACACCGGCAGCGCGATGCCGCGGGCTGCAAGTTCGGCCTCGAGGCCGGCCTTGAGCTGACGGTTCTGTCCGTTGATGGGGCTGATGCCGCCGTTGGCGCGGTAGTGGTGCGAGACCTCTTCGAGCCGTTCGTCGGGGATGCCGCGGCCGCGGGTGACGTTGCGGAGGAACGGGATGACGTCCTCCTGGCCTTCGGGCCCGCCGAACGAGGCGAGGAGCACGGCGTCGTACTCCTTGGGGGCCATCCGGCCGGCCTCGGTGACGGTGTTCACGGCGGTTACCGGAGCGGCGGATTCCTGCGGATCGATCGGGCTCATGCCAGGACCTCGGCGATCTCGGCGGCGGTGACGCGGCGGCCGGTGTAGAAGGGGATTTCCTCGCGGACGTGGTGCCGGGCTTCGGTGGCGCGCAGGTGGCGCATCAGGTCCACGAGGTCCACGAGCTCGGGGGCTTCCAGTCCGAGGATCCATTCCCAGTCGCCGAGGGCGAAGGAGGAGACGGTGTTGGAGATGACCTGGGGGAAGTCGCGGCCCAGCATGCCGTGGTCGCGGAGCATGGCGCCGCGCTCGGCGTCCGGGAGCAGGTACCACTCGTAGGAGCGGACGAAGGGGTAGACGCAGAGCCATTCCGCCGGTTCCACGCCGCGGGAAAACGCCGGGGTGTGGTTCTTGGCGAACTCGGCCTCCCGGTGCACGCCCATGGCGGACCAGACGATCTCGGTGCCGGCGAACAGCTTGCTGCGCCGAATGTCCCGCACTGCCCGCTGCAGCGCTTCCGGCCGGGGACCGTGCAGCCAAACCATGATGTCCGCGTCGGCCCGCATCGCCGAGACGTCGTAGCTGCCGCGGTGGACAACTCCGGCGTCGGCGAGGCTATTCATCAGGGCCTCGAAGTCCTCAGCGGCATCGGCGCCGCGCAGGATGTCCGCTGACCGCTTGAATACGGTCCAAAGGGTGAAGAACTGCTCAGTTGAATCTTCGGGCGCCGATGCCCCGGCGACTGATTCTCCGGGGGCTGACATTCCGGTTTTAGTGACAGATTCGGCAGAAGTGTGGCTCATGCATACCAGTCTGCCTCCTCTCCCCAGCTAAGTCGAAAAAAAGCACTTCTACAACGCGTAGAAGTGCTTTATTTCACATGCGTGGCGCGGGAGGCGGGGGCGCGTCCGCGGGAGGCGGGTCCTGTCAGCTCCGGCGCATCCGGAGGACCGCGGCGCCGGCGCCGAGCGAGAGCGCCACCAGGCCGATGCCCCAGCCGACCAGCGGGGACAGGCCGGCCGGTTCCAACGTCGAGGTCGCCTCGAGGGAGGAGTTGCCGGAGTGGCCCTTGGCCGGAGCCGGTGCCTGGGTCCAGCCGGCTGTGTTTGAACCCGTCGGGGACGGCTGCGGTGTGGCCGACTTCGAGGCCGACGTCTGCGCGCCGGCACCGTTGCCCGTGGCCGGCACCGCGGTGCCGGACTGTGGATCGGCGGCCGGGTCGGCGGCCGCGCTGCCCGGCGCCGGCCGCTCTGGGGCCTGCCCGGTGGGGGCAGACCCGGCGGATCCGCCTGCGGCGGGAGCTCCCGGAGCCGGGGCGGCGGGCGGCGCGGCGGGGTCCTGCGGCCCGGCGGGCGGCGCAACCTTCGCGGGCGGGGTGCTCGACGCCGGTGGGGTACTGGTGCGCGGTGACGTGGGTTCCGGGTCGCTGGGCTCGGGCTCGGGGTCGCTGGGCTCGGGGTGGCTGGGTTCCGGGTCACTGGGCTCGGGGTCGCTGGGTTCCGGGCTGCTGCCGTGCGACGGCGACGGGGAGGACTCGCCCGAGCCGGCGGACGGCGAGGGGCTCGGCGTCGTCGAGGAGCCCAGCAGGCTGTCCAGCACGTCGCCGAGGCCGAGGGTCAGCGAACCCTGCGCGGACGGTGCGGTGGACGCCGCCGCGGACAACCCTGCGGCCGCCTGCGAGGCAGGAGCCCCGGCGGTGCCAGCCAGTACGGCCCCGAGCGCGACCGCCGCCGCGCCGCTTCGAAGGCCCCGATGGCGGCCGGTCTTCGTTGTTGACACCTTGGACCTGAAAATAAACATGGTCATCGAGCCTAGCCGGAATCGACCAGCAGGAAAAACTTGCAAAAACCGCGAATTTCCGGCACGAAACCGCCGGGTCCGGAGGGGCTCAGGGTGCCTTTGGAACCGCTGTGATTCCTGTGACTGAAGGTGTGCCTGGGACTCAGGAACGTCGTTCGGGACAGCCAAAATCAGTGTCACCAAATTCAGCGCAGCCGCGTTCAGGACAACGTTCAGGACAACAGGGTGCGGACCTGCTGCGGGGTGTCGGCCACGATCGCTGCCAGGCCATTGCCGGACAGCCAGCCGCCCACCACGGCAAGCGTGCCGTCCGCGGCACAGACGCTCCGGACGGCCGCGACGCGCTGCCTGTGGCCCAGGGACGCAAACGGCAGCGCGCCGGCCCAGCGGACCACGTCCCAATCGGCCACGTCCCCGGCGCCGACTGGCACCACCAGCAGGGCCGACGCATCAGCAAGGGCTGCGCGGAAAAGTTCATCGTCGGAGCGCGGCGCCGCGGCCAGTCCGCCGCCGCGGGACTCGGGCAATGCCCCGGGAGTAACAGCCCCTGGAGCCGTGCTCCGCCCATAGGAGAGCCGGAGCACATGCCTTCCCGGGCCTGCCTGCTCCGCCAGCCACGCCCATTTGGCGGTGGCGTGCGTCAGCGCCTTGGCCTGCACACCCGGGCTCTGCGGGGCAACAAGCACGCCGGTGCCGCGTGGCGCCGCGTCAAGGGCCGGGAGGTCCACCACGAGCGTGACAAGGCTGACGTCGGGTCCGGCATCGGGGCGGAGGCCAGCAAGTTCCGGCAGGGACTCCTCAAGCAGCCCGACGGCGGCGGGACCCTCGACCGCAACCGCGAGGAGCCCGGCGTCGAAAGTGGCCTGGTCCGTGGCCACGCGCCAGCCGTCGGCTGAGCGCCGCACTGACCGGGCCGCGGTGCCGGGCAGCAGGGTGACTCCGCGCTGACGCAGATCGGCCAGCAGGGCGGCGACGAGGGTGTGCATGCCACCGCGCAGCCCGGCGACGGCGGAACCGGCCTTCTGGAGCCCGCCGGCCTGGCCTGCTCCGGACGGTCCGGGGGGTCCGCCCGTGGCGACCGCCGCTCCCCTGCGCTGGGCCGCGACGGCGGCGGCGAGGGAACCATGCTGGCGGATGCCGGCCCGCAGACCGGGGGCCACCATGTCGACGTCGAGCACTGAGGGGTCGGCCGAGTGCACGCCGCCGACCACCGGTGCGACGAGCCGGTCCAGGACCCGCTTGCCCATCCGCCGGCGGACCAGGGCTGACACGCTCGTTGCCGCGTCAGCGGTGCCCAGCGAGGCCGGCAGCACGGCGTCGACGGAGGCGCGGAGGGATCCCAGCAGGCCCAGCGACCGGCGGACTTCCGGGTCCCACGGGCTCGCCGGGATGCCCAGCACACCGGTCTTAGGCAGTTCCCGGGGGCCGTCAGGCAACTGGACCCAGGCCCCGCCGGGGTTCGGCGCGACGATCTCGCCGGCCAGCCCCAGCTCCGCGGCGAGATCGGCTACGGCGGCGGTGCGGGTGGCGAAAGACTCCGCACCGCTGTCCAGGGTCAGTCCGGCCACGACATGGCTGCCGACACAGCCGCCCCAGGCCTCGCCGGCCTCCAGGACGGTGGTGCGGACCCCGGCCCGGGCGAATTCCCGTGCCGCAAGCAGTCCGGAAATCCCGCCCCCGATCACAACGGCGGTACCTTCCACGGGAGTCCCGGCGGCGCCCGCGTCCACGCCCCTACTCCGGAGCGATGGAGTGGATGAGTTCGACGACGCGCGTGAGCACCTCAGGGTCCGTCTCCGGCGGCACACCGTGGCCGAGGTTCAGGACGTGCCCGGGCGCCGCGGAGCCGGCCGCGATCACCTCTCGGACGTGGGCTTCGAGGACTTCCCACGGCGCCGAAAGCAGTGCCGGGTCGATGTTGCCCTGCAGCGGGACGGTGCCGCCGAGGCGGCGGTTGGCTTCGTCCAGCGGCAGCCGGTAGTCGACCCCCACGACGTCAACGCCGACGTCGCGCATCGCGACGAGCAGTTCCGAGGTGCCGGTGCCGAAGTGGATCAGGGGTGCGCCCAGGTGCCGGACATGGTCCAGGGCACGGGACGACGCCGGCGCAACGAAGCGCTGGTAGTCGGCAAGTCCCAGCGAACCGGCCCAGGAGTCGAAGAGCTGGCCGGCGGAAGCGCCGGCTTCCAGCTGTGCGCGGAGGAACATCCCCGAGGCATCGGCGGCCCAGTTGGCCAGGGCAGTCCAGGTTTCGGGGTCGGCGTGCATCATGGTGCGCGGGCCGAGGTGGTCGCGGGAAGGCTTGCCTTCCACCATGTACGCGGCGAGGGTAAAGGGCGCACCGGCGAAGCCGATCAGCGGGGTGCTGCCGAGCTCGGCCACCGTGAGCCGGACGGCTTCGCGGATGGGCTCCAAGGCCTCCCAGGTCAGCTGCGGCAGGGCGGCAACGTCCGCGGCCGTGCGGACCGGTTTGTCCAGCACGGGTCCGACGCCGGGCACGATGTCCACTCCGACGCCGGCCAGCTTGAGCGGGATGACAATGTCCGAGAAGAAGATGGCGGCATCGACGTCGTGGCGGCGTACCGGCTGCAGGGTGATCTCTGAGGCCAGCTCGGGGCGCAGGCACGAGTCCAGCATCGCGACGCCCTCACGGACCTTGAGGTATTCGGGCAGTGAGCGGCCGGCCTGGCGCATGAACCAGACGGGACGGAGGGAGGGCTTGCCGCCGCGGTAGGCGGTGATCAGCGGCGAATCCGCGGTGCGGCCGTCCATCAGCGGGTGGCCGGCGTCGAGGCCGCGGGCGGCGCCATCTGTGGCGGCGCCGTCAATGGCTGCATTGCCGGCTGCGCCGTTGTCGGACGTACTGAATGTGGTCGTGCCGGCACGTGCCGCAGCGCTTGGAGTCATGACTTCGATTGTGCCCAAATTTGTGCCCAAAAGATAACGACAGCCTGTCACGCCGGCTCTGACACCGGCCCCGAGTGCCGCGTCGTGGCGGGAATCACAGGCCAGGGTGCCTGAGCCCACGCCCGGAAAGTTGTTCTACACGGGCGCGAAAAAGCTATGATGGTGATGCTGTGGTTCTTTTTTCATTGGTGGCTACACACGCCGACATCGACCTCGAAACCGTTGCTCAGTTGAGCACCGGTGCTTCAGGGATCGCCACATCCGCCCTCGCCGGATCGCCGGCTGTGGCGGGTGCCGTTGTCCTTGCCACCTGCAACCGCCTTGAAATCTACGGCGAAGCACCCCATCCGGACGCCGTCGCCGCCGCCCGGGCGGCCCTCATCACCCACATCAGCGGCGCCAGCGGACTCAACGACCAGCTCGTCTCCCGCGCCTTCAGCACCCGCACCGGCGCCGAGGTCAGCCAGCACCTCTTCTCGGTCAGCTCCGGGCTGGACTCCGCCGTGGTGGGCGAACGGGAAATTGCCGGGCAGGTCCGCCGTGCCTTGATCACGGCCCAGCACGAGGGCACCGCCAGCTCCGGCCTGGTCCGGCTGTTCCAGGCCGCGTCCAAGACCGCGAAGGACGTCGGCGCCCAGACGGCGTTGGGTTCGCGCGGGCTCTCCATCGTCTCCGTGGCGCTGGACCTCGCCACTGACCTGTCGGAAAACCCGGACTGGTCCGCCAAGAAAGCCGTCGTCTTCGGAACCGGCGCCTATGCCGGTGCCACCATGTCCCTGCTGCGGGAACGTGGCTGCACCGATGTCTTTGTCTATTCCTCCTCCGGCCGCGCCGCCGGCTTCGTCGCCACCCGGGGCGGCACGGCACTGAACGAGGACACGCTTCCGGGCGCAGTCGCGGCCGCCGACGTCATGATCGGCTGCAGCGGCTCCGACAGCCGGGTCGAAGCGGACGAACTCGCCCAGATCCGGGCGAACTCGCCCCAGCCGCTGATCGCGATCGATCTCGCTTTGACCCATGACTTCGACCCCGCGGTCGGCGACCTCGACGGCGTCGAACTGCTTACGCTGGAATCGGTCCGGCTGGCCGCACCGCAGGAACAGGCCGAGTCGCTCGAACAGGCCAGCAGCATCGTGGCCGGGGCGGCCAGCGCCTTTGAGCAGGAGCGCGAGGCCAGGAGCGTCGACTCGGCGATCGTCGCCTTGCGCCGCCACACGATGAACGTCCTGGATGCGGAAATGGAAAAGGTCCGGGCCCGGCACGGCTGCACGGCCGCCGCCGAAGAAGTCGAATTTGCCCTGCGCCGCATGGTGAAGCAGCTTCTCCACGTCCCCACCGTCCGGGCCCGCGAACTGGCCTCCAACGGACAGCAGGACGCCTACATTGCCGGTCTTGAGGCGCTGTACGGCATCACCGTGGAGCCCACCGCCGGCGCAACGGTTGCAGGTGCCGCCGGTTCCGGGGCCGCGTGCCCCGTGGACCACAACGCCGCTGTCCACAACCCCGGCGACCCCGGCGACGCCGGCCCCGCAACGGGCGACATCCGCGAAACCGCGTAGCTGGCCCGCGCCTCCCCGCGCCGCGGCTTATCCCTGGATTATCCGGGGAAAGCGTTGATCCCGGTCATATCGGCCGACACCTGCCACAGCCGTGTGGCCGCCTCCCGGTCCACCGCGTGGGCATCTACTCCCCTGATCCTGGCTTCGGGCGATCCCGGCACCGTGGCTTCGGCGATGTCGCAGTCCTCGCAGTAGACGCCGCCCATTCCTTCGAGCGCCGGCGCAGTTGCGGCCCAGACCGAGGTGGCGGCGCCCTGCGCGGGTGTCTTGAAGCGCGGGTCGAGTTTGCCGTGCTCATCCATCCAGCCCGCGGCGATCATCTCCTCCCGCGGCAGGTGCCGTTGCAGCTCCGTCATGATCCCGCCGGGATGTACTGCGAAGGCGCGCACGCCAAAGTTCCGGCCCAGGGCATCGAGCTGGACGGCGAAGAGCGCGTTTGCCGTCTTGGCCTGGCCGTAGGCACGCCATTTGTCGTAGCCGGCGTCGAAATTGATGTCATCGAAGCGAATGGCCGAGAGCTTGTGGCCGGTCGAGGACAGCGAGACCACGCGGGCCCCCTGCGCCGCGGCAAGAGCCGGCCACAGCAGGTTGGTCAAGGCAAAATGGCCCAGGTGGTTCGTGGCGAACTGTGATTCCCAGCCGGGTCCCACCCTTTGCTCCGGACTTGCCATGATGGCGGCGTTGTTGATGAGGATGTCCAGGCTGCGGCCTGAGCCCGGCGCCGCGCCAAGTGCCGCGTCAGGCGCGGCGCCAGGTGCCGTTTCGGTCGCCAGGCCGGCCAGGAAGCCGGCGGCGAACGCCTTCACACTGGCCAGGTCCGCAAGGTCCAGCTCGGCGACGCTGACGCCGCCGCCAGCCGTTGCCGGCGTCAGCCCCGCCGCGGCCAGGACGTCGCGGGCATGCTCGGGCCGCCGGGCCGGCACCACGACGGTGGCGCCGGCGGAGGCCAGCGCCCGCACGGTCTCCAAGCCCAGCCCCGAGTAGCCGCCGGTGACAATGGCGGTCTTCCCGGTCAGGTCGATGCCGGCAATGACGTCGGCCGCCGTCGAATCCCGGCCGAACCCCGAGCCAATCTTGCGCTGGGACGTCACTGTATTTTCCTCGCTCATGACCAAGCCTTTCGTTTTAGGGCGCCGCTCAGCGGAGCGTGTTGTGCGGTATCGCGGCCTTGCTGGCCATATGGCCCGCCAAGGCTCAGTACACCGGTTTCCCGGGCTCCACGTCCCTTACCCAGGCGAGAATGCCGCCTTCGAGGTGGCTGACGCGCCCGTACCCTGCGGCGCGGGCTGCGGACAGGACGGCGGCGGATCGTGTTCCGGCCTTGCAGTGGAAGACAATTTCGGCATCCTGGGGCAGTTCCTGCCACGCCTCGCCGGCAAGGATGCGGCCTTGCGGGATCAGCTCCGACCCCTCAATGCGGACGATTTCGTATTCTCCCTGCTCCCGCACGTCCACGAGGTGGAAGTCCTTGAGGCCGGCCTTGCGGGAGGCCAGCATGGTGGCGAGCTGGGTCGCCGTCACAGTGTGCTCGGTACCGGGATCCGCCGTTGGAGTGATCCCGCAGAAGGCCTCGTAGTCGGTGAGTTCGGTGATTCGTGCAGCCGCCGGGTCCTTGGTCACCTTGATCTCGCGCCAGGTGCCGCCCAGCGCGTCATAGAGCGCCAGCCGGCCCAGCAGGGACCGGCCGACGCCGGTGATCAGTTTGACCGCCTC
Source organism: Arthrobacter sp. P1_D4 (assembly GCF_056406115.1). Lineage (NCBI taxonomy): Bacteria > Bacillati > Actinomycetota > Actinomycetes > Micrococcales > Micrococcaceae > Arthrobacter > Arthrobacter sp. P1_D4. The sequence continues at coordinate 3,756 of NZ_JBFUAU010000024.1, read as the reverse complement.
GGTCACCATCAGCGCTCCGACGGCGGCGCACAGCATGCCGAACACGCCGCCTTCGCCGCAGGACGGCACGGATCCGGGCGGCGGCGCCTCCGGGTAGAGGTCCCGGTAGGTGGGCCCGAACTGTTCCCAAAAGACGCTGACCTGGCCGTCGAAACGGAAAATCGATCCCCAAATGTAGGGCTTGCCGAGGATGGCGGCGGCGTCGTTGACGAGGTAGCGCGTGGCAAAGTTGTCGGCGCCGTCGAGGATCAGGTCGTAGCCGGCAAAGAGTTCCAATGCGTTGGACGCGTCGAGCCGGACGTTGTGAAGCCGGACATCCACGAGCGGGTTCAGGGCCGTAAGGGCGTCGCGGGCGGACTCGATTTTCGGCCGGCCCACATCCGCGACACCATGGATGATCTGGCGTTGGAGGTTGCTGAGGTCGACGTCGTCGTCATCGACGATGCCAAGGGTGCCGACCCCCGCGGCGGCGAGGTAGAGCAGCGCCGGGGAGCCGAGGCCACCGGCACCGATCACCAGGACTTTCGCGTTCTTGAGGCGTCGCTGGCCGATCGCGCCGATCTCCGGAATGATCAGGTGCCGCGAGTAGCGTTCCACCTCGTCCGGACTGAGGTCCGCAGCCGGGTCGACCAGCGGTCCGGGCTGCGGATCCAGCTTCGTCTGGGGGGTTGCGGGGGCACCGGCGGCGGTGAACTTGGAAGCCATACTTCAATCTATGCCCGAAGATACCACCAGGTCATATTACCCGCGCGTAAGGTGTAATTGAGTGCAAGGTAGTTCAGTACAAAATGCAGACGATTGCCATTGCGCGCAATGGGGTGAATAAGGGAAAGAAGGCCGACAGTGGTTCATCAGGCACCGTTGGAGCGGGACGAGTCGGGCAAGCCGACGGCAGTGCAGCCCCGGAGCGGACAACGCTCGGCCCGCCTCCCCCGCGACGAACGCCGGGCGCAGCTCCTGGCGGCCGCGCAGGAAGTTTTCGTGGCGAACGGATACCACGGTGCCGCCATGGACGAGATCGCCGAGACCGCCCACGTCAGCAAGCCGGTGCTGTACCAGCACTTCCCCTCCAAGCGGGACCTCTACCTGGCTCTGCTGGACAGCCACCTCAGCAAGCTGACCGACCTCCTGCTTGGCGCCCTGAACTCCACCACCGACAATGACGAGCGCGTCCAGGCCGTCATGCGCGCTTACTTCCGCTTCATCGCGCACGACGACCAGGCCCACAGGCTCGTCTTCGAGTCGGACCTGATTAACGACCCCGACGTCAGCGCGCGGCTGGAAACGTTCAACAAGACCTTTGCCGACGCCGTCGCGCACGTCATCGCCGAGGACACCAAACTGCCTGAACTGGAGGCCCAGCTGCTGGGCCGCGGACTCGCCGGCATGGCCCACGTGAGCGCACGGTATTGGCTGGAAACGGACGGGAATCTGGATCTCGATGTAGCCAGCGACCTCATCTACCGTTTAGCTTGGCGCGGAATCTCCCGCTTCCCCAAAGAGACCTAGACTACAACTAGAGATTGACCTTAGACATTTTTTGGACGTTGATTGGCTGGGAGGCCTTGCTGTGGAAGTAAAGATTGGTATTCAAAACATTGGCCGCGAAATTGTCCTCGAATCGGCGCAGGATGCCGAAGCCGTCGCCAAGGTAGTGGGCGACGCGATCGCCAAGGGCAGCGAACTGCGGCTGACGGACGACAAAGGCCGCCTGGTGATCGTCCCCGCCAATGTTCTGGGCTACGTGGAAATCGGCGCAGAAGAGGCCCGCCGCGTCGGCTTCGGTGCCCTCTAGCCCGTTCTTCCCACCACCGTTCCTTCATCGCAGTTTCTCCATCGTGAGGTGTCCTGAATGCTTTCCCTGATTGTGGTCGCCATGGTGACCGTGGCTGCGGGTTTCGTGGTGTGGGCCAACGACAAACGGCACCAGAAGTACGGCGTCGCCGTCCCCGCGGGAGTCGCTGCATCCGTCGGTATGCTCAGCTGGATCATCTTCATAGCGGCCGGATTCGGCTACCAGCCGGGCCTGACCTGGATCCCGTGGATTCTGCCAATGGTCCTGGGCACTGCAGCCTCGATCGCGGCCGTGGTGTATCTCGGCAAGGCCCGGACGAGGCAGGACACCGAGCGGCTCACCAGCATCCTGAAGCTCTAGCTCTTTAGCCCCGCGCAGCTGTTTTCCGCGCGCAACCGTGACCACGCACCCAACGGGGTGCGTGGTCACAGTTCGTTTGGGGTTCGGCCGGGTGCACCGTACCGGAGTCACTCCGAGGCGGAACCGTGCCCATCACTTTTGTCGGAGCCCTCAAATAGACTCGAGCCATGGAAGCCGTCAGGGATTTCATCAGGGATCTCACCGCCTGCGAGGACGAGGCGCAGGGCACGGACCGGGGCGCAGCCCCGGTCGGGCAATCCGGTCTGGACGCCGCCCTGACCGCGCTGCGGGCGGTGGGTTCGACGGCGGTGGAGGATGCGGGGTCGTGGGGATTCCGGGCCGCGTCGGACTTCGCCGGACAGGTGGAGGAAGTCTCCCGCGCGGTGGAGTATCTGCAGCTCGTCGCGGCGGCCGCCGTGGACCGGACCCGGAAGCAGTCCGCCGCCGTGGCCACGGGGGCTGTAGCGGGGGCGGTCACCGCGTGGACCACCGGCTGGCGTGAGAGCCCCGCCGGGTGGCAGACCGGCGCACCCGGAACCGGGGAACCCGCCGGCGCCTCCTTGGCCTCGGCTCCCGCGGGCACGTCCGCTGCGGCGGTTCCAGGCGGCACCTCCTTGTCCTCTGCTCCCTCCGGCACGTCCGTTGCGGCGGTTCCCTCCGGTACCTCCGTTGCGGCGGAACCGAGGGTGCCGGAATCGGTGCTGGATGACGGGTACCGGAACACGGTGGAGTTCCTGCGGGCGCGGCTGCGGATCGGCGCCGCGGAGGCCAGGCGCCGGCTCGGCCTGGCCGACACGCTGCTGCCCCGGCAGGGACTCGGCGGCCGGCCCATGGCGCCCGTGCACCCGGAGCTTGGAGCCGCCGTCGCGGCCGGCGAGGTCGCGTCCCGGGCCGCGACCGTCATCACGCTCGCCCTGGACCGGGTCCGGCACACCTGCCTCCCCGAGGCCGCGGCGGCGATGGAACACGCCCTGACCCGCACCGCGGCCGAGAACGACGGCGACTTCCTGGCCCGGGTCAGCCGCAGCTGGGCCGAGGCGCTGGACCAGGACGGCGCCGAACCTTCCGAGGAACTGCTCCGCCAGCTCCAGGGCGCCTTCCTCCGCAAACCCCGGCACGGCCTGCAGCACCTGGAAATCTTCGCCACCACGGACCAGTTCGAACACCTGATCACCGTGATGAACACCGCCACCAACCCCCGCACCGGGCCAGACGCCGGCGAGGGCACCGCCACCGAACACACGGCGCAGGCCGGACGGGGTGACGGGTCCGCGGCGGCGGCTGCGCCAGGACCGTCTGACGAGCCCGCCACGGCCGAAAAGGACGCCGCGCTGCCGTCCCTGGACCTCCGCTCCCGGCCCCAACGGCTGCTCGACGGCCTGGTCGGCGCGTGCAAGGCTGCCCTCGCCACCGGAGGGCTGCCCGCCACGGGCGGGCTCCGGCCCCAGATCATGGCCACCATCGACTACCGGGACCTGCTCACCCGGCTCGGGACGACTCCCGCCGAAGCAGGCGCCCCTGCCAACACCGCACAGCACGGCACCGGAACCAGACACGGCACCGGGACGCTGCTGTTCACCGGCCCCGTCACCGCCGGCGGC
>NZ_JBFUAU010000023.1:0-49995 GCF_056406115.1 Arthrobacter sp. P1_D4 | reverse complement strand
GAGCTACGGCACCGGCCGCCGCCCCGGCGGCCGCGACCGCGACGGCGGCCAGTCCCACGCCGGCGCCCGCCCCCMCGCCCMCCCCGGAACCACCCGCCGTCGCCCTCAACATCCTGCTGATCGGGAGCGACAGCCGGGTGAATGAGCGGGCGGCGGCGGCCAACGGCACCACCTCCGACCAGCGCGGCGACGCCCTTGTGCTGATCCACCTCCCGGCGGACCGGAAGAGCGTCTACGGCATCTCGATCATGCGCGATCTTTGGGTAGACATCCCCGGCCACGGAGCCGCGAAGGTGAATGCCGCGCTGGAACTGGGCGGCCTGCCGCTGATGACGCGGACGGTGGAGGCGCTGCTGGGTGCGCACATCGACCACACGGTGATGCTGGATTTTCAAGGGTTCGCGGCCATGACGGATGCGCTCGGCGGTGTCGACGTCAACATCAAACAGTCATTCACCGCCACAGCAGATGACAAAGTGCACTTTCCGGCGGGCGTGAACCACCTCAACGGGCTGCAGGCCCTGGCCTTTGTCCGCGAGCGCCATGCCTTCGCGGATGGCGATTACCAGCGGGTCCGGAACCAGCAGACGTTCTTGAAAGCCATGATGGCCAAGTTGGCTTCCGAAGGCGGCCTGGCGGACCGCGGCACCGTCCGCAAACTCATCAAGACGGTGCTGCCGCACGTGACCCTGGACGCAAGCTTCACCCTGGAGTCGCTGGAAAACCTCGCCTTCGGTCTGCGGAGCACGCCGCCGGGACGCGGCGTGTTCTTCACCCTGCCGACCGCCGGCACCGGGACCAGCCGGGACGGCCAGTCGATTGTCCTGAAGGACCCTGCCGCGACCGCAGCGCTCGCGGCCGCACTGCGCTCGGGAACGCTCGCCGGCTACGTGGCGGCCAACAATCTGCAGAACGGCAATTGAGGCGCCGCTCTTCGGTAGATTGGGTCCATGACCCAGACTCCCGCCCAGCCGTCCCCGCAGCCTCCCGTCGCCCGGAAAGTTCCCTCGGTGCGCACCCATCACGGCGACGCGTTCGAGGACAACTACGAGTGGCTCCGGGACAAGGAGTCCGCAGAGGTCGTGGACCTGCTCAAGGCGGAAAACTCCTACCAGGAGTCCGTGACCGCGCACCAGGAGCCGCTGCGCGAGGCGATCTTCCAGGAAATCAAGGGCCGCACCCAGGAAACTGACCTTTCCGTCCCGAACCGCAAGGACGGCTGGTGGTATTTCACCCGCTCGGTCGAGGGCAAGGAGTACGGCATCCACTGCCGCGTGCGCGGCCAGGACACCGGGGACCGCGTCGCGGACTGGACTCCCCCGGCCGTGGAGGCCGGCGTCGTCATCCCCGGCGAGGAAGTCCTCCTCGATGGCAACCTCGAGGCCGAGGGCAAGCCGTTCTTCGCCGTGGGCGGGGCCGCCACGACCATCGACGGCACCCTCTACGCCTACGCCGTGGACAACGCCGGCGACGAGCGCTTCACCCTGCGCATCAAGGACCTCCGCACCGGCGACTTGCTGCCGGATGTGATCGAGAACGTCTTCTACGGCATCTCCTTCTCCCCCGACGGCAGCCGGATCTTCTATACCGTGGTGGACGATTCGTGGCGGCCGTACCAGGTCAAGTCCCACGTGCTCGGCACACCCGTCGGCGAGGACACGGTCATCTACCAGGAGGACGACGTCGCCATGTGGCTCGGCTTCGAGCTCTCTGCCGACCGGCGGCACCTGGTGCTTAGCATCGGCTGCTCCGAGTTCGGCGAGACCCGCCTGCTGCGCTTTGATGACCCGGACGCCGGCCTGCGCACCGTGATCTCCCGCGACGAGCGCATCCTCTACGAGGCCGAGCCGTTCCTGCTGGCGGACGCCTCGGGGCGGGGCCGGGAGCGGATCCTGCTCACGCACAACAAGGACGCCATCAATTCCATGGTCTCGCTGGTGGACCCGGCCGAGCTCGCAAAGCCGCTCGCCGAGCAGTACTGGGATACCGTCGTCGCCCATTCCGACCAGGTCCGGGTCAACGGCGCCGGCGTCACGTCGACCCACGCGGTGGTTTCCGTGCGCAAGGACACCATTGAACGGGTCCAGGTCCTGCCCCTGGCAGGACTGGGCACCCCGGAGCAGGGCGCCGCCGTGGAGCCTGCGTTCACCGAAGAGCTGTATACCGCCGGCGTCGCGGGCTCCGACTACGAGGCGCCCGTGATCCGGATGGGCTACACCTCCTACTTCACCCCGTCGCGGGTCTACGACTTTGTGCTGCCCACCCCGGAGCTCCCGGCCGGTGAACTCCTGCTGCGCAAGGAAAGCCCGGTGCTGGGCGGCTACACGCCGTCGGACTACGTCGCCACCCGGGAATGGGCGGTGGCGTCCGACGGGACCCGGATTCCGCTCTCGGTCCTCCGCCACGCCTCCGTCCGGCAGGATTCGACGGCGGCCGGCCTGGTGTACGGCTACGGCTCCTACGAAATGAGCATGGATCCGGGCTTCGGGATCCCCCGGTTGTCCCTGCTGGACCGGGGCATCGTGTTTGTGATCGCCCACATCCGGGGCGGCGGCGAGCTGGGCCGGCACTGGTACGACGACGGCAAGAAGCTGCACAAGAAAAACACGTTCACCGACTTCATTGCGGCCACGGACTGGCTCGCCGGTTCCGGCTGGGTGGACCCGGCACGGATCGCGGCGATGGGCGGCTCCGCCGGCGGCCTGCTCATGGGCGCGGTCGCCAACCTGGCGCCGGAAAAGTACGCGGCGATCGTTGCCGCCGTCCCGTTCGTGGACGCATTGACCACCATCCTGGACCCCGACCTGCCGCTCTCGGCGCTGGAGTGGGAGGAATGGGGCAACCCGATCACCGACCCGGACGTGTACGCGTACATGAAGTCGTACACGCCCTACGAGAACGTCCGTGCCGTGGCGTACCCGAAGATCGCCGCGGTCACCAGCTTCAACGACACCCGCGTGCTCTACGTGGAGCCGGCCAAGTGGGTGCAGCGGCTGCGCGAGGTGAACACCGGCGGCGAACCCGTCGTTCTGAAAATCGAGATGGAAGGCGGCCACGGCGGCGCGTCGGGCCGATACGTGCAGTGGCGCGAACGGGCCTGGGACTACGCGTTCGTCGCCGATTCCCTCGGCGCCACCGAACTGCTGCCCGGGGCCGGACTGAAGTAAGAACCCCATCGGTTGCTCCGTAGCCGCCCTTTTGGACCTCCATGGGGGCAGTTACGGAGCAATCGATGCGTTTTCCGGCCGGTCAGCGGGCTTTCCGGCGTTAATCCGGGAGCCCGCTACCGATATTTGGTCATCATGCTTACTATTTACTGGCATGATGGGCACTTCGACGTGGAACCCGTCCGCTGGGGGCGGGGCGTCGTAGGGCTTTGACCGGGCACTGGGTGCCGGAGATGGAGTTTGTTATGAACGTTGAGCAGGGAATGACCCCGTTGACTGATGATGAGCTGATGGCGCAGGGCGGCACGGCTCTCCCGGACAAGGAAGTCGCCTCCGTCCTGGACCTGAACGCCGACCTGAACCTCGGGATCAGCGCCGCGGCGCCGATCGACCTCGGCATCGCGGCCAACGCCAACGTTGCCGCCCCGATTGATGCGGCTGCCTCGGCAAACGTGCTCTCTTTCGGGTCTGAGTCCCAGGCCCTCGCCGACCAGGGCACCATTATCAACCAGGGCGTCACGGGCGATGCCACGGCAGACTCCACCCAGGACAGTGTCATCGACCAGGGCACCGGTGCGGATGCCGGGACCACAGCAGGTTCTGCCGCAGCGCCTGCCGCCACCGATGCGGCCACGCCTGCCGCCACGGCCGACCTCGGCGGCGCCGTACCCGCCGGCACGGTACCCGCCGATGCCACCGGCGTCCTGCCGGATGGCACGGCCCCGGACCTGGGCGGCGCGCTGCCGACTGACGTGGGAGCCGCCGCCGGCGCCGCGGGTGCCCTCAGCGGCAACCTGCTCAACGTCGATGTGAACCTGGACGCCAACGCCGGCATCGCGGCACCGATCAATGGTGCGGTGGCCGCCAACGCCAACGTGGCCGCGCCGATCGACGCTGCCGTCGGCGCCAACATCGGCTCCATCGACAGCAACGCGTTCGCCGTCGCCCAGCAGGATGCCATCATCAACCAGGACATCCATGGCGACGCTACGGCGTCGGCTGACCAGCAGTCCGACCTGAAGCAGTAGCACCTAGATGAGCACTGTGCACGGAGGGCCGTCCGGTCAGGACGGCCCTCCGGCCCTGCCTGCCACCGGCGGCGCCACATCCGCCGCCACATCGCCCGACGCCGGCGCACGCGCACGCGGCGACGCTGCCGGCCCGCCGTCGTCCGCCGCGGTCGGCCTGCAGCCGGTTCCGGTGCGGGCCGCCGGCGTCCAGCTGATCGGCGAGGCGAAGGGATCCGGTTACAAGGAAGCCCCGTCCCTCGTACGCCGTTCCGACGGCCAGACCATCCAGCTCACCCGACTGCTGTACCTGGTGCTCGAGGCGATCGACGGCGAGCGGGGCCTGGAAGAAATCGCCGGGCACGCCAGTGACAGTTTCGGACGGCTCGTCAGTGCCGAGAACGTCCGCACCCTGATCACTTCCCAGCTGCTCCCCCTCGGCCTCCTGCAGCTGGCGGACGGCTCCGAGCCGGCGGTAAAGAAATCGAACCCGCTGCTGGGTATGCGCTTCCGGTACTCGGTGACCGATCCGGACCGCACCCGGAAGATCACCGCGCCGTTCGCCACGCTGTTCAACCCCTTGATCGTGGTGGCCGTGACCGCGGCCTTCCTGGCCACGTGCTGGTGGGTGCTGATGGTCAAGGGTCTGGCATCGGCCACGCATGAGGCCTTTGCCAACCCCGGACTGGTGCTTTTGATCCTGGTGGTCACGGTGCTCTCGGCCGGTTTCCATGAGTTCGGCCACGCCGCCGCCGCCCGCCGCGGCGGGGCCACCCCCGGCGCCATGGGGACCGGCCTGTATCTGATGTGGCCGGCCTTCTATACCGACGTCACGGATTCCTACCGGCTGGGGCGCGGCGGCCGGCTGCGCACGGACCTCGGCGGACTGTACTTCAACGCCATCGTGGCCGTCGCGATCATGGGCATCTGGTGGGCCACCGGCTTCGATGCGCTGCTGCTGGTGGTGGTCACCCAGATCCTGCAAATGGTCCGGCAGCTGATGCCGCTGGTCCGCTTCGACGGCTACCATATCCTGGCCGACGCTACCGGTGTCCCGGACCTGTTCCAGCGCATCAAGCCCACGCTGCTGGCCCTGGTGCCGTGGCGGAAGACCGATCCCGAAGCCGGGCTCCTGAAGCCCTGGGCGCGGGCCGTGGTCACCATCTGGGTGCTGGTCACGGTCCCCCTGCTGCTCTTCAGCATGGCCACCATGGTGCTCACCCTGCCGCGCGTCCTGGGCACCGCCTGGGATAACGGCCTGAAGCAGCAGGCCATGCTTTCCCACAGCGTCGCCACCGGGGACCTCGCCGACGCCGCCGTCCGGGTGATCGCGATCGCCTGCCTGGCGCTGCCGGTGCTGGGCATCTTCTACATCCTGTTGCGCCTGGTCCGCCAGCTGGCCACCGGCCTGTGGCGCAAGACCCGCGGAAAGGCCCTCCAGCGTGCCACCGCCATCGTTGCGATCGCGGCGGTGGCGGCGGGCCTCGCCTGGGCCTGGTGGCCGGGAGCTGACACCTACCGCCCGGTCCAGCCCTACGAGCGCGGCACCCTGGCCGACGCCACCACCGCCGTCTTCCCGGCCTCCGCCGCGTCCCGGATGGCCGAGGGCCAGTCGGGAACGACCGTTGCACTGTGGCCGGAGGGCGCCCGGAGGCCCACACGCGAGGACCCGCAGCTGAGCATGGTCCTGGTGCCCCGGCAGTCCGGCACGGCCAGCACGGCCGCCCCCGCGGCGGCGCCGGCTGCCCCTTCCTGGGTCTTCCCCTTCGACAAGCCGGCCGCTCCGGAGGACGACGGCAACCAGTCGCTCGCGGTCAACACCACTGACGGTTCCGTGGTCTACGACGTCGCCTTCGCCCTGGTCTGGGCCGAGGACGGTGACACCGTGGACACACGGAATGAGGCCTACGCGTTTGCCAGCTGCGCGGACTGCGCCGCCGTGGCGGTGGGCTTCCAGGTGGTCCTGATTGTGGGACAGACCGATGTGATCGTTCCGGAAAATCTCTCGGCGTCGGCGAACTATAACTGCGTCCGGTGCCTGACCTACGCCTTGGCCAGCCAACTTGTCCTGACCCTGGATGGGCCCCTGAGCAGCGACGGCACGGCCAGGCTTAACGAGCTGTGGCAGGAGATCGCCGCCTACGGCAAGGACCTGCGGAACCAGCCACTCTCGGAGATCCAGGGCCGGCTCAGCGCGTACAAGGAACAGATCATGGCGGTCATCAAGGCCGATCCGAGCGCCACCCCGGCCGGGTCCGCCGGTACAGCCCCGACGCCGGGCGGCACTCCTGCCGCCACGCCTGGTGCCGGTACCGCTGCCACGCCCGGTACGACGTCGGGAGCCACTGCCGAAACCACCCCCGGCAGCACGCAGGCCCCGGCCCCGGGGCCCACGGGAGCCACGGCGCCGGGTGACGGTACGACGTCGTCCGGTCCCGCCCCGGGCTCCGGTGCCACGGAGCCGGCAGGGCAGCAGCTGACGCAACCCGCGGCTCCCGCACCGGGCGCGGTCTCACCGGCGCCGGCATCCACCGCGCCGCCGGCGCCCTAAGGCGAGGACCGATTTTGGGTCCGAATCGGGTTCGGGTTGGGCCCGAATCGGGTTCGGCTTGGGCCCGAATCGGGTTCGGCTTGGGCCCGAATTGACGCAGATGGCCGGAATGAGGACTTCATTCCGGCCATCTGCGTCAGATCGGCGTCTCGACAGACCGCCACCGCATCAGAGCGCTTCCCCGTCAAGTCGGTACTTCCCTTAGATTGGCGCTTCCTTAGATTGACGCGTCCCTTAGATTGGGGCCTCGTTGCGCCGTCGGATGCCGGATACCTGCTGCCGGGCCTTCCATTCATCCGCGGGGATGGTGTACACCATTTCCGTGGCCCGTTCGTCCTTGTTGTGCCACTTGCCACTTGCCGTGATTCCAGGCCCAGCCCGGGCCGGTGAACCCGGCACCCGGTGAGCCCAGCCCGGGCCGGTGAACCCGGCACCCGGAGCACCCAGCACCCAGCACCCAGCACGGAGAGGCAACACGATGAGACTAACGCTGACAGAGTTCCTCACATTGGACGGCGTGGCGCAGGGTCCTGGATCGCCCGAGGAGGATACCAGCGACGGCTTCTCACAAGGAGGTTGGTTCGTCCCCTACCTTGACGAGGAATTCATCCAGCAGGCGGCGCACTGGCTGGGTGAGGCGGATGCGTTGCTGTTCGGCCGCCGGACCTACGTCAACTTTGCGAGGGACTGGCCGAGAATCACGGACCCTGATGATCCGTTCTCTGAGAAGATGAACGGTTTGCCGAAGTACGTGGTCTCGCAGAGCCTGGCGCAGGCTGGTTGGGCGCCCACGACCATCCTGTCCGGGGACGTCCCCGCACAGGTCGCTGAGTTGAAGAGGCAGCCCGGCCGGGAGTTACAGATCCACGGGAGTGCCCGGCTGGCCCAGTCGCTGCTGGCGAAGGGGCTGATCGACGAACTGAGGCTGGTGATCGCCCCTGTCGTGGTGGGTAACGGCAGGCAACTGTTTCCGGCCGGAGGCGCCCCGGCGGGCCTGCGTCTGGTCGGCAATGAGGCGACGCCGGGCGGACTCGCGATTCTTGTCTATGAGTCGGCGGGGCTTCCGACGTACGGGACCTATGAACCTGGTTCGTCCGGCACCTGAGGCCCGTGGTTGAGCTTGAGGCCGATTGTTGAGTCGGCCGCTACGCTGCACCAGGCGGAGGTGCCCGGGTTCAAGCGCCGGGCCCGGTCAGCGGGCCTTCCACTCGTCCGCGAGGATGGCGTACACCACCTCCGTGGCCCATTCGCCCTTGTAGTGCCATTTGTCCACCTGCCGTGATTCCAGGCGCATGCCGAGCCGTTCACAGAGTGCCGCCGAGGCCGTGTTCAGGGCATCGAGCTTGGCGTCAATGCGGTGGAAGCCCAGGTCCTCAAAGCCGAGCTTCAGCAGTGCCCGGGCGGCCTCGCTGGCGATGCCCCGTCCCCGCGCCTCCGGGGCCAGGCTCCAGCCGATCTCGGCCTGCCCGCACCCCTCCAGCCACTTCAGCACCACCTCGCCGAGGAGCCCGGGCGAATCCTGGGCCTCAATCGCCAGGGCCACCCAGTCACCCTCCTTCTCGAACTCGAAGTTGGCGTATCGCCCCACCGTTTCCATCGACTGGGTGTAGCTCTTGGCCTCGCGGGGCAGGAACCGGGCGGTTTCCGGGAGCGAGTGGTAGGCATGGAAGGCATCGAGGTCGGCAGCTGCAAAACGCCGCAGCACCAGCCGCTCGGTGCGGATGGGCAGCGGAGGCAGCGGCTTGGGTTCATTCATGTCCCCAACGCTACCCATCCGCTGCTCCGGAAGCGCCGTTTTGCGCGGCCAAAAGGGCGGCTACGGAGCAACGGAGGCCTGCGCGACGACGGCGGCCGTTGCCTCCGCGATCGCCCGTTCCTCGTCGGTGGGGACCACCAGGACCGGCAGGGCCGATGTCGGGGTGGAAATGACGCGGGGTTCCCTGGACCGTTCCCGGTTCAGCCCGGCGTCGAGTTCGACCCCGAGGGCACCGAGCCGCTGCGCCACCAGGTTCCGGAACTGGTGCGAGTTCTCGCCGATTCCGGCCGTGAACACAAGGGCCTTCGCGCCGCCCACGGCCACGTGGTAGCCGCCGATGTACTTCGCGAGCCGGTAGGAGGCGACCGCCAGGGCCATGGCCGCCTTGGCATCGCCGGCTTCCGCGGCCTCCACCACGGAGCGCATGTCGTTGTTGCCGGCCAGGCCTTTGAGCCCGGACTGCCGGTTCAGCATCGAATCCAGGTCCTCGGGTGACCATCCGTTCCGGCCGAGGAAGACCAGGATGGACGGGTCGAGGTCGCCGGATCGGGTGCCCATGACGAGTCCCTCGAGGGGCGTGAATCCCATGGACGTGTCGATTGACTGGCCGCCGCGGATCGCGGTGACCGAGGCGCCGTTCCCCAGGTGGGCGATCACGGCGTCGAACTCCTCGACCGGAACGTCCAGCAGCGCCGCCGCCCGGTGCGCGACGTATTCGTGCGAGGTGCCGTGGAAGCCGTAGCGGCGGATCCCGTGGTTCGTGTAGAGCTCGTCCGGCACCGCATAGCGCCAGGCGTGCTCGGGCAGGGTGCGGTGGAAGGCGGTGTCGAACACGGCCACCTGCGGCAGTTCGGGCCACTTCTTCGAGATCGCGCGGATGCCAAGGACGTTGGCGGGGTTGTGCAGCGGGGCGAGCGGGTTCAGCCGCTCAATGGCCCGGGTGATCTCGTTGTTGACCAGCACCGGCTCGGCGAAGCGCTCCCCGCCGTGCACCACGCGGTGGCCGACGGCATCCAGTACGCGGTCCCCCAGGGCGTCGTGGATGGCCGCGTCCACCTGCTCCAGCGCCTCGGCGTGGTCGCGCGGGCCCTCGATCTGGCCGTCGCCCTCACCGCCGGCACCCATGCCGATCTTCTCGATCAGGCCTTCGGTGAGCACGCTGCCGGCCTCGACGTCGCGCACCTGGTACTTGAGCGAGGACGAGCCGGAGTTGATGACGAGCACGAGCATGGGGCCTCCTAAGCCTTGGCTTCGACGCTACCCGAGGGTGCGCCGGGACTGGCATCACGCCGGAGCCTGGCCGAGCGCTCCGTGGGATCCACTATAAATTGCCGGACCAAATTGCCGGAACGCCAGTGGCGCCCATCCGTTGCGAAAGCCAGTCCGTTGCGAAAGCCGGGCCGGGCGCCTAGAGTCGGCGGACCAACTGGACAACTCACGAGGGGGATTTCCATGACTGACGACGCGACGCAGCCGGAGGGCACCGAACCAGCGGGCACCGAACCCGCCAGCGGTTCCGGTAAACCGGATCCCACCGGCGTCGTCGGCGCGAACCCGGCCTTGGACGACACAGGAAACCCCAAGGCCGCCGAGGTCGGCGAAGCGCCCGAGGCCCCCGAGAATCTGGAGGACCTGGATCTCACGCCGGCGGGCCTGGCCGATGAGCCCGCCAAGGAGGAAGACCCCGAAAGTCCGGCGAAGCCGGAAAACAGCTGACGGAAAACAGCTGAGCCGGAACAGCTGACGGAAAACAGCTGACTATGCGCGGGCAGCCGCAGGTTCCGGCTCGGTAGCGGGCTCCACGGACTGCGCCTGCACGGCGGTGATGGCCACCGTGTTCACGATGTCCTCCACGGTGCACCCGCGCGAGAGGTCGTTAACCGGCTTGCGGAGGCCCTGCAGGACCGGCCCGACGGCGACCGCACCCGAGGACTGCTGCACTGCCTTGTAGGTGTTGTTGCCGGTGTTCAGGTCCGGGAAGATGAACACGGTCGCCTGCCCTGCCACGGACGAGCCCGGCATCTTGGACGCGGCGATGGCGGCGTCGACGGCGGCGTCGTACTGGATGGGGCCTTCAACGGCGAGATCCGGCCGGCGGTCCTTCACGACTTCGGTGGCCTGCCGGACTTTGTCCACTGCTTCCCCGGTCCCGGATCCGCCGGTGGAGTAGGACAGCATGGCCACCCGCGGCTCCACGCCGAACTGGGCTGCGGTCTCGGCTGAGGCCAGCGCGATATCCGCCAGCTGCTCCGCGTTCGGGTCAGGGTTGACCGCGCAGTCGCCGTAGACCAGCACCCGGTCCGGCATCAGCATCAGGAACACCGAGGAGACGATTTTTACGCCGTCCCGGGTCTTGACGAACTCCAGCGCGGGCCGGATGGTGTGAGCCGTGGTGTGCGCGGCGCCGGACACCATGCCGTCCACCACGCCGAGCTGCACCATCATGGTGCCGAAGTAGCTGCCGTCGAGCATGACTTCCAGCGCCCGGGCCAGGTCCACGCCCTTGTGCGCCCGCAGCTCCGCGTACTTCTGGGCAAACTGCTGGCGCAGCTCCGACGTCGCGGGGTCCACGATGCTCATGCCGGAGAGGTCGATGCCCTGGGTGGACGCCAGCTCCCGGACCGCCGACTCATTGCCCAGGATCGTGAGGTCGCAGACGTCCCGCCGGTGCAGAATTTCGGCGGCCCGCAGGATCCGCACGTCGTTCCCCTCGGGCAGGACAATGTGCCGGCGCTGCAGCCGGGCCCGCTCAATGAGATCGTGCAGGAACCGCAGCGGCGTCATCCGCTCCAGCCGCGGCAGGTGCAGCCGCTCCACCAGCTCGGCCTCGTCCACGCGCTTAGCCCACAGCCCCACGGCCGAGGCCACCTTGCGGCGGTGCCCCGACCAGATCTCGCTGCGGACCTCGGACACCCGTTTGGCGGTGGTGTAGGTATCGTCCGGGGCCGCGAACACGGGGAATGGTGCCTGCGCCAGCAGCGAGTAGATGTTGGGGTCCGGGGCCAGGCCGCCGGTGAGGATGAGCGCCGACGGCACCGGAAACTCGGGCGAGAACGACGACGCGAGGCACGCGACCATCACATCCGCACGGTCACCCGGGACGATCACGAGGGCGCCGTCGTCGAGCACGTGCAGGAAGTTGGCCACGTTCATCGCCGCCACCTTAATGGAATGGACGTCGCGTTCCATGTCCTGCCGGCCGGCCACCTGGCGGATCCCGAGGGCCGAGGCCACCTCCCCGGTGGTGGGCCGTGCGATGTCGTCCAGCTCGGGGAAGACGTAGACGGGGCGGCCGGACGCGCCGGGCTTCACGGCGGCGACGATCCCGTCCACGTCCTCCGGGTCGGCGCGGTTCACCATGATGGCCAGGAGGCTGCAGCGTTCCGCCGCCAGTTCCTTGCGGGCAACCTCGACGGCGTCGGCAGCCTCCGCGACGGTCCGCCCCTTCGCGCCCACCACGGCGACGATCGAGGCGGCCAGGTTGTTCGCGAGGCGAGCGTTGAGGTCGAATTCGACGGCGGCATCCTGGCCGGTGAGGTCCGTCCCCTCCACAATCACCACGTCGCAGTGGCGGGACATTTCGGCGAAGATCTCCACGCAGCGGGCGTCGATCTCGGCCCTGCTTCCCTCGGCCAGCAGCCCGCGGACCTCGGCAAACGTCAGGCCGCCGCGGCAGCGCTGGTCATCAAGATCGAACCGGGCCTTCATCAGCGCCACCATCGGGTCCGCCGCGGCGTCGTTGCCGTGAACCACAGGCTTGAAGAAGCCGATCCGGTCCGCGTGCCGGTGGAGGGTGTCCGCCAGCCCCAGCGCTATGAGGGACTTGCCGGAGCCCGGGGTGGTCGCGCTGACGTAAATTCCTTTGGCCATGTGTCCCAGCATACTTACACCCCTTGACAGCGGGCACCCACATGGGATTACCTAATGAACATTCGGTAAATAAAGCTGGAGGCAACGACGCATGGCTGAACTGACGGTTTCCGGGGGCACCCACCCCATCCTGAAAGACGACTACGCCTCGGAATGGATGGGCATCGAAGTCCTGGCGCTGGACGACGGGCATGCCACGATCCGCATGACGCTCCGGCAGGAAATGCTCAACGGCTTCGGCATGGCCCACGGCGGAATGATCTTCGCCTTCGGCGACACCGCCTTCGCCCTCGCCTGTAACCCGGCCAACCCGCTCCCGGGCGAGGACTCCAACATCACGGTTGCTGCCGGCGTCGACATCAACTTCCTGAAGCCCGCCTTCCGCGGACAGGTGCTGACCGCCGTCGCGAACCGCCGCGCCAGCACCGGACGCAGCGGGCTGTACGACATCCAGATCTACGCCGCCGACTCTGGCGCGGGCCTCCCGGCGGCGGCACCGGCCGGCGCGGCCCCCGCAGCAACCCTTCCGGGCCAGCTCCCCACCGATACCGCTACCGACGCCCCTACGTGGGAACTCATCGCCGAGTTCCGCGGCCGCAGCCGCACCATCTCCAAGAAATAGAAACAGGGAACCACTGATGACCCAAGAAACTGCCGCCGCCACTACCGACGCTGTCCTGGACCGCGAGGAGACCATCTCCCGCGACGAGCTCGAGGCCCTTCAGCTCAGCCGCCTGCAGCACACGGTGGCCTATGCCTATGACCGCGTCCCCCTGTACAAGCGCAAGTTCGATGAGGCCGGCGTCCACCCGGCGGACCTGCGTGAACTCTCCGACCTCGGCAAGTTCCCCTTCACCACCAAGGAGGACCTGCGCCTCGAGTACCCCTTCGGCATGTTCGCCGTGCCGCAGAACGAGGTAGCGCGGATCCATGCCAGCTCCGGCACGACGGGCCGCGCCACCGTGGTGGGCTACACGAAGAAGGACCTCGCCGACTGGGCCAAGCTTGTGGCCCGCTCGCTGCGCGCCTCCGGCGTCCGGCCCGGCATGAAGGTCCACAACGCCTACGGCTACGGGTTGTTCACCGGCGGCATGGGCGCCCACGCCGGCGCCGAGGCCCTCGGCTGCACCGTCATCCCGATCTCCGGCGGCCAGACCGAGCGCCAGATCACCCTCATCCAGGACTTCAAGCCCGACGCCATCCTGGCCACCCCCACCTACCTGCTGACCATTGCCGACGCCATGATCAAGCAGGGCATCGACCCGGCCTCCACGTCGCTGAAGTACGCGGTCCTGGGCGCCGAGCCGTGGACCGAGGAAATGCGGCACGAGCTCGAGACGACCATGAACCTCA
Source organism: Arthrobacter sp. P1_D4 (assembly GCF_056406115.1). Taxonomy (NCBI): domain Bacteria; kingdom Bacillati; phylum Actinomycetota; class Actinomycetes; order Micrococcales; family Micrococcaceae; genus Arthrobacter; species Arthrobacter sp. P1_D4. The sequence goes on along the minus strand of NZ_JBFUAU010000023.1, from coordinate 36,291 downwards.
AGGCCTGCGACATCTACGGCCTCTCCGAGGTCATGGGCCCGGGCGTCGCCGGCGAAGCCGTGGAAACGCAGGACGGCAGCCACATCTGGGAGGACCACTTCCGGCCCGAGATCATCGACGCCTTCGACCCCACCGTGGTGCTGGGCGACGGCGAACCCGGTGAGCTGGTGTTCACCTCGCTCACGAAGGAAGCCCTGCCGATCATCCGGTACCGCACCAAGGACCTCACGCGGCTCCTGCCCGGCACCGCACGGCCGGCACACCGCCGCATGGGCCGCATCACCGGCCGCAGCGACGACATGATCATCCTGCGCGGGGTGAACCTGTTCCCGTCCCAAATCGAGGAGATCGCCCTGCGCATCCCCGAGCTCAGCCCGCACTTCCAGCTGGAACTGACCCGGCCCGAGGGCCATCGGATGGACCAGATGACCGTCAAGATCGAGCGCCGCGACGCCGTCAGCGTCGAGGGCGCGGCGGCGGCTGCCAAGGCCCTGCAGCAGCAGATCAAGATCCACGTCGGTTCCTCCTGCACCGTCGACGTCGTCGACCCCGGCTCGCTGGAGCGGTCCAACGGCAAGCTGCGCCGGATCTACGACATGCGCCCCAAGGGCTGAGTGAGCACCAGATCGTGAGAAACTAGCCACTATGCCCAGCACAGCAACCACCACCAAGCGCGGCCGCCCCGGCTATGACCAGCAGTCGGTGCTGGTCATCGCCGTCGACGTCTTCAACCGCCACGGCTACGATGCCACCTCGATGGGTATCCTTGCTGAGAACCTGGGCATCTCCAAGTCCGCGATCTACCACCACGTCCCGTCCAAGGGTGACCTGCTGAAGCTAGCCCTGGACCACGCCCTGGGCGGGCTCGAGGCGATCCTGGACCAGCCCGGGGCAACCTCCGGTTCGGCCGATGCCCGGCTGGAGTTCGTGGTCCGCCAGACCATCTCGGTGCTGGTGGAGCGGCTGCCCTTCGTGACGCTGCTGCTGCGCCTGCGCGGGAACACGGAGATCGAGCGGGATGCATTGGAACGGCGCCGCACCTTCGACCACAAGGTCGCCGCACTGATTTCCGAGGCCCGGGATGAGGGCTCGCTCCGCCAGGACATTGACCCCCGCACCGTCACCCGGCTGCTGTTCGGCACCATCAACTCGATCGTCGAGTGGTACAAGCCGGGCGGCTCGCTGTCCCCGGAGAAGCTGGCCGACGACGTCATCACCATGGCGTTCCACGGCCTACACGTCCCCCGCTGACCGCCCGCCGGCCGGCGGGTGGCCGGGACAGTCGTTGACGGCAGGATAACGGACGCCCACCCTGTAGTCATGGCCACGAAGATATCTGACGTCCTCTTCAGCACGTTCCCCGATTTGCGTTACCAGCCCACCGCAAAAAGGGTCCGTGCCATGGTGGGCGGGCGTGCCGTCGTCGACACTCTGGGTGCGCTCTTGGTGTGGGAGCCCAAACGCATCACCCCCATCTACGCAGTTTCCGAAGGCGACCTCCGGGCCGAACTGGCGCCGCCGGGGCAGCAGGCGGGCGATGTCCCGGAACACGGCTTCAGAGTGAGCCGGGAGGGGCCGCGGGCACTGGATCCGCGCACGGGGTTCGGCAGGCACACGGCGGCCGGTGAGGAGCTCGACGTCGTCACCCCCCATGCGAGGCTGCCCCGCGCCGCCTTCCGGCCGGCGGACCCCGACCTCGCCGGCTACGTGGTGCTGGATTTCAACGCCTTCGACTGGCTCGAGGACGACGAGGAGATCATCGGCCACCCACGTGATCCGTTCCACCGTGTGGACATCCGGGCGTCCTCGCTCACCGTTGAGGTAGGGCTCGACGGCGTCACGCTCGCCGCGACGAACGGCGCGCAGCTGCTCTACGAAACCATGCTGCCGGTGCGCTACTACATTCCGCCGTCGGATGTGCGGCTGGATCTGATGGAAGAGAGCCCCAAACGGACCATCTGCCCGTACAAGGGCCAGGCGAGCTACTGGAGCTACCCTGCTTCCGGGCAGGGCAGGAACGTCGCGTGGAGCTATGACCGGCGGCTCCTCGACGCCGCCCAGATCCACGGACTTGTCAGTTTCTTCAATGAGAGAGTGGACATCACGGTGGACGGCGTCCGGCAGGAGCGCCCGGTCACGCCGTGGTCACGCCCGGACGGAGCGGGGGCACCGGGGGCACCTGGGGTGTGAACCGCAGCGCTTTGGTTCTCTTTCACCCGCATTGGGTGACGACCGCCCCCCACTGGAAGGGTTAGCTTGGAGAACATCTGAAGGACCACCTCTATCGCTTGTGAGACCTCGCTAAAGGCTCCCGCCGTCTGGCGGAAGGAGGAGGGATGATGTTCTGCTCGTTGATCATCGGTGACCCGCGGTGTTGCCGGACGGGCACGCCACCCCGAGTTGGAAAAAGGACATTCGGGGTCACCCGAATCGTCACAGCCGCGCCGGGTTGCCGGGAATGAGCGAGCCTGCCGCATCGCCGCCCAGTTTCGATCCGGCCGTCGTCATTCGTTCCAGGGCGTACATCTCTGCGCTCGTGCTGGCTGCGGTCTTGGGCGTTCCCATCTCGGTCATTGCGTACGGCTTTCTCGCTTTGGTCGCGGTGGTCCAGCAGTACGTCTTCGTAGGCCTGCCGGAACAAGTCCTCGGGAGTCCCGTTCCTGCCTGGTGGCCGGTTCCCTGGTTGGTGCTGTGTGGGCTGTTGACGGCGTCGACCATACGGTATCTGCCGGGAACCGCGGGCCACTCACCGGCTTTCGGCTTCAAGACGGGCGGCGGTCCGCCCAGCGGCCGGGAGCTCGTGGGCATTATTCTCGCGGCACTGACCACGCTCAGCCTGGGTGCGGTGCTCGGGCCGGAGGGTCCGCTGATCGCGATCGGTGGCGGCCTCGGGGCGTTGGCGGTGCACCTGGCGAAGAAGGACGCTCCGCCGATGGCCCTGACGATCATGGCGTCGGCCGGCAGCTTCGCAGCGATCAGTACCCTGCTCGGATCCCCCGTGCTCGGTGCATTCCTGATCATGGAGGCCGCCGGGATCGGGGGAATGACGCTGAGCCTGATGGCCCTGCCCGGACTGCTCGCTTCCGGCGTCGGGGCGCTGGTGTTCGTCGGCCTGGACGGCTGGACCGGGCTGGGCAGCTTCTCGCTGGCGCTGCCCGTCGTGCCGCCTGCGGTGCCGCCGACCCTGGCGACGCTGGGCTGGGCGGTGATCATGGGCGTCGTCGGCGCGCTGTTGGGATGGTTGATCCGCTGGGTCGGGCTCTCGCTTCGTCCGGTCGTGCACCTGAACCGGATATTGGTGACCTCTGGGCTCGGCCTGCTGATCGGTCTTGCCGCGATGGCCTACCAGTTGATCTCTGGGAACAGCTTCACGCAGGTCTTGTTCTCGGGGCAGGACGCCCTTCCGGATCTGGTCGAACACGCCACGGACTACTCGCTTTCGGCGCTCCTCCTGCTGATCTCTTGTAAGGCCTTTGCCTACGGGCTCTCGCTGAGCGCATTTCGTGGTGGGCCCGTGTTCCCTTCGATGTTCATCGGTGCGGCGCTCGGTATTGTCGCGAGCGGGTTGCCCGGAATGAATCTCGCGGCAGGACTCGGCATGGGCATGGGAGCCATGTGCGCAGCCATGCTGCGGCTGCCGTTGACGTCGACCCTGCTGGCCACGCTGCTGCTGGGAGTGGACGGTGTGGCGGTAACACCGCAGGTGGTGGTGGCTGTGGCGGTGGCCTTCGTGATCTCCAACGTGCTCCCGGTCCCGGGCCCGAAAGGGCCCGTGGCGCCTGACGCTGGCGGGAAGGTCCGCCATCGGGCTGACTCGAAGTCCGGCCATGCAAGTGAGATGTCGAGCGCGGGAGGTTCGACCGGACGGGACCGGTGGATCGCGTGGTTGTTCATCATTGGCTCGAGTCTGTTCGCCTTGGGGGCGGTTCCGTCATACGCCGAGGCCGTGGGATTGCGCTTGTGCGCGATCACCTTCTTCGTCGGTTCGCTGTTCTTCACCAGTGCGTCGTTCCTGCAGTACCGCGAAGCCGTTGACGCCCTCCCGTTCCTGGGGGCCAAGCGCCGCCACTGGTTTTGGGTGTGGGCGCCACGGAATCTCGGCTGGCTCGCCTGCGCAGTTCAACTTGCCGGCACGCTGTGGTTCAACTGGAGTACGGGAAACGCATTGCGGGTCAATCTCAGTGTGGCGCTGACCGAGCAGCGGGTGTGGCGACCCGATGCGCTGGGTTCAGTCGCCTTCCTCGTTGCCAGCGGTGTGGCGTTGCGGGATGCCGGTCGCGCCATTGCCGGCAGGCCCAGGCCCCGGGTGTGGAAAATCGGCGTGATCAACCTGGCCGGCTCTGTTGCGTTCGGCGTCTCGGCTCTGGCGGCCTTTGTCATACCGTCGAGCGGCGATGTCTGGAACGCCGACCTGGCCACTCTCGGCACCCTCGTAGGAGCCCTGTGCTTCCTCACCGGCGCGATTCTGATGCTGAGTCCAGAATCCGCCGCCGTCTCGGTTCCCGCGGACCGGGGAGCTCATCCGTAACCCCCTTTCAACAGTCTCGTGAGGAGAAGTGATGTCAATAAATTCCCAGCCGGCGGACGCCGACGTGGCACTGTTCGGCAACCGATTTGTCACCCAGGAGGTTCCGAGCCGGGAGTTCCCGGAGACCGGCATTCCTGCTGAGGACGCTTTGCGGCTGGTGTCGGAGGACCTGGCGCTGGAGGGTGATCCGGCCCGGAACCTGGCCACCTTCGTAACGACATGGATGGAGCCGCAGGCCCAGCAGATCATCGCAGCGAACCTGCACCGCAATTTCATCGACCACGCCGAATATCCCCGCACGGCCGAAATCGAGCAGCGCTGCATTCGGATGCTTGCAGACCTTTTCCACGCGCCCGGCGAGACGACGGGCGCCCGGACCCAGGGATCGTCCGAGGCGATCATGCTCGGCGGCCTGTCCCTGAAGTGGAACTGGCGCAAACGCCGCGAGGCCGCCGGCGCATCGACGTCGAGCCCTAACCTGGTGTTCGGCGGCGACGTGCATGTTGTGTGGGAGAAGTTCTGCCGCTACTTCGACGTCGAGCCGCGGATCGTGCCCCTGCAGCCGGGGAAGTACACGATCGGCCCGGAGGACGTGGAGGCCCATATCGATGAGAACACCATCGGCGTCGCAGCCGTGCTGGGCACGACGTTCACCGGGCACAAAGACGACATCGCCGGCATCAACGACCTGCTGGTCCGGATCAAGGGTGAGCGGGGCCTTGATGTGCCGCTGCACGTGGACGGGGCCAGTGGGGGGTTTGTCTGGCCCTTCCTGTACCCGGACTCCAAGTGGGACTTCCGGCTCGAGCAGGTCCGCTCGATCAATGTCTCCGGACACAAGTTCGGACTGGTCTATCCCGGCATCGGCTGGCTGATCTTCCGGGAGAAGGCCGACCTGGCCAAGGACCTTGTTTTTGAGGAGAACTACCTCGGCAAGACCGACTCGACGTTCACCCTGAACTTCTCCACCGGCTCGTCGATGGTTCTCGCCCAGTACTACAACTTCGTGCGCTACGGCCGCACCGGCTACACCTACATCATGCAGAACATGCAGACCAACGCCCGCGCCCTCGCCGAGAAGTTGGAGGCCATGGGCCGGTTCGAGATCATCGGCCCCGACGAGGAGCAACTTCCCCTGGTTGCGTTCCGGCTCGCCGCCGACCCCGGGTACGACGAGTTCGACATTGCCTGGCAGCTCTCGGCCGAACGCGGCTGGATGGTGCCGGCCTACACCCTGCCGCCGAACGCCCAGAACGTGACGATCATGCGTGCGCTGGTCAAGGAAACGATGAGCCGCGAGCACGTCGACACGCTCGCCCGGGATATCGAGGAGGCGTGCTCAACGCTGGCGAAGAAGGGCGGCGCGCACGAATCCGAACGAAAGAAGATCGTCACCGGACCCGGGCATTGACAGGTTGGCGCCAACAATGAGCGCGGCGCAGGAACGGTCGGTCATTTCTTCTCCCTGACTGCGGCCGCTGCCGTCTCGCGCTGGGTGGCGGCCCAGCTGGCGAGGACTTTCAGGGCGTCCTCGGAGGGTGTCCCGGGATCTGCCGTGTAGACGTTGATGCGCAGCCCCGGGTCCGCGGGCAGTTCCAGTGCCTCGAAGCTCAGGTCCAGGTCCCCCACGATCGGGTGGTGGAGCCGTTTGCGGCCGGTGCGGTGGTACTTCACGTCGTGCCTCGCCCACCGGGTGCGGAACTCCTCGCTGCGGGTCGAAAGCTCTCCGACCAGGTCCGAGAGGTCCCTGTCGTAGGGGTTTTTCCCGGCGGTGGACCTCAGGACCGCGACGATGTCGTCCGCGCTGCGTTCCCAATCGGCGAAGAACTCCCGCGCTTTCGGGTTCAGGAAGGTGAACCGTGCACTGTTCGGCGGAGTCACCTGCTCAGCCATCATGTCCAGGTAGAGGGCACGGCCGAGTTCGTTGGCGGCAAGGACATCCCCGCGGTCGTTGCGGACCCAGGCCGGCGCCGTCGTGATCGCATCAATGACGCGTTGCACGCTCGGCCGCACCGTCTGCGGGCTGCGCTTTCGCCGCACCCGGGGAGCGGCCGTGGCCGCGCGGGCCAGGTCAAAAAGGTGGGCCGTCTCGGCGTCGTCAAGCTTCAGTGCCCGGCAGAGGGCTTCAAGGACGCTGTCCGAGGCGCCGGAGAGGTTTCCGCGCTCAAGGCGTATGTAGTAATCGATGCTCATCCCGGCGAGCATCGCGACTTCCTCGCGGCGCAGCCCGGTAACGCGGCGGTTTCCGCCGTAGACCGGGAGGCCGGCCTCCTCTGGCGTGATCCTGGCACGGCGGGAGGTCAGGAACTTCCGCACGTCGTCGCTGTGTGTCATGGCCTCCACGCTACCCGCGGCCTATGCGACGAGGGAGGCACTGGCATTACCCGGAACGTCCGTGACTCCCCGCCGTTGAGAAATCACGGTTCCATGGAAAACATGAATCCTGAACCCGCAGCTACTGGCCGCCCGGCGGCGATCCTGGCGATCATCCTCGCCAGCTACTTCATGATCCTGCTGGACAACTCGGTCATCTTCACGGCCCTGCCGAGCCTGCAGGCCGATCTCCAGCTGGGTACCGGGGAGCTTTCCTGGGTCCAGGACGCGTACACGCTGGTCTTCGGCGGCCTGCTGCTTCTCGGCGCCCGGGCCGGCGACCTCCTCGGCCGCCGGCGTGTCTTCGTGTTCGGGCTGGTGGTGTTCTCGGTCGCGTCCCTGCTGATCGGGCTGGCCCCGGCGGGCTGGTGGGCGATCGCCGGCCGGGCGATCCAGGGCATCGGGGCGGCGATCGTCGCGCCCGCCTCCCTGTCCCTGCTCACGGCGAGCTTCCCGGAAGGCCGTGAGCGCACGCGGGCCGTGGCGTTATACGGCGCCACCGCAGGGATGGGTGCCAGCCTGGGACTGGTCATCGGCGGGGCGCTGGCGCACTGGATCTCCTGGCGTGCCGGGTTCTTCGTCAACGTGCCCATCGGCGCCGCGATGATCGCACTCGCTCCGCGGTTCCTCCCGGAAACCGGCAGGGCCCGCGGCCGCTTCGACCTGTTCGGCGCGCTCAGCGCGACCCTGGGTGTCGGCGCGCTCGTGTTCGGCATCATCAACACCGCCGACGCTGGCTGGGCCTCCGCGGCCACCTGCCTCGGGCTGGGCATCGCGGTCGCGGCCGCAGCCACTGTCCCGGCCGCCGGCGCTGCCGCAGCGCACCTGGCCACGCAGGTCAGCGCTGCCCTCACCACGGGCAGTGTCCTCCTGCTCCTGGCCCTGGCTGTCACCGCGGCCCTCATTCTGCCCGCTGATCTGGCCGCCCGCCGGGCCCGGACACCGCTCGGGGCCGCACCCGCACCCCTGGCCGAGGCCGCCCGCTGACCTGTCAACATCCGAAAAGGGGGTACTCACGTGCCCTCCCACAATCCCGCACACCTGAATACCGTGAAAGGCATGAACATGGAACTTACTCTCAATAACGGCGTCACGATGCCCGCCCTCGGACTGGGCGTCTTCCAAAGCGCACCGGAGCAAACGACGGCGGCCGTCGAAACGGCGCTGGCGGCCGGCTACCGGCACATCGACACTGCCGCGGCGTACGGCAACGAGCGGGAGGTCGGTGAGGGCATCCGCAACTCGGGCCTGGACCGTTCCGACGTGTTCATCGAGACCAAAGTCTGGGTCAGCGACTACGGGTACGACCAGACGCTGCACGCCTGGGAGAAGGCTGTTGGCAAGCTGGGCGTCGACTACCTGGACCTGTTCATCCTGCATCAGCCCGCCCCCGACCGCTTCGAAAGAACTGTCGGCGCGTACAAGGCACTGGAGACCCTGCTTGCTGACGGGCGCGTCCGGGCGATCGGTGTCAGCAACTTCATGCCGCACCACCTGGTGCAGTTGCTGGCGGCCACAGACGTCGTCCCGGCGGTGAACCAGATTGAGCTGCACCCGTACTTCGCCCAGCCCGCCGTCCAGGCAAAGGACACCGAACACGGCATCCTTACCCAGGCGTGGTCACCGATCGGAGGCATCACTTTTTACCCCGGATGGGGCGAGAAGCGCAGGAACGTGATGGAAGACCCGACTATCACCGGCATCGGACAAACACACGGAAAAAGCCCCGCCCAGATCATGATCCGCTGGCACCTGCAGCAGGGCCGCTCAGCCATCCCGAAGTCGACCAACCCCGCACGCATCGCGGAGAACTTCGACGTCTTCGACTTCGAACTCGGCGCCGACGAACTCGCCGCCATCGACGCACTCGACACCGGCGTGCGCAACGGACCGGATCCCGACGAGGCCCGCGAAGAACGCTTCGCCATGGTCATCCCCGAAGCCTGAGACAGAGAGAAGGCACCATCATGGAATACCGTCCCCTTGGCCGCACCGGCGTGCGGGTCAGTCCCTTATGCCTCGGCGCGATGATGTTCGGCCCCTGGGGCAACAATGACACCGCGGACTCCATTCGAATCATCCACCGCGCCCTCGACGCGGGAATCAACTTCATCGACACCGCCGATGTCTACTCCGGCGGGGGATCCGAGGAAATCGTCGGGCAGGCACTGGAAGGCCGGCGTGAGGACGTGTTCCTCGCCACGAAGTTCTTCATGCCCATGAGCGAGGACGAACCCAACCAGCGGGGTGGATCCCGCCGCTGGATCATGCGGGCGGTCGAAGACTCCCTTCGCCGCTTGAACACCGATTACATCGACCTCTACCAGGTGCACCGGCCCAGCCCGGATACCGACGTCGAGGCGACTCTCGGCGCCCTCACCGACCTGGTCCGCCAAGGGAAGGTGCGGTACGTCGGCTCCTCGTCGTATTCCGGGTCGCAGATCGTGGAAGCCCAATGGGCATCCCGGGAACGCAACCTCGAGCGGTTTGTCACCGAGCAGCCGCCGTACTCGATCCTGGTCCGCGGTATCGAGGAGGACATCCTTCCCACGGTGCAGCGCCACGGTATGGGCACCCTGACCTACAGCCCGCTCAGCGGCGGCTGGCTCTCCGGGCGCTGGCGTAAAAACGCAGCCTCCGCGCCCACCTCAACCGCGCGGCCGAACGCCCGGTTCGACATGACGAGCCCGGCCAACCAGCGCAAGCTCGACATCGTAGAAGAACTCGCCCGCCTCGCTGAACAAGCCGGGCTGACGCTCATCGAACTGGCCATCGCCTTCGTGATCAACCACCCCGGCGTCACGGCCGCCATCGTGGGACCGCGCACCATGGAACAGCTCGAGTCTTACCTGCCCGCCGCGGACATCACCTTGGCCAGCGACGTGCTGGACCGCATCGACCAGCTCGTCGCACCCGGCGTTACCGTCAACCCGGACGACAACAGCTATGGCGCCAACGAACTCACGCCCCTGGCGCGGCGACGCAAACAACTGTGACCAACGAGGCGGTTGAAGCCCTGCATGAAGCCCTGTGCAGCAATTCCAGTTTCCACTGAAAGAAGGAAAATCATGACTGACCAACCCCAACAGATCGGCGGAGGCCGGAACATGTTCGGAGACTTCGCCCCGAAGCTCGCCGAGCTCACCGACGACGTCCTGTTCGCGGACGTCTGGAACCGCCCGGAGCTTCCGGCCCGTGACCGCAGCCTCATCACCGTCGCCGTACTCACCGCCGGCGGCAACACCGAACAGCTCGGCTTCCACCTTGGCCGCGCCCTCGAGAACGGCGTCACCCGGGAAGAACTCATCGAAGCCATCACCCATGTCACGCTCTACGCAGGCTGGCCCAAGGGCATGGCCGCCATGGGCGTCGCCAAGCGACTCTTCACCGAGAGCGAGTAAGGATCACCATGAACATCGAACCCACTGTCCCCACTGCGAAGAACCCGCCGGCCCGGTTCGCCGGCGACGTCTGGCTCGATCCGATCGCGCTCCCGCACGAGCCGGATCAGACGATGGTGGTCGCGACCGTCCGTTTTGCGCCCGGGGCCCGCACCGCCTGGCACTCCCACGAACACGGCCAGTACCTCCGCGTCACCCAGGGTGTTGGCCGGTTCGGAACCCGGGACGGCAAGATCGTCGAAGTCCACCCCGGCCAGACGCTCTACACGCCGCCCGGCGAGGAGCACTGGCACGCGGCCGCCCCTGGCTGCTTCATGGAACATATCGCCATGCTCCAGAACGGCGAGGACGCAGCGACGACCACCACGTGGGGCGAGCACATCACCGACGACGAGTACAACGGAAGCTGACCAGCCCGCGCCACCGGAAGGCGGCGAGGCGCCCTGGATGACGGCGGGCAACAGAAAAGGGCGCCCCGCTGAGCCGGAGCGCCCGAAAATCCGCCGTTGCCCGCCGTTTAGAGCTGGTAATCAGCTGCCGTGGTGATGTTCTCGTGCACGCACAGAACATTGTGCTCGGAGTCCATGAACCAGGCGCACTTCTCTGAATCCGTTGTACAAATATGGTTCTCGGTCTTGAGGTCCGGGCGATCGTAGTCCTGGAACATGACGCCCTTGGCTTCCATTTCCTGGACCGTGCGCTCGATCTCGCTGACTTCGAAGCTCAGGGTGGTGTGCTCTGAATGCATTCCATCCTTGACTGGCATCAGCTGCAGCATTGGACCGCCTTCTGAGCCGAACAATTCGCTTCCGTCATCTGCCACGCCACGGTGCGGGAGCCCCAAAGTGTCCGCGTAGAAATGCCGGGCACGCTCTGCATCATCAACTGGCAGGACTGTTGTGGCTTTATTGAGTACTAGGGTCATTTCGCCACCTCCTACGAGCAAGATTTTACGCCGGAGCGGGGTCGAAAGCCCCTACAAATTGTGCCTCCGAACAAGCAACGCTCCCCCACTCGCGGCAGAACAACAGCGGACGCTCCCGCACTAGTGAGGGAGCGTCCGCGCTGGACCCGCAGGACGTGAGGGAGCGTCGGGTGAGGCTACTTCTCGACGAGGGTCAGGACGTCGTAAGTCGCGACGATTTCGTCGTTCTGGTTGGTCAGGACGGCGTCCCAGGCCACCTCGCCGTACTCGTCGGTCTCGCGCGGGGTGATCTTCTTGGCCGTCAGGGTCACGCGGATGGAATCGCCCGCGGCCACCGGGGTGATGAACCGCAGGTTCTCCAAGCCGTAGTTGGCCAGGACCGGGCCCGGTGCAGGCTCCACGAACAGGCCGGCGGCCCAGCTGAGCAGAAGGTAGCCGTGCGCCACGATGCCCGGGAAGAAGGGGTTGGCCGCGGCAGCTTCCTGGTTGGTGTGGGCGTAGAAGGTGTCGCCGGTGGAGTTCGCGAACTTGGTGATTTCCTCCAACGAGACCTCGCGCAGCTCCGAGCGGATGGCGTCGCCGATGTGCAGGGTGGCGAGGGATTTCCGGAACGGGTGCTGGCCCTCGGTCTCGAGCGTGAAGTTGCGGTCCGCTCCGGTGTGCCAGAGCCCGGTGACGGCGGTGAGCATGTTCGGCGAGCCCTGGATGGCGGTGCGCTGCATGTGGTGCATCACCGAGCGGATCCCGCCGAGCTCTTCGCCGCCGCCGGCGCGGCCGGGACCGCCGTGGACCAGGTGCGGGACCGGGGAGCCGTGGCCGGTGGAGCTGCGGGCGTCCTCGCGGTTGAGCATGAGCACGCGGCCGTGGTGGGCCGCGATGCCGGTGACCAGCTGCTGGGCCACGGCGGGATCGTTCGTGCAGACCGTGGCGACCAGCGAGCCGCCGCCGCGGGCGGCGAGGCGGACGGCATCGGCCAGGTCCGTGTAGCCGATCACCGAGGACACCGGGCCGAATGCCTCGAGCGAGTGGACCTCCTCGGCTTCCGGGTTGGCCCAGCTCAGCAGGACCGGGGACATGAAGGCGCCGCCGTCGACGACGCCGATGCTGCCGTCCGCGCTGGTGACCTTGGGCGCGTCGAGCGTGCCGTAGGCGAGCTCCCCGCCGGCGTCGAGCATGGACTGTACGGCGGCGCGCACGTCGGCGAGCTGCTCGAGGGAGGCCAGGGCGCCCATGGTGACGCCCTCGGCGCGGGGATCACCGAGCACGACGCGTTCGCGGATGCGGTCCCCCACGGCGGCGGTGACGTCGGCGACGAGTTCCTGCGGCACGATCGCGCGGCGGATCGAGGTGCATTTCTGGCCGGCCTTGGCGGTCATCTCGGTGACGAGGGACTTGATGAAGGCGTCGAATTCCGGTGTGCCCTTGACCGCATCCGGGCCCAGGATCGCGGCATTCAGGGAGTCGGTCTCGGACGTGAAGCGGACCCCGCCCTTGACCACATTGGGGTGCGACTTGAGCGTGTTGGCGGTCGACGCGGAGCCGGTGAAGGCCACGAGGTCGCGGTAGTCCAGGTGGTCCAGCAGCGTGCGGACCGAGCCGGAAATCAGCTGCAGCGAGCCGGTGGGCAGGATGCCGGATTCGTCGATCGCCTTGACCACGGCGGCGGCCACGTACCCGGTGGGGGTGGCGGGCTTGACGATGGTGGGGACGCCGGCGAGGAAGGCCGGGGCAAGCTTCTCCAGCATGCCCCAGACCGGGAAGTTGAAGGCGTTAATCTGCACGGCGACGCCGGGGATGCGGGTGTAGATGTGCTCACCGGCGAACGAGCCGTCGCGGGACAGCACCTCCATGGGGCCATCCACCACCACCTGGGAGTTGGGCAGCTCCCGGCGGCCCTTGGACCCGAAGGTGAACAGGACGCCGATGCCGCCGTCGATGTCGATCATGGAGTCGATCTTGGTGGCGCCGGTCTGCGCCGAGAGCGCGTAGAACTCCTCGCGGCGGCCATTGAGGTACTGCGCCAGTTCCTTGAGCTTGAGCGCGCGCTGGTGGAAGGTCAGCGTGCCAAGTTCCGTCTGGCCGGTGGTGCGGCCGTAATCCACGACGGCGGCGAGGTCGAGTCCCTCGGTGCTCACCTTCGCCAGAAGCTCGCCGGTGCTGGCGTCCAGTACCGGCGCCGCGCCGGCGGCGGCGGCGTCGTCGGGAGTCCACCAGGAACCCCGGATGAAACTGGGAACGATCTCGACAGTGTCTACTGCGGGTGCGGCTGTGGTGGTCATCGTTGACGGGTCCTTCCAACGGGGGAGCAAGATCAACACGGCCGGAACATTACTGACCGTCCGTTCGGTAATATGATCTACAGTACATGAATGAGGCCTGCCGCACACTAGCCGCGGCGGCACCGACCGTCCGGGACCCGGCGGCCGGCAACAAAGGAGACGCTATGACGCCCGAGACCGGCAGCACCGAGTTGTGGAAAATCACCCTGGGGGAACTCGATGAGAAGATGGGCGTGAAGATCGTCGAGGAGTCAGTGGACCGCGTGGTCGCGACCATGCCGGTGGAGGGCAACCGGCAGTCGTTCGGGCTCCTGCACGGCGGCGCCTCACTGGCCGTGGGCGAGGCCGTGGGGTCCTGGGCCGCCGTCATCCACGCCAGCACCCTGGGCAAGACGGCGGTGGGCGTCGACGTCTCGGCCACGCACCACAAGTCGGCCCGCGAGGGACTGATCACGATCACGGCCACCCCTATCCATCTGGGCGGCACACTGACCACCCACGAGGTGCTGATCACGAACGAGACCGGCCAGCGAATCTGCACGCTGCGGATCACCAACCTGCTGCTGGACCGCAAGGCCTGACTTCTGCCCCGACCCTCGGAGTCGCCGGAACCGTGCGGGTTCGCCGTATCTTTCCGGCGACCCGGGAGCTTTCCGGCGAACTCGGGCCGAGGGCCTGAGCACCCGCCTACACCGGACCCCGCCCCCGCTGTAGGGCCGATCGGCCCGGAAGGCACGGTGCCGCGGCTGTTAGCTTGGAAGTGCTGAGTCGCCCGGCACCGCCGGGTATCACCGGTCTCACCGGAAGGGATCCACCATGCTCTCAGACACCTCACTTCCCGTCATTCAGGCAACGCTGCCCGTAGTCGGTGAGCACATCGAGGAAATCGCCAAGCGCTTCTACAAACATATGTTCGAGGCGCAGCCGGATCTCCTGGACGGGCTCTTCAACCGGGGAAACCAGGCGGACGGCCGCCAGCAGCAGGCGCTCGCCGGATCCATCGCGGCTTTCGCCGGCATGCTCGTGGAGAAACCGGACCAGGTGCCGGACCATCTGCTCTCCCGGGTGGCCCACAAACACGTCTCGCTGGGACTAAGCCCGGACCAGTACCAAATTGTCCACGACCACCTCATGTGGGCGATCGTGGATGTTCTGGGCGATGCCGTCACTCCCGAGGTCGCCGCCGCCTGGGACGAGGTCTACTGGCTGATGGCGAACCTGCTTATCAACAAGGAGCGCGGGCTGTACAACGCAGTGCACCTCTCCCCCGAGACCATTTGGCGGACGTGGCGGGTGGTGCAGCGGATCCAGGAGACCGCCGACGTCGTCTCGTTCGTCGTCGAACGGATCGACGAGCGGGACGTCAAGCCGTCCCTGCCCGGGCAGTACGTGACCCTCAAGATGACCATGCCCGACGGCGTACAGCAGCCCCGGCAATACAGCCTGACCAAGGCCGACGACGGGCAGCACCGGCAGTTCGCCGTCAAGAGGGTCCACGGGCTTCCGACTCCCGACGGCGAGATGTCCAGTCTGCTCCACAATGACGTGAAGGTAGGCGACGAGGTGGTGCTCTCGGCTCCGTTCGGCGACGTTGTGCTGGAGTACACGGACAGGCCCCTGGTCATGGCCAGCGCGGGAATCGGCATCACGCCCATGGCCGGGATGCTCTCCCACCTGGTGCAGTCCGGTTCACGACGCCAGGTGATGCTGCTGCATGCCGACGACAGCGAGGCATCCTTCCCGCTCCGCGCGCAGGTCACGGACGATCTCGCGAAACTCGCGGACGGGACCCTGAAGACGTGGTTCCTGGCTCCCGCGGAGACAGCGGGGACCGGTGAAGCGGGCGAAACCGGCGAGGCGCGCGAGACCGGCGGGGCGCGCGAGACCGGCGGGGCGTCCGGTTCCGTGCTCTCCGGTTTCATGGACGTCAGCGACGTCGAACTCCCCGACGACGCCGAGTACTACCTCTGCGGCCCCCTGCCGTTCCTGAAGTCGGTTCGGAGCGCCTTGATTGCCGGTGGCGTCCCCGCCAAGGACATTCAGTACGAGGTTTTCGGCCCGGATCTCTGGCTGGCTGACTTCCAGTAACCCGCGGCTCGCTGTTTCCTCCCGAACGCCCGGATTCGCCCAAAACTTGCGGGGTCGCCGTAGCCGTACGGCGACCCCGCGGCTTTCCGGCGAGCCCGGGCTTGAAGCCCCCGGCTAACGCACCGCCCGGCGCCGGCCGAACGCCACGAAGGCCGCGCCGAGCAGCAGGACACCGGCGCCGAGACCCGCCAAGGGCAGGAGCCCGCCTGCGCCCGTGCTCGCTAGCTGGCCTGTGGTGCCCGACGTGTTGCCTGGTGCCGTGTTGCCTGGTGCCGTGTTGTCCGGTGCTGTGCCGCCCATAGTGACGGAGGTGTCCGACGGCGGGGCGGGAGCTTGCACCGGTTTGACCGGTCCGGCGGGAGCCCCGGCCGGGTTGGCGGGCTGTTGCGGGACCGCCGGCTGGCCAGGCGTTGCCGGCTGCACGGATCCCGTTGTCCCGGCTGGCGGCCCGGCCGGAGTTTCCCCGGAAACGGGCGCGGCGTCGACGCTGAACGCCACGGCGGCCGGCGGCGATGCGGCGCCGTCAATGCTTTGCGTCACGGTCAAGGTGTGCGCACCGGCGGCCAGTTCCGCAGGGAACGCGACACTCCACCGGGCACTGCCGGCCAAGGTCTGCGCGGTCCCGGGCTCGAGCGCGGCATTGCCCGCTCCGGAACCGGAACCGGCCTGCACGGAGTCCAAGGCCACCCCGTCCACAGCCACGGCCACGCCGGCACCTCGAAGGGCCGTGCCAAAGATGGTGGCTGGCAGGGCGTCCTGGCGCAGGTGTTGGCCGTCCCTGAGGTTCGACACCGCCGGAGCCGGCGGAATGACGGTGTAGGTGCGGGTCGCCGCGGGACTGTCCATTTCTCCGGGGGCCGTGAGCACTGCCGTGACCGAAATTTTTCCGAAGACCGGCTGATCGGCCACGTTGATGCTCCAGCGGCCGTCTGCGTCGACGAGCCCGGTCCCGGTGAAGTCGCCGGAGAGCCGCACCGTGCCTCCGGCTTCTCCGGTGCCCTCGATGGTTTCGATGGCGGTGAGTCCCGGGCCGTCCGGCTGGCCGTCCACCGGTGAGGTGATGGCCGGAGCCGCGAGGCGGGAGACATCGACGGACAGGGCGACGGCGCCGGAGCCGCTGAAGCCGTTCACGGTCTCAGCCGAGAACTTGAAGGGCCCGGCCAACGGCGGTGCAGGGAGCTGCCAGTTTCCCGACGCGTCGACCGGTACTTCCAGGGGCTGGCCGTCCTTCTGGCCTGAGGTCTGGCCTGGTTTCTGGTTCAGGACGGTGATGCGGACCTTGGAATTCGGAGCCACCACGGAGGCCGGACCGGCATCGATGTGCCCGGTAATCGGTTCACCGGCCGTGACGGTTCCGTTGGAGGCCGCAGCGAGCGCTGGCTTGGCCAGGAACAGTTGCAGCTGGACACCGCCGGGGACCTGGCCCATGGCGTCCTCGAGGCTGGTCGCGATGGCCCGCGTCTGGACGCCCTGATCGGTACTTTCCGCCCCCGTGTGCAGCCCGACGGCGAAGTTCCCGCTGATCCACGGGCCGCCGGAGTCCCCGCCGCCGGAGGTGACGGACGTTGAGTCGAAGCCCCGGACCGCCCGGAGATCGTTGTCATAATCGGGCGGTAGTGAATTTGGCCCAACCATGGCCCAGATGCCGACCGAGTCCACCGTGCCGCATCTCCACCCGGTGGTCCGGCCGGACCGGCACACGGGCTGGCCCTGGAAAGGAGCCACTGTTCCCACAATCTTCACGGACGTCGGCCCCGGGTCGGCGGGCTTGTCCCATCGGGTGACGGCGGGCTGGAGGTCCAGGCCGCTCCTGATGCCGTGGAGGACGGCGATGTCCGTGCCGACGTTGGTGCCGTCCGGCGCAACTTTGGAATTGCCGGTGCCGCCGAACTGGCTGAACCCGAAGGTGCCCAGGATCCCGGCGGCCGCGCCAGAACCTGCACCCCCGGCCGCTGGCGCCCCTGCCGGATTTTCGATCTCGGCCTGCTTCGCGGAGCCGTCACCGGCGCAGTGCCCGGCGGTCAGGACCAAAGGCTCGCCCGCGGGGCTGAAGGCCCCAAACCCGGCCGAGCACAGGGCTTGGCCGTCAACGATGTAGCCCTGGCCGCCAAAGTAGTCTTCCTCGGTGGTGATCCGGGATCCTTGTTCCAGCGTCACGTTGGCGTAGCGGGCCACGAATTCGGCCGCGGACATCTTCGGCACCGGGCCCGGAGCTTTCGCCGGCTGCACACCCGTGCCGGAGGCGGGAACAGCAGCGGCGGGAACTGCGGCGGGAAGGGCGTCGGCAGCCGGAACGGACTGCGCCGTGTTGGTGCCGCCGGTGCGGATGACAAAGTGGCCGTCTGTGTAGGTGACAGCCTGCAGCCCGGCGGCCCCGACCTCGCGGACATAGGCCTCGAACAGTTGCTGGGTGCTGGAGGCCAGCAGGTCCGCGGCTGACGGGACAGCGGCGGCGGCCGCGGGGGCGGCAAGCAGGAAGTCGGCCGGGCCGGACGCGTTCAGTTCGGCCACGCGGGCCTGGAGTTCGGCGCCGCTGCCTTCAACCGCGATCTTGCCGCCGGCGAGGCTGATCCCCATATAGCCGGGAAGCGCACGCAGGGAGGGCGCGGCGTCGGCGGCCCGGCGGGCAAGCGCACCGGCGGCGTCGAATTCCGCGAGGGTCATGCCAAGGTCCCGCCGCACGGCCTCGGCGAGGCCGGCATCGCTGATCGGCGTCGCGGACGGCACCGGAGAAGAACCGGCCAAAGGCGCGTCAGCCGCCGAAGCTGCCGGCGCCGGGACCGCAGACGCAGACGCATCCGGCATCGGAACCGGCGTCGAAACCGGCGTCGCGATCGCCGACGCAGCCGGCGCCGGGTCTGCAGGGACTGGGGCGGGGGCGTTGGCTTCGGCCATGGCCGGGACCGCGGTCAGCGCAAAGGCAGGCACGGTACCGGCAAGCGCAATCGCGAGGGCAGCGGCGGCCCGCACCATCGGCTGGAACTTCGGAGTCTTCACTGGCCTACCCTAACTGCGCCCACCCTATCGGCCGAGCTTTCCGAGGATGGCCGCGAGTTCCGGGGTCGTCACGCCGTGGCGGAAGAGGTAGTCCGCGGTGTTGAGGGAGCGGACAAATTGCAGCAGGCTCTTGCCCCGGGATTCCAGCAGGGGCACCAGCACGTTCTCAGGCAAGAAACGCTCGTGGGGATGCGGGACGGCGGCGTGCCGGAGGTGCTCGTTGATGCCCCGCATGGAGCGCTGGTAGCTGCTCACAATGGCCTCGTCGCTGTCACCGGCGAGGTCCTGGAGCATCGCGGCGATCATGCCGCTCCGGTCCCGCCCCGCGGAGCAATGGATGACCACACCGCCCTCCGCGGCGGCCACCGCCTTGAAGACCCGGGCCAGCAGGTGCGGGAACAGCCTGGCGTTGTCCGCATAACAGGAGGGGTCGTTGAGGTACGGCACGCAGAGCTCGCGGAATTCGCGGTTGTCCGGGTCTTCGGTGGGGGCCAGCACGACGTCGAAACCGGCCAGGGCCTCAGCCCGCACCGGCGGATCGGTCTCCCGACGCCGGATTTCGGCTTCGTTGCGGAGGTCGATGACGGTCCGGATGCCCCGGCGGTGCACCTGCCGCCAGCCGGACTCGGTGAGCCACTCCCGCCGTCCCATGCGGAACACGTCCCCGGCCACGTGCCACGCGTTGACGGCCCCATCCCACTCCACGGTTCCGGGCACCGCCTGCCCCTTGGCTTGGCCCAGGGGCGCTGCAGGAATCATCATCCAGAAAGCTAAGCACACGCACCGGCGCGATCCGCGGCAGGATTCACAAACGTTATACACAATGGGACCATTGGCATGGTGCGGGGTTAACGCTTCGCAACACCTTTTTCACGGCACGGGCGCTGAACCCAGGGTGCCACTGAGGAGAACACCATGGGACCTCTGAAACTTCGGACGGCTCTGGCGGCCGGTCTCGCCGCTCTGGCCATGGCGGCCGGTGTGGCGGCGGTACCGGCGGAGGCGGCGGACAGGACCCGGTACGTCGCGCTCGGAGACTCCTATGCCGCCGGGCTGGGGGCAGGGCCGTACCTGGATGATTGCTACCGCAGCGAGAACAGCTATTCCGAACTCGCTGCCCACACGAGGACCATCAAACTCGTCGCCAACGCGGCCTGCAGCGGCAAGACGACCCAGGACGTCGTCAACACCCAGCTCAGGCGGTTGACCAGGACCACCGGGCTGGTCACCATCACTGCCGGCGGCAACAACCTCCGGTTTGCGGAAATCCTCGCCTCCTGCGGCGCCGCCATGGTCAATCCCGCTGCGGGTCCGCTGTGCGATGCCGCCAGTGCCTACGCCGAGGGCCAGATCTCCAGCCATCGACTGTCCGGCGACGTGACAGCGATGATCCAGCGCGTGAAGGCTGCCGCCCCCAACGCCAAGGTTGTAGTGACGGGCTACCCCTACCTCTACGATCCGGTCGCGCCCGGCCAGGCTGATCCTATGTCCCGGTTCATCTACAAGGCCACGGTCCTGGCGGACGGCCTGAACGGCTCCATCGCCGCCGCCGCCCGGGCCACCGGAGCGGAGTACGTCGATGTCCGGGCCGCTTTCGCCGGTCACGGCGTGAACTCTGCGGCCCCGTGGATCAATTTCAGCCGTACGGCCCTCGCCAGTCCCGAAAACTTCCACCCGAACGCCCGGGGCTACGAGGCGTACTTCGCATCGCTTAACGGGGCCAAGGCCTACTCGGCACGCTAGCGCCGCTTGGCCAGCCGGGATTCGAGGGAGTTCCGGACCATCGGCCATTCATGTTCCAGGATGGAATACACGACGGTGTCCCGCAGCGCCCCGTCGGCGCTGCGCGTGTGGCTGCGGAGCACGCCGTCCTGTTTGGCCCCCAGCCGCGTGATCGCCTCGCGGGACTGGTGGTTGAGCCAGTGCGTCCGGAACTCGACGGCGGGGCAGCCCAGCGTCTCGAAGGCGTGCCGCAGCAGCAGCAACTTGGAGTCCGGGTTGCTGCCGCTGCCATGCGCGGACGCCGCGTTCCAGGTGGAGCCGATCTCCACCCGGGGCGTGGCGGCGTCGATGTTCATGTAGGTGGTCATGCCGATCACCCGGCCCGGCCCGCCCGTGGCGGGGTCCAGCAGCCGCGTGGTGAAGGGCAGCATGGCGCCGCTGTCCCGCAGGGCCAGGCGACGCTCAATCTCGGCGGCCATGTGCTGCGGGGCGGGCACGCTGGTGTACCAGAGGTGCCACAGCTCGCCGTCGCGTGCCGCCTCGACAAGGCCGTCATGGTGGTCCTGGCTCAGCGGCTCAAGGACGACGTACTTGCCGGTCAGGGTGATGGGCGCAATCGCGGGGCGGTCCAGGGAGGTCACCGCACCATCCTAGGGGCAGGCACGAATGCCGGTCACTTGGTCCAGTCGAAGAAGCCCTTGCCGGACTTGCGGCCCAGTTCGCCGCGGGCGACCTTGTCGCGGAGGATCTGCGGCGGAGCGAAACGGTCACCAAGCGTGGACTGCAAGTACTCCGCGATGCCGAGGCGCACGTCCAGGCCCACAATGTCGGTGGTCCGCAGCGGTCCCGTGGGGTGCTTGTAGCCCAGCACCATGGCGTTGTCGATGTCTTCCGCGGTGGCCACGCCCTCTTCCACCATGCGCATCGCTTCGAGGGCGATCGCGACGCCCAGCCTGGAGGAGGCGAAGCCGGGCGCGTCGTTGACCACGACGGCGGTCTTGCCGAGCGCCTCGACCCACCCGCGGGCGGCCTGGGCCAGGGCGTCGGAAGTCTGCTCGCCGAGGACCACCTCGATGAGCGTCGACGCCGGCACCGGGTTGAAGAAGTGCAGGCCCAGGAAGTTCTGCGGCCGCTTCAGTTCGCGGGCCAGACCGTTGACGGAGAGCGAGGACGTGTTGGAGGCGAGGTAGGCGCCGTCGGCGAGCCGTTCCTCGATGCCGCGCAGCGCGGTGATCTTCAGGTCCCAGTCCTCCGGAACGGCCTCGACCACAAGCTGCCGGCCGACGAAGTCGTCGTAGTCCACGGTGACCTCGAGCCGGGAAACGATCTCGTCCAGGTTGCCGTCCACGGCGCCGCGCTCAATGCTCTTGGCGGCGGCGGACTCGACCCGCTCCCGGGCGGCCTCGGCCGACGCCTCGTCGCGCTCGACGACCACGACGTTGGCTCCGTTGATCAGGAAGGCGTGGGCGATGCCTGCGCCCATGCGGCCGCCACCGAGGACTCCCACGGAGTGGGGAAGGTTGCTGTTGGGAAGATCACTGGCGGGAAGGTTGGCGGGGAGTACGGAGTTGCCCATGTCTATTTCTGCTTCCCTGATTCTTTGGCTGACTTCTTTTCTGATTTCTTCGCTGATTTCTTGTCCAGAAAAGCCTGCATACGGTCGAACTTGGCCTGGGATTCGAAGAGGATCCCCTGTGCCAGCTGGTCAATGAGGGGATGCGCCTCGGCCGGGGCATGGAACACGGATTTGGTGATCCGGACGGCGAGCGGATCCTGCGTGGCAATCCGGTCGGCGACGCTGTGGGCAGCGGCCATCAGATCGGACGGTTCATGGATTTCGGTGATGAGATTGACCGCGAGGGCACGTTCTGCGCGCAGCACGGAACCGGCGAGCAGCATTTCCTTGGCGACGGGCTCCCCCACGAGTTCCTTGAGGCGCCAGCTGGCGCCGGCGGCGGCCAGGATGCCGAGTCCGGTTTCGGGATTGCCGATCCGGACGGACGGGGTGCCGATCCGGAAGTCGGCGGCGTACGCCAGTTCGGCGCCGCCGCCGAGGCAGAAGCCGTCCAGTGCCGCGATGACGGGCATCGGCAGCTTGGCAATCCGGACGAAAATGGTGGAATTGATGCCCTGCAGGGCATCGTCGCGGCGGCGTTCGCGCAGCTGGCCGATGTCGGCGCCGGAGGCGAACACCCCGTCAGTGCCGGCGATGATGAGGACTTTGGGGTGCCGCTCGAGATGGGCGCAGACGGTGTGGAGTTCATCGACCATCTGCTGGTCGATCGCGTTGCGGACCTCGGGGCGGTTGAGCACCACCACCACGCGGTCCTCGCGCTCTTCGACCAGGAGCGTGCCGAAGCCAGCCGGGTCGAGGGCCGAGGCCGCCACTAGACGCGCTCCAGCAGCATGGCCGTGCCCTGGCCGACGCCGATGCACATGGTGGCGAGGCCGATTTTGGCGTTTTCGCGTTCCATCCGGCCCAGCAGTGTGATGGCGATCCGGGATCCGGAGGACCCCAGCGGGTGACCCAGGGAGATCGCGCCGCCGTCGCGGTTCACGATCTCCGGGTCGAGGCCGAGCCGGCGCATGCTGGCCAGGGACTGGGTCGCGAACGCCTCGTTGAGCTCGACGGCGCCGAGGTCCTCGACGCTGAGCCCGGAACGGGCGAGCACCTTCTGGGTGGCCGGGACCGGGCCGATGCCCATGATCTCGGGCTCGCAGCCGGCTGAGGCGCCGTCGACGATGCGGGCGCGGGCCGTGAGGCCAAGCTTCTGGATCGCGGCCTCCGAGGCAACGATGATGGCGGAGGCGCCGTCGTTGAGGGTGGAGGAGTTGCCGGCGGTGACGATCGAGCCGCCCTTGACTACCGGCCGGAGCCCGGCGAGGACGTCCATGGAGGTGCCGGCGCGGGGGCCCTCATCGGTGTCCACCACGGTCTCGCCCTTGCGGGTCTTGACGGTCACGGGGACGATTTCCTCCGCGAAGCGGCCGGCGGCGATGGCGGCCAGGGCGCGTTCGTGGGAGCGGACGGCGAAGGCGTCGGCGTCCTCCCGCGAGATGCCGTCAACCCGCCCCACTTCTTCTGCCGTCTCCGGCATGGAGTAGGTCATTTTGCCGTCCCGGGACAGCTCGCCCTTGGTGAACTGGGGGTTGACGAAACGCCAGCCGATGGAGGTGTCGAAGATTTCGCCCGGTTTGGCGAAGGCGGTCCGGGGTTTTTCCTGGACCCAGGGGGCGCGGCTCATGGATTCGACGCCGCCGGCGATCACGATGTCCGCGGCGCCGGACTTGATCATGTGGCTGGCCATGATGATGGCGCTGAGCCCGGAGGCGCAGAGCCGGTTCACGGTGATGCCGGAGATGTGGAGGGGCAGCCCGGCAAGGAGGGTGGCCATGCGGGCCACGTTGCGGTTCTCTTCGCCGGCACCGTTGGCGTTGCCGAGGATGACCTCGTCGATGGTGTCCGGATCGATGCCGGCGCGGGCCACAGCCTCGCGGACTACCAGTGCGGCCAGGTCATCGGGGCGGACTGCGGAGAGGGCGCCGCCGTAGCGGCCCACGGGAGTGCGGGCGCCGCCAACAAGAAAAGCCTCGACCATGAGAACATCCTTCACCAAGAAAGCGGGGCCGGCAGCAGAGTAATTTACCGACCGTTCGTTCTATAAAGATTACACGGCGGAGCAAGGGGGTCAACCGGATGCCGCCGGATTACGCGACGACGACGCCCAGATGAGCCGCGAGCAATGGAGCGAGCAGGGTGAGCTGGTGATCGTCGACGACGAGGCCGGACAGACTGCCCAGACCGCTGATGGTGCGGAAGTCGGTGCCCCGGAGGTCGAAGTCCTTGAGCCGGGCTCCGGTGAAATCGAGGGTGCCGATCGTGCAGTTCTTCAAGGCGACGCGCGTGGCGGTGCAGGAGCCCAGATCCAGCTCGTTAATGATGCAGTCGCTGATCTGCAAGTCCGTGAGCTTGGATCCGCGCAGGTTCACGTAGTCGAGTTTGCCGCCGTCGATCCGCACGGACTGCCAGCCGCTTTCATAGAGCTCCGCCGATCCCCAGCGGGGGTTGCCGATCTCGACATCCCGCAGGCTGGTCCGGGCCGCCATCAGCACCGGGGCGTATGTCTCGGTCAGGATGCAGTCACGGAAAGTCGCGCCCCGCAGCTGCGTCTCATTGAAGGACACCCCGGTGAATTCGCACTCGGCAAAGTCCGTACCGCCCAGGTCCAGACCGTCTGCCGATGCGCGGCTGTAGCGGACGCCGTCGTACCGAACACCCCGACGGAACTCCGGGGCAGGGTCGTCCTGCAGATCCCCGGGCCGGACCGGCGCGAGCCGGGGGGCGGTGACCTTGGGGGTTTTCTCCGCCGCGGTGCGCCGGACCATCACTGGCACTCCGCCTTGGCCGCGATGTCCGCCAGGTCTTTTGCAAGCGCCTTGCGGGTGATGCGCATCCCGAGCGGACCGAACACGGTGAGCATGATCCTGCTGAACCGGGTCGGTTTGATGACTTCGGCGCCAAAGGTCAGCGTGAGGTCGGTTCCGCCGCCGCGCTCGGCGAGCGCGAACCTGGTGGTGTAGCCGGCGCCGCCCTGGAGGGCCTTCACGGTGGTGCTGCCGCCCCGGCCGTTCGACGGCGCCTCGGACTGGGCAACCCACATCTCCACCGTTTCCGCGCGCCCCATCATGGTGCGGGTTTCCTTCCAGCGGGTGCCCACGGCATAGGGTCCGTCGGTGAGCATCTGGATCGATTCGACGCCGGACAGGGTCGCGGCAGATCCGGGAATGTCCGACACCACCGCCCAGACCGCGTCCGCCGGAGCCTTGATGTGCTGCGTGAGAGTGGTCGTGTGGTCCATGACGTCGAGCCTAGCCCGCGGGCCGGGGGGATTTCATCCTTTTGCGAACCGCCCCGCCGCTGCCGCGGACGACGCTCCGGAGAATTACCCCGCGAGACCCCTTGAATTAGTAAGCATGCTTTGTGTTAGGCTGATCGGACAGTATTTTCAACCGGAACGAAAGGTGGCCTACACCATGGGTGTCGGAGACAAGATTCAGAACGAAGCAGAGCACCTCGGCGGCAAGGCCAAGGAAACTGCCGGAAACGCCACTGGCAACGACCAGCTGCGCGCCGAGGGCCAGAAGGACCAGGTTGTAGCCGACGCGAAGAAGGTCGGCGAAAACGTCAAGGACGCCTTCAAGAAGGACTAGTCCCTAGAACGTTGGCGGCGCCGGATCTTCCTTTGGGGGATTTCCGGCGCCGCTTTTTTGTGCCCGTGCAAGAATGGCCCCACAGCCGACGGAGGGGTCAGCATGGCACGGACACACGCAGGACGCGGTAAGCCCGCCACCCGGGATCTCAGCAATACCGACCTCAGCCGGTCCGGCGCCGCCGCCGGCGGTTCCCCGGCGCTGCGCGGCTACCTGGCGACGCCGCAGGGCGAGGGGCCGTTTCCCGCGGTCCTGATGGTCCATGAGGCGTTTGGCCTGGACGACATCACCGTCCGCCACGCCGACCGGATGGCGGCGGCCGGGTACCTGACACTGGCCGTTGACCTGTACAGCGACGGCGGGGCGCGCCGCTGCCTCGTCGCCACCATGCGCGCGCTGTCCGCGGGCGAGGGCCGGGCCTTCACCGATCTGGCCGCCGCCCGGGACTGGCTGCGCGAAACCGGCCGGACCACCGGCAAGATCGGCGTCATCGGCTTCTGCATGGGCGGCGGCTTCGCCCTGCTGCTGGCCAACGACGGCTTCGACGCCGCCGCCGTCAACTACGGACGGCGCCCGA
Source organism: Arthrobacter sp. P1_D4 (assembly GCF_056406115.1). Classification (NCBI taxonomy): domain Bacteria; kingdom Bacillati; phylum Actinomycetota; class Actinomycetes; order Micrococcales; family Micrococcaceae; genus Arthrobacter; species Arthrobacter sp. P1_D4. The sequence goes on along the minus strand of NZ_JBFUAU010000023.1, from coordinate 10,190 downwards.
AAGACCCCGGGGAGGCCCTCGCCGGCGCCTGCCCGATCGTGGCCAACTTCGGTGGCCGGGACCGCACCCTGCCCGGCGAAGCGGCGAAACTCGCGGCCGTGCTCGACGGGCTGGGCGTGGAGAACGACGTGAAGGAGTTCCCGCACGCCGGGCACGCCTTCCTCAACGACGTGGAGACCGGGCCGAAGGTGCTGCGGCCGCTCATGCGGGTCATGGGCATCGGCCCGGATCCGGAATCGGCCCCGGAAGCCTGGCAGCGGATCGAGGACCACTTCGCCAAGCATCTGAACCCCAGCTGAGTCGCAGCAGGGGCTTTTGGTCCTCAAACGGCCCTGCCGCGACTTACTTGGGTGAGAGGGCGCCCGGCGTGAAACCATACGGAGCATGGCCCAGAAGATTGCGTACCAGGGTGAACCGGGCGCCAACTCCAATATTGCGTGCATGCAGATGTTCCCCGAACTGGAGAGCGTTCCCTGCGCGAGTTTCGAAGACGCTTTTGAACTGGTGGCTGTCGGCACCGCCGACCTGGCCATGATTCCGATCGAAAACTCCATTGCCGGCAGGGTGGCCGATATCCATGTGCTGCTGCCACAGTCCGGGCTGCAGATCGTCGGCGAGTATTTTCTGCCCATTCACTTCGACCTGCTGGGCATCCCGGGCAGCACCATCGAGGCAGCCACCGAGGTCCACAGCCACCTCCACGCGTTGGGGCAGTGCCGGCGGCTGATCCGCTCCGCCAGCCTGCGCCCCGTGATCGCCGGCGATACCGCCGGGTCCGCCCGCGAAGTGCGCGACTGGAACGATCCCACAAAACTGTCGCTCGCTCCTCCACTCGCGGCCCAGCTCTACGGCCTGGAAGTGCTCGCCTCCGCCGTCGAGGATGACCCTTCCAACACCACGCGGTTCGTGGTTCTGGCACGGGAAGAGCCGCTGCCGGCCCGGGACATCCTGTCCGGACCGGCAGTCACCAGCTTTGTATTCCGTGTCCGGAATGTCCCCTCAGCCCTCTACAAGGCGCTGGGAGGATTCGCCACGAACGGGGTGAACATGACGCGGCTGGAAAGCTACATGGTAGGCAATGAATTTGCGGCCACGATGTTCATGGCCGACGTCGAGGGGCACCCCGAGGATTTGCCGCTCAGCCTGGCGCTGGAGGAACTGGAGTTCTTCACCACGGAGGTGCGCATCCTTGGCGTCTACCCCGCCGCGGAATACAGGTCCAGGCAGGCGGCCGGCCTCTGACCGCCAGCCTGGACAAACCTTGCGAAGAAGGCCACCCCACGGTCACACCGCCGCGGCCCGCCCTGCCCGCAGCAGGGGTGCGAAAAACGCGGCAAGCTCCGCCGTCGCCGTCAGCGGCAGGACGTTGGCCACGTACTGGTCCGGGCGCACCACCACGATGACGCCGCCGCGGTCGATGCCGCGCAACTCAAAGATGTCCGCCGCCGGGTCGGTGCCGTAGACCTTTTCGAGGTAGGGGAGCCTGAACGGCCCCACCTCCGGTTTGAACACCGCGGGGACGTTGCCGATGTCGATGCCCGTGTGATCCTGCTGGTAGATCACCTTCACGTCGAACCAGACATCACGGTCGGACCCCGCGGGGGTGGCGGCGAGCGGCGAGTCCGGCGCGGCGGCCAGCCACGCGGCGAGGTCCGAGGCGGGCGACGGGACGCCCGCCTGTTGTCCTGGCGCCGCCTGGTCCGCGAAGACGTAGATGCGCCAGCGGCCGTCCGCCGTGGCCTGGTGGCCGAGCTGGACCGGGTTGGTGTCGCAGACCCGCGCAACGGGCGCGGACTTGAAGCGCTTGCCGACGGGAAAGCCGGTGGCCAGCTGCTGGTGCGTCGCCTCGGCGACGACCATCGACGGCGAGTACTCGGTCATGAAGCCGGCAGGAAACTCGGCGGTGCGCACGTAGAAGTCCTCGAGCTCGGAGGGGTTTTCAAACTCCTCGGGCTTCTTCGCCATGAGCGTCGACCACACCTTGTCGAAGTCGATCAGGTTCTTCGCGACCACCTGCCGCTCGGCCGAGTACGTGGACAGCAGGCTCTCCGGGCTGCGTCCCTCCAGCACGTGGCCGAGCTTCCAGCCGATGTTGAAGCCGTCCTGCATGGAGACGTTCATGCCCTGGCCGGCCTTGGCGCTGTGCGTGTGGCACGCGTCGCCGGTGATGAACACTCGCGGCGTGCGGGTGCCCAACTCCTCCGGGAGGACGTCGTCGAACCTGTCGGTAAGACGGTGGCCCACCTCGTACACGCTGTGCCAGGCCACGTTGCGCACGTCGAGCGTGTAGGGGTGCATGATCGCGTTGGCCTTGGCGATGATCTGTTCGATGGTGGTCTTGCGGACCGCACCGCGGTCGTCCGCGGCGACCTCGCCGAGATCGACATACATGCGGAAGAGATGCCCGCCCTCGCGCGGGATCAGCAGGATGCTGCCGCCGTCGTGGGACTGGATGGCGCACTTGAGCCGGATGTCGGGGAAGTCCGTGGAGGCGAGCACGTCCATGACGCCCCACGCATGGTTGGCCTGGTCGCCCGCCATGGTGCAGCCGATCGAGTCGCGCACCTTGCTGCGGGCGCCGTCCGCGCCCACCACGTACTTGGCCCGCACGACGCGCTCCCGCCCCTCGTCAGGACCGGCGGTGTGCGCCAGCGTCACGGCGACCGGGTACTCGCCCTCGCCGGTGACCTCCAGGCCGCGGAACTCCAGCCCATAGTCCGGGCTCATGCGGCTCGGGGACATGGCCATGAACTCGGCGAAGTAGTCGAGCACGCGGGCCTGGTTGACGATGAGATGCGGGAACTCGCTGATCCCGCCCGGGTCATCGAGGGTGCGGGTGCTGCGGACGATGTTCGAGGGGTCCGCGGGATCCGGCTTCCAGAACGCCATCTCCGTGATGCGGTACGCCTCGGCGATGATCCGCTCGGCGAAACCGAAGGCCTGGAAGGTCTCGACGCTGCGGGCCTGGATGCCGTCGGCCTGGCCGATCGCGAGCCGGCCCGGCCGGCGTTCCACGATCCGGGTGGTGACGCCCGGGAACTGGGACAGCTGGGCCGCGGCGAGCATGCCGGCAGGGCCGGAGCCCACGATCAGCACATCAACCTCGTCGGGAAGCTGCGTGGGCCGGTCGATGCCGGTGCCGGCGGCCGGCTGGACCCGCGGGTCACCGGATACGTAGCCGTGGTGGTGGAAATGCACGGGCTTTCCTCACTTCGTTGTGTGGCGGCCTGTCGCCGACCTAGCGTGTTCGATATTAGAACGTGACGTTCGATAATAGAATTTCGGTCCCTGATCCAAAACTGTACGTCAGATATGACGCAGGTTACAAGTGCGCCAGATGGTCCCGGCAAAGGTCCCGGCGAACATCCCGGCGCAAGGGGTTGACGCTCCCCGGCTTCCGGTCCATAGTGTTTCGTATACGATTTCGTACTCGATGAGGAGTAACACTTGGAACAGGTCACCGACCACATCCTGGCCGCGGCCCGCAAGGTCATCGCGGTGCATATCAACTACCCCAGCCGGGCAGCCCAGCGCGGCCGCACACCCGAGCAGCCCTCCTACTTCCTGAAGCCGTCGTCGTCGCTGGCTCTCGGTTCGGCAGCAGCGCCTTCAACCGTGGAGCGCCCGGCCGGCTGCGAACTCCTCGGCTACGAGGGCGAGATCGCCCTGATCATCGGCAAGACCGCCCGCCGCGTGGGCCTCGAGGATGCGTGGAGCCATGTCGAATGGGTCACCGCCAGCAACGACCTCGGGGTCTACGACCTCCGCTACGCGGACAAGGGCTCCAACCTCCGTTCCAAGGGCGGTGACGGGTTCACGCCCGTGGGCCCGGGCCTGATCGCGGCAGACGCCGTCGATCCCGCCAAACTGCGGATCCGCACGTGGCACAACGGTGAACTGGTCCAGGACGACACCACCGGGGACCTGCTCTTCCCGTTCGCCCGGCTCGTGGCCGATCTGTCCCAGCTGCTCACCCTCGAAGAGGGCGACATCATCCTCACCGGCACCCCCGCCGGGGCGTCGGTGGCCACGCCGGGCGACGTCGTCGAGGTGGAAGTCAGCGCCGGCGAACTCTCCGCTCTCTCCACGGGCCGGCTGGTCACCCGGGTGGCGGAAGGCACGACGCCGTTCGCGGACTTCGGCGCCCGGCCCAAGACCGATGATCTCCACCGGGAGGAAGCGTACGGTTCCCGTGAAGCGGCCGGCCTGGCCGCCGCCCAGCCGTCAGGGATGCCGGGCCTGTCCCCGGAGCTGAAGGCCAAACTGGAGTCCGTCTGCACGGCCACCCTGTCATCCCAGCTGCGCAAGCGCGGCCTGAACAACGTCAGCATCGACGGCCTGACCTCCACCCGCCCGGAGCGGCGGATCGTGGGCCTGGCCCGGACCCTGCGCTACGTGCCCAACCGCGAGGACCTGTTCACGACCCACGGCGGCGGCTTCAACGCCCAGAAGAAGGCCATCGACTCCGTCAACGAGGGCGAGATCCTGGTGATGGAGGCCCGCGGCGAAAAGGGCACCGGCACGATCGGCGACATCCTGGCCCTGCGCGCCCAGGTCCGCGGCGCCGCCGCCATCATCACCGACGGCGGCGTCCGCGACTTCACCGCCGTGGCCGCCATGGACATGCCGACCTACTATGCCAACCCGCACCCGGCCGTCCTGGGCCGCCGGCACATCCCCTGGGACACGGACATCACCATCGCCTGCGGCGGCACCACTGTGCAGCCCGGGGACATCATCGTCGCGGACGCCGACGGGATCCTGGTGATCCCGCCGGCCCTCGCCGACGAGCTCGCGGACGACTCCATCGCGCAGGAACGCGAGGAAACCTTCATCGCCGAGATGGTGCAGCAGGGCCACAGCGTGGACGGGCTCTACCCGCTCAACGCCGCCTGGCGGACCCGGTACCAGGAATGGGAAGCAGGCAAGGCCCATGACTGACACAGCCAGGGCCGCAGCCACGCCGGCAACCTCCGGCAGCAAATCCGAGCAGGCCTATGCGGCCGTCAAGGCCCGGATCGTGGACGGGACCTACTCCCCCGGCTACCGGCTGGTGCTGGCCAAGATCGCCGAGGACCTGGGCGTCAGCGTGGTGCCGGTCCGCGAGGCGATCCGCCGGCTCGAGGCCGAGGGCCTGGTCAAGTTCGAGCGGAATGTCGGTGCCACCGTGTCCGGGATCGACCCCACCGAATACCTCTACACGATGCAGACCCTTAGCATCGTCGAGGGCGCCGCAACGGCACTCTCGGCCCCGCTGATCGGGGCGGCGGACGTGGCCCGCGCCCGGGCCGTCAACGCCGAGATGCGCGAGTGCCTGCAGCACTTCGACCCCGTCCGGTTCACCCGGCTGAACCAGGACTTCCACAGCGTCCTGTTCGAGCACTGCCCCAACCCGCACATCCTGGACCTCGTCCACCGGGGCTGGAACCGGTTGGCGTCGCTGCGCTCCTCCACGTTCCGCTTCGTTCCGGGCCGGGCCCACGAATCCGTGGACGAACACGAGGCCCTGCTGCAGCTCATCGAGACCGGCGCCAGCCCGGATGACATCGAAAAGGCCGCCCGTCGCCACCGCAGCGCCACCCTCGACGCGTACCTCGCCCAGACCAACGCGGGGTCACTTAGCGCCCATTGAGGCGCCCGGCATGGGCCGTAAGTGACCCCGCGTTGCACTATCAGTAAGGAAAAACAATGACGTTCACTGCCGCAGAAACCACCACCCACTACGTTCCGCAGGGCATTCCCACCCACATCCAGCACTACATCAACGGCGAATTCGTCGACTCCGTGGGCGGGGCAACCTTCGATGTCCTGGACCCGGTGTCCAATACCAACTACGCCACCGCCGCCGCCGGCCAGAAGGAAGACATCGACCTCGCCGTCGCCGCGGCCCGCGAGGCGTTCACCAACGGCCCATGGCCGAAGATGAAGCCGCGCGAGCGGGCCAGGATCCTAAACAGGATCGCCGACGCCGTCGAGGCCCAGGAGGCCCGCCTGGCCGAGCTCGAAACGTTCGACACCGGCCTGCCCATCACCCAGGCCAAGGGCCAGGCGCTGCGCGCGGCCGAGAACTTCCGCTTCTTCGCGGACCTGATCGTGGCCCAATTCGACGACGCCATGAAGGTCCCCGGCGCCCAGATCAACTACGTCAACCGCAAGCCCATCGGCGTCGCCGGGCTCATCACGCCGTGGAACACCCCGTTCATGCTCGAGTCCTGGAAGCTCGCCCCGGCCCTGGCCACCGGCAACACCGTGGTGCTCAAGCCGGCCGAATTCACCCCGCTCTCTGCCTCGCTCTGGGCGACGATCTTCAAGGACGCCGGCCTCCCCGACGGCGTGTTCAACCTCGTCAACGGCCTCGGCGAGGAAGCCGGCGACGCCCTGGTCAAGCACCCGGACGTCCCGCTGATCTCCTTCACCGGCGAAACCACCACCGGCCAGACGATCTTCCGCAACGCCGCGGCCAACCTCAAGGGCCTCTCCATGGAGCTCGGCGGCAAGTCACCGTGCGTCGTGTTCGCCGACGCCGACCTCGACGCCGCGATCGACTCCGCCCTCTTCGGCGTCTTCTCCCTCAACGGCGAACGCTGCACCGCCGGCTCCCGGATCCTGGTGGAGCGCGCCGTGTACGAGGAATTCTGCGACAAGTACGCCGCCCGGGCAAAAAACATCGTGGTCGGGGACCCGCACGACCCCAAGACCGAGGTCGGCGCCCTGGTCCACCCTGAGCACTACGCCAAGGTGGCCTCCTACGTGGAAATCGGCAAGACCGAAGGCCGGCTCCTGGCCGGCGGCGGCCGCCCCGACCACCTGCCCGAAGGCAACTACATCGCCCCCACCGTGTTCGCCGACGTCGCCCCGGACGCGCGGATCTTCCAGGAGGAAATCTTCGGCCCCGTCGTCGCCATCACACCGTTTGATACCGACGACGAAGCCCTCGCCCTGGCGAACAACACCAGGTACGGGCTCGCGGCGTACATCTGGACCCAGAACCTGACCCGCGCGCACAACTTCTCCCAAAACGTCGAGGCCGGCATGGTCTGGCTCAACAGCCACAACGTCCGCGACCTCCGCACCCCGTTCGGCGGCGTCAAGGCCTCCGGCCTGGGCCACGAGGGCGGCTACCGCTCGATCGACTTCTACACCGACCAGCAGGCCGTCCACATCACCCTCGGCACCGTTCACACGCCCAAATTCGGCGCCTAAGTTTCCCGCCGGCGCCACCCAGACCCCTTTCAAAGAAGAGAGAGCACCATGACCAACTTCGTCCCCACCCCCACTGTCCCGGCCCCGGACATCGTCCGCTGCGCCTACCTGGAACTCGTGGTCACGGACCTCGCCAAGTCCCGCCAGTTCTATGTGGACCTGCTGGGCCTGCACGTCACCGAGGAAGACGAAAACACCATCTACCTGCGCTCCCTGGAAGAGTTCATCCACCACAACCTGGTGCTGCGCAAGGGGCCCGTGGCCGCCGCGGCCGCCTTCGCCTACCGGGTGAAGTCGCCGGCAGAGGTGGACGCGGCCGAGGCCTATTACAAGGAACTGGGCTGCCGCACCGAGCGCCGCAGGGAAGGCTTCACCAAGGGCATCGGCGACGCCGTCCGCGTCGAGGATCCGCTGGGCTTCCCCTACGAATTCTTCTACGAGACCGAACACGTCGAGCGTCTCACCCAGCGCTACGACCTCTACTCCGCCGGCGAACTGGTCCGGCTGGACCACTTCAACCAGGTCACCCCGGACGTCCCGCGCGGCCGGGCGTACCTCGAGGACCTGGGCTTCCGCGTCTCCGAGGACATCAAGGACTCCGACGGCGTCACGTACGCCGCGTGGATGCACCGCAAGCAGACTGTGCACGACACCGCCCTGACCGGCGGCAACGGCCCGCGGCTGCACCACATTGCCTTCGCCACGCACGAGAAGCACAACATCATCCAGATCTGCGACAAGATGGGCGCCCTGCGCATCTCAGACCGGATCGAACGCGGCCCCGGCCGGCACGGCGTCTCCAACGCCTTCTACCTCTACATCCTGGACCCGGACGGCCACCGCATCGAGATCTACACCCAGGACTACTACACCGGCGACCCGGACAACCCCACCATCACCTGGGACGTCCACGACAACCAGCGCCGCGACTGGTGGGGCAACCCCGTGGTCCCCTCCTGGTACACCGAAGCCTCCCTGGTCCTGGACCTCGACGGCAACCCCCAGCCCGTGATCGTCCGCGAGGAAAAGAGCGAGATGGCCGTGACCGTGGGCGCCGACGGGTTCTCCTACACCCGCAAGGAAGAGGACGGCTCCGCCGGAGAAGCGACGGGCTTCAAGCTCGGGGCGCAGGTTTAGCGTGCTGGATTCCGCGACGATCGAGGCCATCGCAGACGAACTGCTGGAAGCCGGCCGGAACCGCAAACCGGTCCCCCGCCTGACCACCCGCTACCCGGGGATGACGGTGGAGGACTCCTACGCAGTCCAACGGCTGTGGCGGCGGCGCAACGAGGACGCCGGACGCCGGCTCGTGGGCCGCAAGATCGGCCTCACGTCCAAGGCGATGCAGGCCGCGACCGGCATCACCGAGCCGGACTACGGCGCCATCTTCGATGACATGGTGCTGGAAACCGGCTGCTCCGTGGACTGGGACCGGTACACCCATCCCCGGGTGGAGGTGGAGCTCGCGTTCGTGTTGAAGACCGACCTCGCCGGTCCCGGCTGCACCATCTTCGACGTCCTGACCGCCACGGACTACGTGGTCCCGGCCCTGGAGATCCTGGACTCCCGGATCGAAATGGAGGGCCGGACCATCGTGGACACCATCGCGGACAACGCGGCGATGGGCGCCATGGTGATCGGCGGCAACCCCGTCCGCCCGGACGCCGTGGACCTGCGCTGGGTCTCCGCCATCCTCTACAAGAACCAGACCGTGGAGGAAACCGGCGTCGCGGCAGGGGTCCTGGACCACCCGGCCAACGGCGTGCACTGGCTGGCCAACAAGATTGCCGCCCACGGCGATGGCATGAAAGCCGGCGACATCATCCTCGCCGGCTCCTTCACCCGGCCCCTCTGGGTCTACAAGGGTGACACCGTGCACGCCGACTACGGACCCCTGGGGAGCATCACATGCCGCTTCGAGTAGAACCCGACGCAACCTTCAAGCACGCCCTGCGCAACCAAACCGGCGCTGCCGGCCGGCCGCTGGCCGGGATGTGGGTGTGTTCGGGCAGTCCCCTGGTAGCCGAGCTTTGCGCCGGGTCCGGTCTGGACTGGCTCCTGATCGACGCCGAGCACAGCCCCAACGGACTCGAATCCATACTGGCCCAACTGCAGGCCGTGCACGGCTACCCGGTCCATCCGGTGGTCCGGCCGCCGGTGAATGACACGGTGCTCATCAAGCAGTACCTGGACCTGGGCGTCCAGAACCTGCTGATCCCCATGGTGAACTCGGCAGCCGAGGCGGAGGCCGCCGTGGCCGCCACCCGCTACCCGCCCCACGGCGTCCGCGGGGTGGGCTCGGCCCTTGCCCGGGCCGCGCGCTGGAACCGGATCCCGGACTACCTCGCCCGCGCCTCCGACACCGTCAGCGTCACCGTCCAGATTGAATCCGAAGCCGCGGTTGCCGCCGTGGAGAACATCCTGGCGGTGGAGGGCGTGGACGCGATCTTCCTGGGGCCCTCCGACCTCGCCGCCTCCATGGGCCTGTTGGGCCAGCAGGAACACCCACGGGTGCGCGCCGCCGTCGAACACTGCCTTGCCGCCGCCACAGCGGCCGGGAAGCCTGCCGGCGTGAACGCTTTCAACCCGGCAACGGCCCGCGGCTACATGGCCGCCGGCGCGGCGTTCGTTCTGGTGGGGGCCGATGTGTCCATCCTGGCTCGCGGCTCCGAGGCCCTTGCCGCCGACTTCATCCCACCGGACGCAATGGCTGAGCCCGGCGGCACCCCCGCCAGCTACTGAAGGCCCTCCGCATTATGCTCGGTTAAACTCGACGGCGGCAGCCCCCTTGCCAGGTGGCTGCCGCCGTCGCATTTCTGCGTGCCGGGACCGGTGGGTCCTAGCTGGCTATAGGTCGTGTCAAGTGCATGCTCCGGGCATGACAGTGCGCGCCGCATGTTTGGCCGGGCGTTCTGACGTGTCTGTGGGGTGGCGGTTTGGTTGGCTGGCCCGGCGTGATTCCAAGGGCGCCCACGCTGACTTATTCG
>NZ_JBFUAU010000022.1:0-54271 GCF_056406115.1 Arthrobacter sp. P1_D4 | reverse complement strand
CTGGTCTCCCTCGCGGCGACTTAGAAAACAATACACCCACCACGCCCCCACCGCAACTCCACCCCCCACACCCACCCCACCACCCAAAAACCCCGCCACCACAACCCAAAACCACCCAACCAGGCTCGCCGGCGTCGTAAGCCAGCACTGTGTGGTGCGTCACCGCGGCGCGGAACAGTGGGGGCGTGAAACTGCCAAGGCCTTAAACGTAAGAAGGGCCGGCMACCAAATGGTTGCCGGCCCTTCTTCAAGCCACTGGCTTCAGGAGTACTGAATTACCAGGAAGACTTCGTGATGCCCGGGAGCTCACCGCGGTGAGCCATGTCGCGGAAGCGAACACGGGAGATGCCGAACTTCTGGAAGGTACCGCGCGGACGGCCATCGATGATGTCGCGGTTACGCAGACGTACCGGTGAGGCGTTGCGGGGCAGCTTCTGCAGGCCGAGGCGGGCAGCTTCGCGTACTTCATCGGTTGAGTTGGGATCAACCAGAGCCTTCTTCAGTTCGAGGCGCTTTGCAGCGTAACGCTCGACGATGACTTTACGCTGTTCGTTCTTAGCGATCATTGACTTCTTAGCCATGTGTTTAGCGCTCCTCTCGGAATTCGACGTGCTGGCGGATTTTGGGGTCGTACTTCTTCAGGACCAGACGGTCCGGGTCGTTACGACGGTTCTTGCGCGTCACGTAGGTGTAGCCCGTGCCCGCGGTCGACTTCAGCTTGATGATCGGACGTACGTCCTTATCCTTTGCCATTAGAGCTTCACTCCTCGTGCCAGGATGGCGGCGACGACTACGTCAATGCCGCGTACGTCGATGGTCTTGATGCCACGTGCAGAGACCTGCAGGGTGACATTGCGGCGCAGGGACGGAACCCAGTAGCGCTTCTTCTGGATGTTCGGGTCGAACCGGCGCTTGTTGCGACGGTGCGAGTGCGAAATGCTGTGTCCAAAGCCCGGCTCGGCTCCGGTCACCTGGCAGTGTGCTGCCATGACGACTCTCCTCAAAAAATAAATGAAACGGCTAACGGAGTTCCCGTTGACCGTGCGTTGGGCGGCGTCCGCATCCGGCTCCCTCCCCCAACCGTCGTTGTCCGCGGGATTCAGGCAGACGGCACAAACCGTCTGGTTCCTCACTGCGGCGAAGATTGTGGGCCACGGGCACCTGGCGCCAGCGGTCTGTTGGACCGTCATTGCGAAGTGCCGGGATGCTGGGCGAATACAGGAATGCGCGCAACTTGAGCCCCTAACTACCGGCCTCCAGGCCGTCGATTTTTCAGACGGGTCCTGCCAACCGGAGCAATTGCGCACGCTCCGCGCCACCTAGCGCCTACCAAGTCTACGAGTTCGGCGATTTAAAGACCAATCCGTCGCTGAATGGTGTATAGGGCGGTGGCCCCCAGCCAGTGCAGGCGTGGGGGCGGTGCCGTCCCAGGTCATATGCCCGACGAAGGCTTTTCACAGCGAAATGATAGGCAGCGGGGCAATTCTGGATCCATGAACACACAACTTCTGACGAACCGTCCCGGGATTCGCCGCAGCTCCGGCGGCGCTGTGAACCCCTTCAGGGCGCAGTACCGCCGGCGGTTGCTAAGAGCGGATCTGCTGACGGTCCTTTTCTGGGCGTCGCTGGCCGGCGCGGTCGCCTTGTGGCTGGCCGACGGCGGAATGGCCGGCTTCGCGACTCCAGCCGGTTCCTTCACCGCGCTGGGGATTGTGGCCGGCCTCGCCGGCATGGACCTGGTGCTTCTCATGCTGCTGCTGGCGGCCCGAATCCCACTCATCGACCAGACAGTCGGCCACGACCGCGCCCTTGAGTTTCACCGCAAGCTGGGCAAACCGGCCCTGTACCTGCTGCTGGCGCACGGAGTCCTCATTGCTATCGGCTACGGCATGGCGGAAGGACTGGACCCCGTCAGCGAGTCGGTTGCCCTCTGGGTCCTTGTGCCTGACATGTGGCTGGCCTACATTTCCATGCTCTTGTTCATCGCCGTCGTCGTCACCTCCCTGGTAGCCGTCCGACGTCGGTTCCCTTACGAATTCTGGTACGCCGTCCACCTCCTGACGTACGCGGCCGTCCTGACCTCGCTCCCCCACCAGTTCAGTGTGGGCGCTCTCTTTGCCGAGGGAACCTGGCAGCGCTGGTACTGGCTGGCCCTCTGCATCGCGACCGGCGCCGCACTTCTCTACTACCGGGTGGTCCAGCCTGTGGTGGCAACATTCAGGCACCAGTTGACCGTCAAGCGTGTGGTGCGGGTGGCCCCCGGAGTGGTCAGCATTGAAATGTCCGGCCTTCGACTGGACGAGCTGGCGGGCAGTGGCGGCCGGTTCTTTATCTGGCGGTTCCTGGCTCCCGGCCTGTGGTGGCATCCGCATCCGTTCAGCCTGTCCGCCGAACCCGTCCATTTCGACGCCGCCGGCCAGGGCACGCTGAGGATCACTGTCCGCAACCTGGGCAAGGGGTCATCCCAGCTGGCGTCGCTGAAGCCCGGCACCAAAGTGGCAGTGGAGGGACCGTACGGGCTGTTCAGCACGTCCGCGCGGAGCCGCAACCATGTGGTCATGGTGGGAGCCGGAATTGGCATCACGCCGGTTCGTGCCCTGCTGGAGAGCACGCCGTTCCAGCCCGGCAACGCCACTGTCATCCTCCGCGGCCACAGCGAATCCGAGCTCTACCTTGGCGAGGAGATCCTCGATCTCTGCCGGCGCCGCGGCGCCACGCTCTTCCACTTGACCGGCTCCCGCCCGGCCGGCGTCCAGACCTGGCTTCCGGAGCACGCCGCCCGTGCCGGCCACCGGCTTGCCAGTTATGACCCGAAGATCGCCGACGCCGACGTGTACGTCTGCGGCCCCTCCGTCTGGGCACACAACGTGCTTGAAGACGCCCGCGCAGCCGGCGTCAGAGAAGACCAAATCCACTACGAAAGGTTCGACTGGTGAGAACCCGCGCAGCAGTTTCAGCCGCTCTGGCCTCCGCCGGCATCCTCATCGCCGGCTGGCAGTCCGGCGTCCATGTAGCCGATACCGGCAGCTCCGTCGCAAGCGCGGCGGCCGGGACCACCGGGGCCACGGGTTCGTCCGGCTCAAGCGGAACGTCCAGCTCCAGCGGGACGTCCGACTCAACAGCTTCGTCCGGCGCGTCGGGGGCGGGCACCACAGGGGCCTCGGCCAAGGCCGTAGGGACGTACCCTGGCTCGGTCGTCCAGACCCGCTTCGGCTCCGTCCAGGTGCAGATCACCGTGCAGGCCGGGAAGATCACCGACGTCACGGCGCTCCAGCTGACCGATGCTGAACGCAAGTCCGTGCAGATCAGCAACCGGGCGGCCCCGCTCCTGCGCGACGAGGTGCTCCAGGCCCAGTCCGCGGACGTGCAGACCATCAGTGGTGCCACGGTGACTTCCGATGCGTACTTGAACTCCCTGCAAGCGGCCCTCGATGCAGCCAACCTCTGAGCTGGGCGGCTCTGCCCTGCTGGCCAGGACGTTTGGCTCTATGGGCACCGTCATCAGCCTGACCGTTCCAGCGGGGGCCGTCCCGGGAACTGCGGGCGGGGAGGGCGGGCTCGACGCCGCAAGCGCCGCCGTCGAGCGCGTCTTTGACGGGTTGGACGAAACGTTCAGCCTGTACCGTCCCGACTCCGAGGCGAGCCGGCTGGCGCGCGGGGAGCTTTCCCTGCGGGACTCATCCGCCGCGATGCGGGACCGCTACGCGGAGGCGCTCAGCTGGCGGCTCAGGACGGAGGGCGCGTTCTCCCCGGAACGGCCCGACGGCGTGCTGGACCTTTCGGGGCTTATCAAGGGCTACGCCATCGGACAGGCCGGTGAGGCATTGCGGAGCCGCGGGATCACCGACTGGTGCCTGAATGCCGGCGGCGACATACTGGTGATGGGCTCGCCCGTGCCGGGCAGCGGAACCGCGTGGGCGGCCGGCGTCGTTGACCCGATGGACCGCTCGGCGTTGCTTGCCGCCTACGAGCTGGGCGGACCTGGCACCCGGTGCGCCCTTGCGACGTCGGGCTCAGCGGAGCGGGGTGACCATATCTGGGCAGCGGGAGCCGGAAGCCGGACCGCGGGCTTCTCCGGCGCCGGGTTCGCCCAGGTCTCCGTGGCCGCGGCAGACATTGTCACCGCCGATGTGCTCGCGACGGCCATCGTGGCCGGCGGGACCGCGATGCTGCACCGGGCCACGGACGGTTGGGAGATCGATGTCCTCGCCGTCCGCCGCAACGGGGAACTGCTCGCGACGCCGGGGTTCCGCGCCTAGGGTGCCGTTCTAGAGGTGGGTCAGCTGGCCGTACTTCGGCTCCAGGCCGTCGCCGGACGACTTGCCGGTGACGCGCCGGACAACCCACGGGCCAGCGAATTCGCGGACCCACCGGGCATTCGCGCGGAGGGCGTCCACCCGGCTCAGCTCAGGAACCGGCGTCATGGGCGGGACGTCAATCGAGTGCTCGTGTGCCAGCACCGTGAGGACGCGCTTGGCCATGTTCGCGTGGCCGGCGGCAGACATGTGCATCCGGTCCGTGGCCCACATGCCCCAGTCGTAGTACTCGCTGAAACGCCAGTAGTCGACCAGCAGGGCCCCGTGGTCCCCGGCGATGCCGCGAACCAGTTCGTTGTAGATGGCCGTACGGCCGCGCATGGTGCCGAAAATCTTGGAGCCCCGCGCGTCGAAGCCGGTGAACATCACCACGGTGGCGCCGGTGGCCGTGAGCTTGCGGATCCCGGCATCGTATTCGGCCAGCAGGTCATCGATGTCGACCTTGGGCCGGAGGATGTCGTTGGCGCCAGCGTAGATGCTGACCAGGGTGGGATGGAGGGCGACGGCGGCATCGACCTGTTCGGCCAGGATCTGGCGGAGTTTCCGGCCGCGGATGGCAAGATTCGCGTACCCGAAGCCGGGATCGGCGGCGCCAAGCCCCTCTGCCACCCGGTCCGCCCAGCCCCGGACGCCGTTGGGCCGGGTAGGGTCGTCGTCGCCGACGCCTTCCGTAAAGGAGTCTCCAAGAGCTACGTAGCGGGACGTGAAATCCATGGATCCAGTCTGCCAGCAGTTGCCGTGAGCAACAAAGACGGGGATGCCCGACGTCGGACTGCGGCGCCTTCGGCTGTCGCGCTTAGATGCCGCGCAGGATCCAGTGGTCGTCGTCGAGTCGGGCCACGATCTTTTCGCCGATCCGGGCCAGGTCCGCGACGTCCTCGGGGCTCAGGGCGTCGAGGAACAGTGAGCGGACCGCCTCGACATGGCCCGGGGCGAGTTTCACAATCGTCTGCATCCCGGCATCGGTCAGGTGGGCCGTGGTCACGCGGGCGTCGCCGGGGTGCGGCCTGCGCTCCAGCCAGCCGCGGTTCTGCAGCTTGGTGACCACATGCGAGAGCCGGGACAGGGAGGCGCTGGTGCGCGCGGCGAGCTCACTCATGGGCAGGAAGCGCCCTTCGGCCTCGGAAAGCATCGCCAGCACGTTGTAGTCGAACAGGGAAAGCTTGCCCGCGGCGTGGAGCTGGGTGTCCAGGGCGGCCGGCAGCATGGTGTTGATGCTGAGCTGGGCCAGCCAGGCCCGGCGTTCGTCTGCGTTGAGCCAGCGGGGTTCGGTCATGGCTACATTCTAGGAGACTAGAAGCTTGACGATTCAACTTCAGCCGGGCATTTCCGGAAAACTTCCCGCCTGTCCGTGGCCAGCTACCGGTAGGCTGGCCGCATGTACGTAGTCTCCCTGACATACAAAGTCCCCGAGGACATTGTGGAGTTCCATCTTCCGGCGCACGTTACGTGGCTGCAGGCAGCCTTCGACGACGGCGTCTTCATGGTCGCGGGGCGCAAAATCCCCCGCACCGGCGGTCTGTTGCTCTCGAACGCGGACCGGGCCAGCCTTGACGCCGCACTGGCCAAGGACCCCTTCTACGTCAACGGTGTGGCTGAATTCGAGGTCATGGAATTCCACGCCAACCGGGTGGCTCCGGGCTACGAAAACCTGCTGGACAGCTGAGTCCCGGCGGCTACCTGGCGCCGGGCTGGCCGATGGCACGCTGGTCGTGCAGCAGTTTCTTCAAGCCGCCCTTGCGCGGGACCCGCACGGGTTCGGGCCAGCGCGGCCGGAGCTGATCGCCGAGGGTTACGCCGCGGAGCTTCCGCCCGAACAACGGCAATACCCAGTCGCGGACCCAGCGGCGCTGCCGGCGTTCCCACTCCCGCAGGCCCGGTTTCACGGGCGGTTCCCAATCCCTGGGTTTGATCTTGTGCGGCACGCCGAGGTGGTCCAGAACCTGTGAGGCGAGGTATTTGTGGCCTGCCTTGGACATATGCAGCCGGTCCGAATCCCACATCCGCGGGTCATGGAAGGCGTCGAAGCACCAGTAGTCCACCAGCACCGCGCCGTAGCGGCCGGCGATCTCGCGGACGCGCCGGTTATAGACGGCGTTGCGTTTCTTCAGCGGCTCCAGCAGCGCGGAGACCTTGACGTCGAAGCCGGTGAAGAGCACCAGGGTTGCCCCCGTGCCGGCGAGCGCAGCCACCAGGGACTCGTAGTCCCGCATGAGGGCCCCGATGTCCGTGCCGAAATCCAGGATGTCGTTGCCGCCCGCGTAGAGCGTGACGAGGGTCGGCTCCATGGCCACGGCGGGACCGAGCTGTTCGCCGGCGATGTGGCGCAGCCGTTTGCTGCGGATGGCCAAATTGGCGTACTCCCACCCCGGCTGCGCCTTGGCCAGCTTCTCCGCAACCCGGTCCGCCCAGCCCCGCACGCCATTGGGGAAGCGGGAATCGTAGTCCCCCACACCCTCGGTGAAGGAATCCCCCAAGGCAACAAAGACCCGCCGCCCGCCACGATCCGGAAGCAAAGGAATTGAATCCACCCGTCCAAACTAACCCCCGCAAAAAGCGGCCAGGGAAAGGGAGAGTTAACCCAAGGTGAGAACGGCACCGCGTGCAGCAGCGGCCGGCTTGCGTAGGAGCGCACCGAACGTGAGCCGAGCGCAAGGCCCTGCCGCCTCTTTGCAGGGAACGCACCGAACGTGAGCCACCCCCAAGACCGCCAGGCCGACGCCGGTGCTTTGCGAAGGAGCGCATCGCCGACCAGAGCCGAGAGAGGCCGCCCGCGGCGGCGGGAGGAAGGGCGGACCCGAGGGCCCCGAACTGAGCTTGCGAAGTTTGGGAAGGGTCCAACCGCTAAGCGACGGCAAAGCAGCGGTGGCGGGTGAAGCCCGGAAGAACTTGCGGAAGCGTCGCAGCAGGAACCGCAGGACCTGCAGGAGCGTCGGGGTGAGAACCGCAGGACCTGAGGGAGCGTCGGTTAGAGCTCGGCTTTCCCCTGCCGCCAGTACCCCATGAACGCGACCTGTTTCCGGTCAATCCCCACGTCCCGCACCAAGTACCGCCGCAACTCCTTGACGGTGCCCGCTTCGCCGGCGATCCAGGCGTAGAACGGCAGTGCCCCGGCGGGCTTGTCAGGGTTCTTGCCGGCTCCGATCGTCGCGGCGTCCATCCGGGCGGGGGTCTCCCAGAGGATGTCCTGGTCCACGTTCACGTCATCGGGTTCGGGCCCTGCCCCGCCGGCGGCGGCCTTGATGCCCACCCAGCCGGGTTCGGGAACGGCGGTGCGGACGGCTTCCTGCAGGAGTTCGCCGTGCGGACGTGAGCGGCCGATCAAGGAGCCGCGTGCCAGCCAGGTGATTTCGACGTCGGCGTCGGACCTCAGGTCCAGGAAGTCGCCGGGCTCGGGGACCTCCAGGAACGCATGTCCGCTGATGTACGACGGGAGGCTTTCCAGGATGGCGCTGATGGCCGGGACAGCGGTCTCGTCGCCGGCAAGCAGTACGCGCTGGGCCAGGCCCGGCCGCCATTCGATGCCGGAGTAGGTCTCCGCCGTGACACAGTGCGCGGCCCGGTTGTTGGGTCCAATGAGGGTGAGGGCGTCGCCGGGCCTGGCGTTCAGGGCCCAGTTCGCGGCGGGTCCGCCGTTTCCGGCGGCGTCGAAGTGCATGACAAAGTCGACGTCGATCTCCGGATACACGGAGTCGAGGCGTTCCTGCCGCACGGTGTAGGTGCGCATGGAGCCACGGATCGCGGGATCCATGGCCAGCCATTCCTGGTACCAGCCGGACTGCTCCGTGTGGAACACCGGCAGTGGCAGCTGGGTGCCGTCCCCGGCAAGGGACGGGATCATCAGCTTCACGCGCAGGTCCAGGGTTTCGCCGTGGACGCCGAAGCCACGCAGGGAGTACCCGCCGAAGGTGACCCGGCGGAAGTTGGGGCTGAGCTCCTGCACCGCGGCGACCGTCACGTCGAACGCCAGGGTCATTGGTTGGGTGGGCGGCTGGTTGCTTTCGCCAGAGGGCGTATGGCGTACCCGCGACTGGCTGATGTCTGCTGCCGTGCCGCCCGTTGCACTGCTGGCTGTTGCACTGCTGTTAACTGCCCTCATGGGACCAACTCCAGGGTTGCTGTTTCTGATTTTGGGAACTCGGCGTGGTGCCGGCCGAGCGGGATGATCAACGGCGTGCCGGAAATGGGGTCGGGCAGCACCCGCGAGTCCAGGCCGAAGACGTCTCGGACCAGGTCCTCGGTGACGACGTCGGCGGAGGTGCCCTCGGCCACGATCCGTCCGCCTTTCATGGCGATGATGTGGTCCGCATACCGGGCCGCCAGGTTCAGGTCGTGCAGGACGATTGCCACGGTGGTGCCGCGGCGCCGGTTCAGGTCCGTGATCAGGTCCAGGACCTCTACCTGGTGGGCCAGGTCCAGGTAGGTGGTTGGCTCGTCGAGCAGCAGAATGTCGGTCTCCTGGGCAAGCGCCATCGCGATCCAGACGCGCTGACGCTGCCCGCCCGAGAGTTCGTCGACATTGCGTTCGGCGAGCTCCAGGGTTTCGGTGGCTTCCAGCGCACTCTGCACAGCGAGATCGTCACCCGTGCTCCAGCTGCGGAAGAACCCCTGGTGCGGGTAGCGTCCGCGGCCCACGAGATCCCGGACCAGAATGCCGTCGGGGGCGGTGGGGTGCTGCGGGAGCAGGCCGAGGATGCGGGCGAGTTCCTTGGCCGGGCGGGAATGGATGTCCTTGCCGTCGAGGGTCACGGTGCCGCCGGCCGGCTTCAGCAGCCTGGACAGGCCGCGGAGGAGCGTGGATTTGCCGCAGGCGTTGGCGCCCACGATCATTGTCACCTTCCCCTCGGGAATCTCCGCCGTGAGGCCTTCCACCACCCGGCGCTGGTCGTACTGCAGCGTCAGGTCCTTGGCGTTGAGAACTGCCATGTCAGGCGTCCTTTCGGTTGGCCGTGACCAGGAGCCACAGCAGGAACGGTGCTCCCAGCGCGCCGGTGACCACACCGACGGGAAGGACGGTGCCGTCCAGCAGCAGGGGGGCGATGTTGGCGGCGAAGTAGTCGGCGGCCAGGACAATCAGGGCGCCGACGAACGCGCCGGCCGGAAGACTGGCCTTGCCCGTGAAGCGGCGCGCGATGGGGCCGGCCAGGAAGGCGACGAAGGCCACGGGCCCGGCAGCTGCAGTGGCGACGGCGGCGAGGGCGACGGCAACGGCCACCACGCCCAGCCGGGTGATGCTCACCCGGATGCCGAGCCCGGCGGCGGCGTCGTCTCCGAGTTCCAGGATGCGCAGCGGGCCGGCGAGGACGGCGGCGGCGGGCACCAGGACCAGCAGCGCCAGGGCCAGCACTCCGGCACGGTCCCAGCTGGCGGAATTCAGGGATCCGTTCAGCCAGATCAGGGCCTCGGCCGCGGTGCGGATATCGGCCCGCGTCATGAGGAAGTTGACCACGGCGTTAAGTGCCGCGGCAATGCCGATGCCGGCCAGGATGAGCCGGCTTCCGGCTGCGTTGGCGTGATTGCCGCCGCCTGATCCGGGGGAACCGTTCCGCGAGATTGTGTAAATCAGGACGGCTACCGCCATGGCCCCGCACAGTGCCGCGCCGGACACCGCCGCTCCGGAGGCGCCGAAAACGACGATGGCGGTGACGGCGGCCGCGCTGGCCCCGTAACTGATACCGATCACGTCGGGACTGGCCAGTGGATTGCGCAGCATCGTCTGGAACAGGGTGCCCGAGAGCCCGAAGGCAATGCCGATCATGGTGCCGATGACTGCCCGCGGCAGCTTGGTTTCCATCACGATGAAGCTGGCGCCGGGGATCCGCTCGCCACCGGTGAGGCGGGCCGTGAGGATCCTGACGAAGTCCGGGACGGTGACGGGGTAGCTGCCCAGCAGGATGCTGACGGCGAAGAGCACAATGACGGCGAAGGCCAGCAGAGCCGTCCGGCCCATCAACGCACTGCCTATTAACACACTGCGCGGCGGCCCCACATTGGCGCGGACCGGGCCGGCGGGATCGGCCAGTTCGCACTCCGCGGGGGCGTTCTCCCCCAGCTCGCGCCTGACGTTGGCGAGGTCTGCCTTGCTCACAGCCCTGCCCCCTTCCCGCGGCGGACCAGCCACACAAAGACAGGCGCACCCACCAGCGCCGTCATGATGCCCGCCGGGACTTCGCCGGGCAGCAGGATGACACGGCCCACCACGTCCGACAGCAGGAGCAGCACCGGTGCCAGGACCAGCGAGAACGGCAGGATCCAGCGGTAGTCCGGGCCGGTCAGGAAGCGGACGGCGTGCGGAACCACCAGGCCGACGAATCCGATCGGGCCGGCCAGCGCCGTGGCCGAGCCGCAGAGCAGCACAATGCCCAGCGCGGTGATGGCGCGGACCAGTCCGACGCGCTGGCCCAGGCCGCGGGCGATGTCATCCCCGAGGGCCAGGCTGTTAAGGATCCGTCCGGTGAACAGGACAATCAGCGCCCCGGCGGCCAGGAACGGCAGCCCGGGCAGCACGACCGACCAGTCCCGGCCGGCGATCCCGCCGACCTGCCAGAAACGGAACCGGTCCAGGGTGTCCTGGCTGGAGACCAGGACGACGTTCATCAGCGAATACAGCCCCGCGCTCAGGGCCGCGCCTGCCAGTGCCAGTTTGACCGGCGTCGCGCCTTCCCTGCCAAGTGACGCGATCAGGTAGACGACGACGGCGGCTGCCGCGGAGCCGATGAACGCGAACCAGATGTAGCCGGTCAGGGACGAGACGCCGAAGACGTAGATCCCGGTGACGACGGCGAGGGCCGCGCCGGCGTTGACACCGATGATGCCCGGGTCGGCGAGCGGGTTACGGGCCACCCCCTGCATGGCCGCGCCGGCCAGTCCGAGGGCGCCGCCGGCGAGCAGGCCCAGCACGGTGCGGGGGATGCGGGCGTGGATGACGGCGTGGTCGCCGTCAGCGGGGTCGAACTGCGTCAGGGCCTGCCAGACGGTGCCGAGCGGGATTCCGCGGGCACCGACAGCCAGGGACGCCGCGCAGACCAGGACAAGTACGACGACGGCGGCCAGCAGCCAGGCCGCCTGTTTGGCGGGGGCTTTCTTCCCGGGGGCGACAGGTGCGCCGGGCACACTGCCGGCGGGCGCCGTCGCCGTCCTGATTGTCATGGATGCGTGCTATTTCGCTGCAGTGGCGACTTTGTCCGCGGCGCCGGCCAGCTGCGGGAGGAACGTGTCCAGGGACCACGGCAGGCTCAGCGGCGACGAAGCGGAGATGGACAGGGTCAGCGTGTTGTTCGAGTCCGCAACCAGCGCGCCGGTCTTGATGGCCGGGATCTGGCCCAGCAGCGGGTCAGCCGTGATGGAGTCGGTGGTGGCGGCATCCGGCACCCAGGTCACGAAGATGTCCGAAGTGAGTTCGTTGGCTTTTTCGGCGGACCACGGGATGAAGAATTCCTTGGAGCCCTTGGAGTTGTCCTCAACAACGGATGCGAGCTTCATGCCGATTTCGTTGAGGAAGCGGGGACGGTTGTCGTTGGCGGTGTAGACGTTGACGCCGTCGCTCTTGTCCGGTTCCAGGTTGCCGTAGATGAAGGTCTTTCCGGCGATCTGGGGGTACTTGGAGACCTTGTCCTTGATCGTGGCCTCGGTGTCGGAGACCAGCTTGGACGCTTCGGCTTCCTTGCCAAGGGCCTTGCCGATGATGGTGGTGGAGTCCTGCCACGGCGTGCCGTAGGCCAGCTCCGGGTGCGCCACGACGGGGGCGATTTCGCTGAGCTTCTTGTAGTCCTCCTCCGTCAGGCCGGAGTAGGCGCCGAGGATGACGTCCGGGTTCAGCTTGGCGATCTCGGTGAAGTTGATGCCGTCAGCCTCGGAGAACTGGACGGGGGCCTTCGCGGAACCGAAACCGGCGCCGAGCTCTTCCAGTGCGGCGTCCTTCCACGGCGTGGAGCCCTTGTCATTACCGCCCCATTCGTTCTTGGGCACGCCCACGGGAACCACGCCGAGGGCGATCGCGACGTCGTCGTTGACCCAGGAAACGGTGACCACGCGCTTGGGCTGTTCCTTGATGGTGGTCTCGCCGAAGACGTGCTTGATGGTCACCGGGAAGGCTGTGCTGACCGGCTGGGAGGGAGCGTCCGCCGCCGTCGAGCCGGCAGGTCCGGTAGAGCAGGCAGTCAGGGTCAGCGCGACGGCGGCCAGAAGGGCTGCGGCCCGCACTGCGCTCTTGCGGCGGCGGCCGGCGGGGCGGCCGCCTGAACGGGTGAAAAGGGCGGAAGCCACGGAACTCCTTAGGTAAGTGATGCAAACCTAAGTAAGGCTAGCCTACCCTTTGTGCAATTAAGAAAGGTTTGAGTAACTTAATTATCTCAATTGCCCTGTGAAGTGCACCGGAGCATCGATGCGCCCCGCGTTGCACCATTAAAGACGTTGCACCACTCAAGGCGTTGCACCACTCAAGGCACAGCCACCCGGTGCGGGATGCGAACTGGACACGAATCCCGGGCTTTGCAAGGATGGCCTCGCCGGATAATCGGAACCGGCGATGTGTTGGGACGGGGGAAGTGAGCATGGACATCGCGACGATGACTGCTGCCACGGTTAGCGGGGTGGCCGCTGTGGCCTGCTCCGCGCCCTCGCTCCTGCCAGCCCGGCCCGCGCAGGCTTTTCCCGCGGAGTCCCGAACCAACACGGACTAGTCCCGCGAGACGCCTTGCCCCACACCGGAGTCGCAGGCTGGCAGTCTTCTGCCCACAATCCGCCAGGCGCGCCGTGCGCCCGTCTGGCCGGAGCCATCCGATTTTCGAAAGTGTCCGTCATGCAAAAAATCACGGCGCAGCAGATCCGCTCGTCCTTCATCAACACGAGCCGCTCAGAAGCCGCCAAACTCAATCTGCCCAAGAGCTTCGACACCCTGGATTGGGAAGCATTGGACTTCCTGGCCTGGCGGGACGCGAAGATGCCCCTCCGCGGCTATCTCGTGGTGCAGGGACCGAAGGGTCCCACCGGCATCATGCTCCGGGCCCCAGAAGGCGGGGCCAAGAAGAACCGTTCCGTGCTCTGCGAGCTGTGCCGGGACGTGTTCTCCAAGGACGACGTCCTGCTGTGGGTGGCCAAGCGCGCCGGGCAGTCCGGCCGCAACGGCAACACGCTGGGCACCCTGATCTGCGCCGATTTCCTGTGCTGCCGCAATGTCAGGGTGGAGCCTGCGGCCAACGAGATCAACCCGGACCCGGCCGCGGTCGTGCTGCGGCAGATCGAAGGGCTGGTGGCCCGCACAGCCCAGTTCGTGGAGCGCGTCCAAGGCAACTAGCCCCGACACAAGCAACGAGGGGTGAGGTCAGCGCAGGACGATGTCCACGGGGTTTGCCTCGGAGCGCCAAGTGCCCTCCGTGCCCGGACGTGCGGCAATCACCGGAGCCGTCAGGACGCCGGAACGGTTGGTGCGCTTGTCCCGGAGGATCTCCGTCACCGAGCCGAGGTGCCGGGAGAGGTCGATGACGTTCTCCGGCGCGGCCAGCAGGAGCTGGAAGCCGAACTCATGCAGCGCCTTGATGCCCGCGCCGGCGAATTCCTCCGAGGCGAGCACGAACGCCTCGTCCATCATGACCGTGCCGTACGTGGTGAAGCCCTGCTCGGCGATGCCCAGCTGGTAGCTCAGCGCCGCCGCCATGATGAACGCGGTGAAGCGCTGCCGCTCGCCACCGGACATGGAGCCGGTGTCCGCGTGCATGTAGACCTCGGTCTTCTTCGCGCCCTTCGCCGCCCCCTTGGCACCGGCGCCCTTGGAACCGGCACCCTGGACTTCGCGGTGTTCCTTGCACTGGATGAACAGGTGGCCGCGGACGTCCAGCACTTCGGCCCGCCAACGGCGGTCCTCCGGGGTCTGCGAGCCGAGCCGCTTCACGAGCGTTTCGAGCGACTTGTAGCGGGTGGTGAGCTCGGCGTCGTCGTCCCCCTCCGCCCCGGACGCAGCGGCGGACGCTGCAGTAACCGCCTTGCCGGGCCGGGTGTGCCGGACCTTGAGCGCGTTCTGGATGGCGTCCTTGAACTGCTTCGCCGTCGCCGGCAGCGTCTGCTTGATGTCGAGTTCCAGGAAGCTGCCCTCGTGGAAGTTGACCTCGGACAGGATCCCGTTCAGCGGCAGGATGCGGCTCGTGATGGCGCGGCGCTCCTCGTCGAGCAGGTGCAGCAGGGTGGAAAAGGATTCGTGCGTCCGCTGGTTGAAGAACTGCCGGAACTCGGCCTCCTGGGCGGGCAGCCCGTCGCTGACAATCGCGTGGTAGCGGGATTCGAACTCCCCCGCGGCGCCGATCGAGGTGCCGTGGTCCGCGGAAATCGCCGTGCCCCACTCCCGGACGAAGCCCTCGAAAATGCGGGTGAGGCGCTCCGAGGTGGCCTGACCGCGGGACTCGGCGACGTGCAGTTCGGCCAGGAGCCTGGTGCGGACCTGGTTGGCGAGGTTGTCGAGTTCGTGCATCTCCAGGACGTCACCGAAGCCGGTGAAGTACGGTTCCAGCGCGGCGACGCCGGCGTCCGACGGCGGTGCCTGCGCCAGCCGGGTGCGTGCGGCATCGAGCAGCGCACCAGCGGCGGTCATGCGCGCGTCGAGGGCCTTGTACTCGCTTTGCAGCACGGCGGCGGATTCGGTGCTGGACTGGTGCTTGTGCCGCGCGGCTTCGATGCTGGCGCGGAGCGGTTCGAGGTCGGCCTGTGCGGCGAGGGCGTCCTTGAGGCGCTGCTCGATCCGGACGAGCTCCTCGCCGGCCACGGCGGCCGAGACCTGTTCCCAGGGCCGGTGGTCCTCGGCCACCCGGCGCAAGGCTTCAAGCTGCCGGGTCATGCTCTGGTGCGACTCTTCCCGGCTTTGCGCCAGCTCGGCGGCCTTGGCCAGCTCCTGCTGCAGGTCCTCAACCTGGGCCGCCACGAGTTCGAGCTTGGCGGCATTGTCGAACCCGAGGACGTAGTCCTGGCGGGACGTGAAGCGGTCATCCTTTTCCACCGTGTGGCGGTTGCGCTTGACCACACCGCCCAGGCTCAGGCCCTTGTCCAGGCCGGCGAGCTCGTCCGGGTTTTCCACACACGGGTAGGCGAAGTCGAGGGCAATCCGTTCGCGGAGCCAGGCGCTGGACTGCGCAAGCGCCTGGGCGTGTGGCCCGGCGGGCAGCCCGGCATCGGTGAGGAAACTGAGCTTGGTCAGCAAGTCGCGATCGGCCACGTCCTCGACGGCCAGCGCACCGCCGGCCAGGGGCCGGGAGACGTCCACGGCACGCAGCGCTCCGCGCACGGAATGGTCGTTGAGGTAACGGGTGACTGAAGCAAAGTGCTCGCCCGGGACCAGCAGCGTGGTGGCCAGGCTCCGCAGCGCGCGCTCGGCAGCCGGGCGCCACTGTTCCTGGCCCTCGGCAAGGTCGATCAGCTCGCCGCCGAAGGGCATCTGCTCCTCGGGCACGCCCGTGGCAGCGGCAATGGCGCTCCGGTTTTCAATGCTCGACGGCGGCAGCAACGATTTGCGCGTCTTCAGCGAGACGAGCTCCTGCTGGGCCGCGGCGAGTTCGCGCTTCCGGGTGGCGTGGCCATCAAAGGCCTCGAAGCGCAGTTCCTTGAGCGCTTCGGAATCGTCCTGGAGCTCAGCCGAGCGTGCCGCGGCGTGCTCGTGGGCCTGATCCCAGCCGGCGGCCGACCACTGCAGTTCCAGCCCGGCGTCGGTCAGCGCCTTGCGGGTCGATGCCTCGACTTCCTGCCGGAGCTTGAGCCCCACCCGGGCGTTCTCCAGAGACTGCTCGATCGCGGAAATCGCGTTGCCGCCCTGGTTGTTGTACTCGCCCTCCAGCTGGCGCAGTTCCTTGGCGAAGCCGTCACGGACAGCGCGTTCGGCGGCCAGGTCCGTGGCCTTCGCCTGGGCCAGCTCCTTCAGCCGCGCCAGGGTCTTCTCGTGCACTGTGACCGCGAGCTGCTGCTTGTAGGCCTCGAATTCCTCACCTGTTAGGTCCCGCAGCCGGTTCGCGTCCAGGAGCGCCTGCGCGTATTCCTTGTTCAGCCCGGGGACGGGGGCGAGCTGGTCGCGCTGCTGCCGGACGTCCTCGAGGCGCTGCCGGATGGACATGAGGTTGCTGAATTCCTCGACGACGTCGTCCGCCGCGGCCAGCGTGGCAGGGGCATCGAGGACCTGGTCGCGGAAGAAGGTGTTGACGCTGCCGCCGAGTCCCTTGCCGGCCTGGATGACGCGAAGCAGCGGAAGGGCCTGATCCGAATTGATGCCGAGGAGGCGGCGGAATCGTTCGGCGAAGGCCTTGTGGACGTCGAAGATCTGGGCGTCCGGGAAGATCGCGTCCAGCGCCGACTTGGTGAACCGCTTCTCCGCGATGCCCTCGATCGCCGCGAGGTCCAGCGGCTTGTTATCGATCACGTAGTACCGGCCGACGCTGGATTCCGTGCCGTTCTTGGGCAGGTCGAAAAGCGCCGAAACCGTCACCCGCGTGCCGGCGGCGTTGTCGAACGTCAGCGCGACGGCGGACCAGGTCGCGCCGGGGCGCTGGAACGCACTCGCCGAGCCCTCCCCCACGGCCTTGTCGCCTACCTTGCCGCGCATGTACGTGAACGTGGTGCGCTTGTCCTCGACGGCGCCGCCTGCCCGCTGTGCCGCAGCTTCGTTGGAGCGGGGACGGGCGTCGAAGACCCGAAGCATGGCATCGAACAGCGTGGACTTTCCGACGCCCGAATTGCCGGTCAGCAGTGTGCCGTTGCGGTCCACGTGCATCGTGTGGGCGCCATGGAATGTGCCCCAGTTGACCACCTGGACCAGGGCCAGGCGCATCTGGCCGGGGTTGGTAAGCTCGCCCATCGGGAGCATGGTTGCGATGCTCACTTGGTCTCCTCGGCTTCTTCAGTGTGGCTGGGTGACGACGACGGCGATGCCGCCCCCGCCCCTGCGCCGCGCAGCTGATCTTCGATCAGCTCAGCGCGCGGCTCCGACAGGCCCGATGCCACTCCCGGGGCGGCATCGCCGTCGTCGTTGGTCGGGTCACTTTCGGTGGCGGCGTCGTCGTCGTCGTCCGGGTCTTCCTCCGCGTTTGCCGAGGTGTCTGTGTCGAGCTCCAGGAGCGGCTCCGTTCCCGACTGGTCTGTGCTGGCTGCCACCAGGGCTTCGATTTGGGCCGGGATGTCGCCGATGTTTTCGAACGGCAGGGCCAGCGGGAGGGCGTTGGAGATGGTGTAGACCTCGTCCAGGCCCGTGGCGAGCAGGAGCTGACGGGCCAGGAGCTTGGTGATAGCGCGATTGACGACGTCGGCATCGCGCAGGGCGTCCTGCTGGCCGGTGGGCTGGTAGTGGGCGACGAGTTCGGCGATTTCCTCGCGCGTGATCGTCGGGTCCGTCTGGGCGGTGACGTGCCGGTCCAGGAGCAGGCGCAGGCGGAGCAGGACGATGGTCTCGACCCGGCTCAGGGCACGCTGCTGGCGCAGGATACTGGACCGCGTACTGCCGCCGATCGCCTCGGGGTCAACCGGGCGCAGGACGGCGACCTTGCGCTCGTGGTCCAGTTGCAGCGTCAGGAAGAGTTCGGAGAGGCGGCTGCGCAGGATCAGCTGGTTGTCCAGGAGCGTGGTCCACAGTTTTTCGTCGCGGCCGCCGTCGATGTAGGGGCCTTTGAGCAGCTTCACGAGCGCCTGCCGCACCTTCATGGGCAGCACGCCGGTGTCGCCCGGGAAGAGCGCGGCGCCGTCGACGAAGGTGTCCCGGGGGGTGACGGTGAAGGGGTCGCTCCGGACGTGGGCGCCGTCGCTGTCCGCGGGCGCAGACTCGGGCGCGGACTGCGGGTCCGCCGCCGCGGTCTCTGTCTGGGTCTCGGTCAGGGTCTCGGTCACAGTCTCTTCAGTCATAGTCAATCCTTCGCGAGCGTGACGACGGGCAGGTAAGCGGTGCGGGTGGTGCCGTCGATTTGTTCGAATTCGATGGGTCCCCAGGTCCCCCGGTCGAAGCCGGCGCCTTCGTGGAGGGTCTGCGACAACAGGGCCCGGATGGAGTTGATGTGGCGTTCCTCTGCCGGCAGCTGCGCCCAGGCCTCGGTGAGGGTTGAGGCCCCCGCGAGCGCGGCGCGGATGGCCTCCGGCTTGGCCTTGGCGGTCCGGGGCGAGCGCGCCCGGTCCGAGTCGGAGAACGCGATGGGGTCGGCCAGCTTGGGTGGAGCCGCGAATTCGTCAGGGTCGAAGAGCTTGACCATGGCCAGGGACTCGAAACCGGCGCTGAACAGCACCGGGCCGCGGACAAGGCCGGGCCGTTCGCGCTCGTACGGCAGGGTGCGGATCGCCTGCTCAGCCTCGCGCAGGACCTTCCGGAGCCGGACCGACTGCCGGAAGTCGTCACTTTGGACGTAGGTGTTGAGGCTCTCGCTGAGCTTGCCGTAGATCCGCTGGATCTGGCTGTGCTGGGTGCGGAGTTCGGCCACAAGGTTCTTAAGCGTCTCGCGTTCATCGTGGCTGAGCTCGTCCGCGAACTGCCGGCTCAGGACTTCGCCGATCGCCGACCGGAAGCGCAGCTGCTGTTGCGGGTCCTCCAGGAACGCGGTGAAGGAGCGGAACGTCCGGCCTTCGGGGCTCTGCCGCAGCCGCTTGTCGGCCTCGAGCACCTGGGCCATGGTGGCGCCCTTGCTGAGCGATTCCTCGATGATCTGGTTGCGCAGCTCCCCCACGAGCTCTTCGATCCGGTCACGCATCTTCTTGTAGTCCGCGGGCAGGCTGGCCGCGAGATCGAGGATGTTGCCTGCCGCCTCCACGGCCTCGTCGTCGTCGAGCAGCCCGTCGAAATCGCCGGAGCTGATGTCTTCCATCAGCTGGCGGCGCTCGTCGATCTCCTCCTCGAGGGATTCAATGCGAGCGCTCTGGTCCGGGTTGGTCTCGTTGGCGAGCTTCTCGACGTCGCCCAGCAGTGTGCCGAGCCGGGAGCCGTTCAGCGTGGACCGCTCACTGGAGAGGCTGTCCAGGAAAGCCAGGACGCGGGCAGCAGGCTCCGTGACTTCGTAAACGATCTGGCCCGACTGGTTCCGGCGGGTCAGGAAGTTCTTGCGGGTCCATTCGTCCGCGTATTTCTTTCCGGAAAGTGTGCCGTTGGCCGAGCCACTGTGCTGCTCTCCCGTGCCGGGGGCCTGCCGGCGGAGCTGCTCGAGGAAGGCGTCGACGTCGGCGTGGAACTGTTCCAGCGGCAGCTGCGCGCGCGTGCGGGTGAAGGAGGCCTGGAGCACGGCGATCACCCAAGGCGCCGAACGCGTCAGCGCCCAGGCAGGTCCCTTGGTAAGGAGCTCAAGGTCCCGGAGCCGGGTGCTGATGGCGTCGGCTGATGACACGGCGGAACGGGACACGCGCTCTCCTTCGGCTGCCAGGGGATGGTTTGGGGTGGCGTTGCGGGGCAGCGGATTCGAAAAACTGCCAGCTACAAGGTTAACGCAGGGCCCCGTCCGCATTTATCGTTGTCTGCTCCCCTATGTCGGCGCACACTGGAATGACCAGCCGAAGGGAGACGGTCATGCGCAAGAGAACGATCTGGATCACGGGGGCGGCCTCTGCAGCGGTGGTGCTGGGGGGAGCGTCAATTGCGGTCGGGGCCACCCAGGCCAGGGATGTCTGGTCCGGAAGTGCGGGCGCCCTCACCGCCAGGATCGGGAACTTTGAGATCGGTGACGATTCCGATGGACCGGCGCTCAGTGACGCCGACCGTGCCATGGCAACACAGGCTGCGTTGGCGAAGGTGGGCCAGGGCAGCGTCACCGAAGTGGAGCGGGATGACGACTCCGGCGCGGCCTACGAGGTCGAGGTACGCCTAAACGACGGGTCCCAGGTCGAAGTCGCCCTCGGCGCGGACTTCCAGGTCATGAGCCAGAGCGCCCCTGAACACGATGAAGACTGACACCGGGCAGCCTCCCGGCACTGGCAAGCGGTGCGACCCCCGCGATCGGCGAGGGTGCCGCAACACCGCCGTGACCTACGCCCCGGTAGCATTTCGATCCCGTATCAAGAGGCCGCCAATGTCCAAAGGACCCTAGTTCAGCACGCCCACGGCACCCTACGCTCGGGCTACTGGTTCAACCGGAGCAATGGTGCAGGGGGAAGAATGCAGTTCGACCTAAGCGCAGTGGAAACCGGCACGATGGTGGTCATTGGAACCCTCGTGTTTGCCGTGATGATCGGCGCCTTCATGATGGTGTCCGCGTTCGCGGCCATGGTATTGGTCGGTGTCGGCCGGCTCGCCTGGTACCTCGTGGCCGGCGCGCTGGTGGGCCTGGTCCAGGGCATCAACCACAGTTGGGACCGGCTGGTCCACCACGCCTCAACGGTGGAGATGCCCGCCGATTTCCAGGTCGACTTCGGCACGGACTTCCGGTCCGACTTTCCGGGCCAGGCCTCCCCTAGCACAGGCACTTACCCGCGAGTAGTATTGCGGGACAGCTGAAGGGTCCTCCACCCGCGGCGGATCCAGGGCTCAAGCCGGTCACCCGGTTAGAGGAGATGCCCCGTGAGCTCCGCCATCGAAGACCCCGCCACCACACCCGGTACTCCAGCGTCAGATTCTCCAACATCAGGCATTCCGATTCCGGCGGCCGCCGGGGCCCCTGAGCACGTCGGCCCCGACGCGACGGCCGCCGACGCCCGCGCCATTGCCGAGGCCGCCCGCGAAACCAGCTGGACCCAGCCCAGCTTCGCGAAGGGCCTTTACCTCGGCAGCTTCGATTTGTCGCTGATTCACCCGTGGCCCGAGGCTCCCGCCGACGACGTCGAACGCGGCGAGGCGTTCATGGCCCGGCTGGCCGCCTACTGCCGCACGATGTCCGGGCGCACCATCGAACGCGACGACCGGATCCCGGACGACTATCTCAAGGGGCTCGCGGAGCTCGGTGTATTCGGAATGAAGATTCCCCGCGAATACGGCGGTCTGGGCCTCACGCTCGTGTATTACGGCCGCGCCCTGGCCCTGCTGGGCTCGGTGCACCCAAGCCTCGGCGCCCTGCTCTCCGCGCACCAGTCGATCGGCGTCCCGGAGCCCGTCAAGGTCTTTGGCACTCCGGCCCAGAAGCGTGAATACCTGCCCCGCTGCGCCGCCGGCGCCGTCACCGCTTTCCTGCTCACCGAGCCCGACGTCGGCAGCGACCCCGCCCGGATGGGCAGCACGGCCGTCCTCTCCGACGACGGCGACTCGTACCTCCTGGACGGCGTCAAGCTCTGGACCACCAACGGTGTTATCGCCGAGCTCGTCGTGGTCATGGCCCTCGTGCCGCCGCACACCGATGCGGACGGGACCGCCAATAAAGGCGGCATCAGCGCGTTCGTGGTCGAAATGGACACCCCCGGCATTACCGTGGAAAACCGCAACACCTTCATGGGGCTCCGCGGGATCGAAAACGGCGTCACCCGCTTCCACCAGGTCAGGGTCCCGGCCGCCAACCGGCTGGGCCGGGAAGGCCAGGGCCTGAAGATCGCCCTCACCACGCTGAACACGGGCCGGCTCTCCATCCCCGCGCTGTGCGTCGCCACCGGCCGGTGGAGCCTGAAGATCGCCCGCGAATGGTCCGACGCCCGCACCCAGTGGGGCCGGCCGATCGGCCAGCATGAGGCAGTGGGCAAGAAAATCGCCTTCATCGCCGCCAGCGCCTTCGCCCTGGACGCCGTGTTCGAACTCTCCGCGGAAATGGCCGACGCCGGGCAGAAAGACATCCGGATCGAGGCGGCCCTGGCCAAGCTGTGGTCCACGGAGATCAGCTGCCTCATCGCGGACGAGCTCGTGCAGATCCGCGGCGGCCGGGGCTTTGAAACGGCGGACTCCCTCGAAGCCCGCGGCGAGCGCGCCGTCGCCGCGGAACAGCAGCTCCGCGACATGAGAATCAACCGGATCTTCGAGGGATCCTCAGAAATCATGAGGCTGCTGATCGCCCGTGAAGCCGTGGACGCGCACCTGGCGGCCGCGGGAGACCTCGCCTCGGAGGACGCCCGCCTCTCCGACAAGGCGAAGGCCGCCGTCGGAGCCTCCGGCTTCTACGCGAAGTGGCTGCCCAAACTCGTGGCCGGCGCCGGCATGGACCCGCGCTCCTACAGCGACTTCGGCCGGCTCGCGAAACAGCTGCGCTACGTGGAGCGTTCCTCCCGGCGCCTGGCCCGGCAGACCTTCTACGGGATGGGCCGGTGGCAGGCCAAACTTGAGCACAAGCAGGCGTTCCTGGGCCGGATCGTGGACATCGGTGCGGAGCTGTTTGCCATGGCCGCCTGCTGTTCGCGCGCCGAGATGCTGCTGCGGACGCAGCCGGAACGCGGCGCCTCCGCGTACGAACTCGCCGAGGCGTACTGCGAACAGGCCCGCGTTCGCGTTGACGAATATTTCGACCGGCTGTGGCGGAACACCGATGACGCCGACCATGCCCTGGCCCGCAAGACACTGGCCGGGGACTACACCTGGCTGGAGGCCGGGATCCTCGACCAGTCCGAAGGGACCGGTCCGTGGATCGCGGACGCCAGCCGGCGTGCCTCCGTCCGGGAGGACCTGCACCGCAAGTACCGCTGACGGGCCGCCGCCACGGATAGTAAGCATCCTTGCTAACCGGATTCCGCCGTGGTTAGGTTGACGCCAGACCGGCACCTCCAGGGTGCCCGGTCATTCAGCGAAAGTGAGCAGCCCTCATGAGCAGCACCGCAGGCCCCGACGACAAGACACCACGCCACGCCGCGCAGGACGACGCCACAACCCGTCCCGTGACAGCAGTCCGCCACGACGACCCCGTCCGCGACGCACCGGTCCGCGACGTCGACCCCGTCCGCGACGCACCGGTCCGCGACGTCGACCCCGTCCGCGACGCACCGGTCCGCGAGACTGTCCACGACACTGTCGTGGAAGAGATCCCCACGCGCGAGACGGTAGTGGCCCGCGAGAAGGAACAGTTCGGCGGCATCAAGGTCGGCTCGGCATTCTTCGGCTGGCTGACGGCCACGGGTACGGCCGTGCTGCTCACCGCGCTGGTCGCTGCCGGCGGTACCGCCGTCGGACTGGCCACCAACACCGATGTGAACGACGCCGTCGACCAGGCCTCCAGCAACCAGACGGTCGGGCTGACCGGCATCATCGTGCTGCTCGTGATCCTCCTGGTCGCCTACTACTGCGGCGGATACGTCGCCGGGCGGATGGCCCGCTTCAACGGCGCCAAGCAGGGCTTCATGGTCTGGATCTGGGCCCTGATCGCCGCGATCGTCGTCGCCGTGCTGGGCCTGGTCGCCGGGCAGCGCTTCAACATCCTGGCCAACCTGAACAGCTTCCCGCGGATCCCGATCAACGAGGGCGAATTGAACACCCTGAGCATCATCGCGGCGATCGTCGTGGCCGCGGTGGCTTTGGTGGGCGCAGTGCTGGGCGGCCTCGCGGGAATGCGTTTCCACCGCAGGGTGGACCGGGCCGGCTTCAGCCCGGCAGCAACGGTTGAGAACCAGACCGTCAGGGACAACTCAGCCGGAGAGAACTCAGCACGGGACAACTCAGCCGGGCGCCCCTAGCCGCGACGGCGTCAGCTCCGGAGGCCTCAGCCGGCAACGACGCCATCTACGTAGTACCAGCGCCGGTCCACCCGCACAAAGCGGCTGCTTTCGCGGTGCAGGCCCCGTTCGCCCTCGTGCCGGTAGTGGGCCACGAATTCCACAGTGCCTTCGCTGTCCAGCGGGCCGCCGCGGCTGGTGGAGAGGATGTCCAGTCGTCGCCACTGCATGCCGGAGTCAAACTCCAGCTCAGCGGGCCGAGTGTCCGGGTGCCAGGTCCGGAGCAGGTACCCCGCGTCCCGGACCACGAAGGCGCTGTACCGGGTGCGCATGAGCTGCTCCGCCGTAGGCGCCTCGGCGTCCCCGCGATGGAACCGGCCGCAGCAGTGCACATACGCCTCGCCCGACAGGCACGGGCAGTTCCCCTCATACGACGCGGAATATGCCGCTTCCGGAATACTCACGGACCGGTCCGTGCCGGATGCTCCGGCGGGCTCGGAATCGGCTGCTGCGGCGTGCGTCATAAGATGTCCTTCCGGCGGGCCGGACGACGCCGGCGAGGCTGTCTCCGACTATAGACGCCCGGCCGGCGGGGCCCGTGCCCCGCCCCGCGGATAACGGCTTTGACACATATTCGCCACGACTGCCGCGGGCGGCACGGGGCCAGCGAAAAGTACGTATTGTTAAGGGGGCTCCTGCCCGCTGCGTGCTTGCGGCAGGGACCACGCTGAAGCAGGCCGGCAAGGAGAGGTGACATGGAAGATCCAACGACCATTGCGCTGAACCTGACTTTTTTCGGGACCCTCGGCGTGGCGTTCTTCATGTTCCTCGGCCTCTTCCTGGTCTTCGCCGCCACCCTCGTGCTCGCAGGGATCGGCCGGCTGGCGGCAGTCGTTGTCCTGGCCGTCGCCGGGCTCGTCCGCGGAACCCCGGTATCACGGGAAAATGGGGCTGCGGAAGAGCCGGCGCCGCACCGGCCGGCCAAGGCCGTGAAGCCCGCACGCCCCGCCCGGAATGCAGCCAAAAAGGAACCCGCGCTGTCCCCGGAGTGGGCGGCCGCCGTGGCCCGGGCAGATGCCCGCGCCGCCGCGAGGGCCAGGGCCGAGGCCGGACCCGCCGTCCGGGTCACCGTCCGGGACCTGCCCGACCCCCTGGCACCGGCACAGGACATCACGGAAGTCTCTGCCCTCGTGCAGTCGGCCACAGACACCAATGGAACACTTGGCGCCGTCCCGCGGGCGTTCAAAAAGCCGCCCATGCCCGCAGCGAAGTCCCTGCTGGACACCGGATCGCTCGTGGCGCTGCGTGGCACTCCGCCGGCCGGGAAGGCCAAACAGCCGCTCCAGGAACGCAAGGCCGGCTGAGCCCTTACCCCGGGCAGGCAAGTCCGCTACGTTGGAACCCATGGAATTCAGATACCTCGGGAACAGCGGCTTCAAGATTTCAGAAATCACGTTTGGCAACTGGCTGACCCATGGCTCCCAAGTGGAGAACGACGTCGCCACCCAGTGCGTCCGGGCCGCGCTCGACGCCGGTATCAGCACCTTCGACACGGCCGACGTGTACGCCAACACAGCGGCGGAGACGGTCCTCGGAGCAGCCTTGAAGGACGAGCGCCGCGCATCGCTGGAAATCTTCACGAAGGTCTTCGGCCCCACCGGGCCCAAGGGCCACAACGATCTTGGCCTGTCCCGCAAGCACATCATAGAATCCATCAACGGCTCCCTCACCCGGCTGCAGACCGACTACGTGGACCTCTACCAGGCACACCGCTACGACTACGAGACGCCGCTGGAAGAGACCATGCAGGCCTTCGCGGACATCGTGCGGCAGGGCAAGGCCCTGTACATCGGGGTCAGCGAGTGGACGGCCAACCAGATCCGCGACGGCCATGCCCTCGCCAAGGAACTGGGCTTCCAACTGATCTCCAACCAGCCTCAGTACTCCATGCTGTGGAGGGTGATTGAGGCCGAGGTGATTCCGGCGTCGGTAGAACTGGGCCTGTCCCAGATTGTCTGGTCCCCGATTGCCCAGGGCGTGCTGAGCGGCAAGTACCACCCCGGCAAGCCTGCCCCTGAGGGCAGCCGCGCCACGGACTCCAAGGGCGGCTCGCGGATGATCGAGCGCTGGATGTCCGACGAGGTCCTCACCGGCGTCCAGCAGCTCAAGCCGATCGCGGAGGAGGCTGGGCTGACCATGGCACAGCTCAGCATCGCCTGGGTGCTGCAGAACAAGAACGTGGCCTCCGCGATCATGGGCGCGTCCCGGCCGGAGCAGATCGAGAAGAACGTCGCGGCAGCCGGCGTGAAGCTGGACCCGGTGATCATGGACAAGATCGACGCCGTCATCGGCTCACTGGCCGAACGCGACCCCGCGCAGACCAAGTCCCCCGCCTCCCGCGAGGCCTAGGCCATGACCAACGCTCCCGAGCTTGCCGTCACCGGGTCCACCGGCCAGCTGGGCGCCCTGGTGGCCAGGCAGCTGTCCCAGGCCGGCAGCCAGCAACGGCTCCTGGTGCGGGACGCCGCCCGGGCACCTGAGCTCGAAGGCGCCGTCCCCTTCGTCACCACCTACGCCGAGCCGGAGCGGACGAAGACGGCGCTTTCCGGGGCGAAAACGTTGTTCATGGTCTCCGCAGCCGAGGCCGAGGACCGGCTGCAGCAGCACTATGCCTTCGTCGATGCCGCGGCCGCAGCGGGCGTCCAGCACATCGTGTACACCTCGTTCTTCGGCGCGGCGCCGGACTCCACGTTCACGCTGGGCCGGGACCACTTCGCGACGGAGGAGCGCATCAAGGCCTCCGGCATGGACTACACGTTCCTGCGGGACAACTTCTACCTGGACTTCCTGCCGCTGCTGGCCGGCGAGGACGGCGTGATCCGCGGCCCCGCCGGAGACGGCGTCATGGCTGCCGTGGCGCGGTCAGACATTGCCCGATCGGCCGTCACCGTGCTGCGGGACCCGTCCCTGCATGTGGGACGGACCTATGACCTGACCGGCCCGGAAGACATCTCGCTGGCCCGCGCCGCCGAACTCCTGACCGCCGGAACCGACCGGGCCATCACCTTCCACAACGAGACCCTGGCAGAGGCCTACGGGTCCCGCGCCTCCTACGGCGCCCCGCCATGGCAGGTGGACGCCTGGGTAAGCACCTACACGGCCATCGCCGCCGGCGAACTCGCCGGTCCGACGTCGGCGGTGCATGAGCTGACGGGCCGGGAACCGCTGAGCCTGGCGCAGTTCCTGGCCGAGGCGCACACGCTGTAGCCCCTGGACCGGAAGGGGCGGGACCGGTGCGTCCCGGTGTTGACGGTTTCCGGGCTGCGGCGTAGACCTGAGACCAGGTGATACCTACTAAACCGGCGGGTCCTTCACAGGACCGGGACCGGGCTGGTCCGGAAAGAATCGCGGCATGCCATGCCAAAGCAAATGTCCAGACACTCTTCTGTCCTGAAGAGTCCGCGCCGGCAGGCCGGACAACCCCGGGCGCATCCCGGCGAACCGAGCCACGGCCCGCTGACGACGGAGGAACTCCAGCTCGCCGTGCGGAACCATTCCATGCCGCTCGAGGCCCTGCGGAGCGACACCACACCGCCCGGACTGCACTACGTACTGACGCACTTCGACATCCCGTTCATCGACGCCGAGCACTGGCATCTGTGGATCGGCGGCGCCGTGCAGCGGTCCTTCGAATTGAGCCTGCGTGCCTTGCTCCGGGCACCGAGCATCACCCTCCCGGTCACCCTGGAGTGCGCCGGCAACGGCCGGTCCCTCCTGCGGCCCCGTCCGCTGAGCCAGCCGTGGGTACTCGAGGGTGTGGGGACCGCTGTGTGGACCGGTGTCCCGCTCGCCTACCTGCTGACGCGGGCCGGAGTGGAGGACGACGCCGTGGAGGTGGTCTTCACCGGGGCCGACGCCGGCAGCCAGGGCGGCGTCGCCCAGCAGTACGCGCGCAGCCTGCCGATCGAGGAGGCCCTGCGTCCCGACGTCGTCCTCGCCTACCGGATGAACGGCGCGGACCTGCCGCCGCAGCACGGCTATCCGCTCCGGCTTGTGGTGCCCGGCTGGTACGGCATGGCAAGCGTGAAGTGGCTGACCTCGATCAAGGTTCTGACCAAACCCTATGACGGTTTCCAGCAGGCGGTGGCGTACCGCTACCAGCAGGATGCCGAGGATCCCGGAATCCCGGTCACCTGGATCAAGGTCCGCTCGCTCATGGTGCCCCCGGGTGTCCCGGATTTCTTCACCCGGAGCCGGATCCTGCCCCCGGGACCGGTGATGCTCACCGGCCGGGCCTGGTCCGGGCAGGGCGCCGTGCAGCGCGTCGACGTCGGAATCGACGGAAAGTGGGCCGCGGCCCATCTGGAGCACCCGGCAGCGCCGTTCGCGTGGTGTGCGTGGTCGATGCCGTGGGTGGCCGATCCGGGCGAACACGAGCTCTCCTGCCGTGCCACGGATGCCAGCGGCGCGGTCCAGCCGCTGGAACCGGAATGGAACTACCAGGGCATGGGCAACAACGTGGTGCAGCGGATCAAGGTCAGCGTGGCATAGCGCCCCACCCGGGGCGCGGGGAGTTAGCGGCCGCGCCGCAGGTGCTCCGCATTCAGTTCATCGAGCTGGGAATCCGTGAGCTCGTCAAAGCCGCGGGCCTCGCGTTTGTCGCTGCGGGAGAAGCGGATGAACATCAGGATGATCAGGGGCAAGTCGACAATTTCGCAGATGAACCACAGGACGTCCCCCGCCAGCTGCTGGTCACGCAGGGCGTTGGGGAACCAGCCCAGCGCAGACGGCGTCGATGCGACGTGATCCAGCACCTGGCCGTTGAGGCGCAGCAGGATCCCGGGCACGGCATCGACCAGCAACTCGATGAAAACAAACACGAACTCCATGATGAAGAACGCGCTGGAGCGGCGGAAGTCCGCGTCCTCGATGATCGGCAGGGCCATCATCATGCCAAGCAGCGGGACCCCGACCGTCCAGGAGCGCCTCGGCTGAGGGGGCTGTGCGGAGGGTGTAGAACGCCGGAGTCAGGAAGGTGGAGAAGAGGGCAAGGCCCAGGAGCGGGGCGGCCATGGAGTTGCCGGCCAACCGCACCGCACTGTGGGCGAGCGCCCTGTTCAGCCGGCCGACGCCGCGCGGCGGCAGGGCCGTACGGGCGAGGGAGATGGGTTTTCCCAGGCCGATCAGCAGCGGCACCACGAAGAGCAGCAGGGAAATCTTGAGCGTGAAGGCCCACCGGAGCTGCGCGCTGTAGACGCCAGGGAACCCGCACGTCAGCACTGTCAGGGACCCAAGGCCCAGAAGATAGAACGCCAGCGTCCGCCACACGGGATGGCGGTGCCCGCGCGCCGCCGCGGCCCTCAGGCCCAGCGCATACAGCAACGCCGAGCCGCCGATCAGGGCGGCGGCGGCCCAGTCGATCTGCCAGGCGGTGAGGACTACATCAAGGGGCGGCACGGGCTCATGATAGATACCATTTCTTGGAAGACGCCGGGCCCGTGCCTGGCCGGGCGGCCCGGGGCAGGCCTCAGCATCCCTCGTAGCCGGTCAGCACCTTGACCTTGTCCGCCGAGGCGGACGAGGGATCGAAGGTGTAGCCGATCCACTCCCGCGCGAGCCGCCGTGCCAGTTCCAGTCCCACCACGCGCTGGCCCATCGTGAGGACCTGGCAGTCGTTGGAGAGTACGGACCGCTCCACGCTGAAGCAGTCATGGGCGGTCGCGGCCCGGATGCCGTCCACCTTGTTGGCGGCAATGGCGACCGATCCCCGTGCCGCAGAACAGGATGGCCCGGTCCGCCTGCCCGTCCCGGATCAATTCGCCCGCGGCGATGCCCACGTACGGGTAAGGCTTGGCGAACTCCTCCGGGGCGTCGCCGCGGTTGACGCCGATATCGATGACCTCGGCCACCCGCGGGTCCGTCCGGAGGTCCGCCAGGATCTGGTCCTTGTAGTCCACTCCGGCTTCGTCCGCACCCACAATGAGCCGGATCCCTGCTCCCGGGCTCACGGGCGCGCCCCTGCAGCCTGCCGCACACCGGCAAGGTGCGGACCGAACACAGTGAACACCATCGCCAGGGGACGTGGCTCCGGGGTCGGGTGTGCCCACGCTCTTTTCCGCCAGGGGCCGCGCCCGGCCCTTCAGCGGGCGCAGGGCCGCGGTAGCCTGGGCCGCGGAGGCAGCCTCCCGCGCAGCTTCCGCCCACCCGGCATCCGCCCCGGCCCCTGCGCTGGTGAGCCGGCTGAAGGTCCCGGCAAACGGGACCAGCGCGTCCACCATGGTCTTGTCGCCGAAGACCGTAAAATCACCGGCAATGCCGCGTCATTTTTCCGACTCCGACGGCGGCGCCGTCGGCCAGTCCGGTGCCGATCAGCCCGGCGAAGGCCGGGTAGTGCCCCGAGCCGCCGCCGGCCAGCACGGCCACCTTCGGTTGGCGGGGCCGGTACCGGCGGACGGCGCCGCCTCGCATGGACGTCGCAGAAGCCGGCGAGGGCTTCTTCGGCGAAATCGGACGGGTTGTTAAACATTCTGGTCATCGTGGGCTCTTTCCGCTGCTCGCGGTCTTCTCAACGGCGGGACTGCTAGTGGATGTGGCTTCCGCCGTTGATATCGATGGTGGTCCCGGTGAGGTAGGCGGACTCCTCGGAGGACAGGAAGGTGATGACGGCCGCGATTTCCTCGGTGCTGGCGTTGCGCCCCAGCGGAATTCCGGCGTTGATGGCCGCTTCCTGCTCTTCGGTGCTGCCCACGCGGATATTCGTGTCCACGGCGCCGGGGGTGATGGCGTTGACGGTCACGCCGGTGCTGCCGATTTCGCGGGCCAGGGCCTTGGTGAAGCCCAGGATGGCCGCCTTGGCCGCGGAATAGGGCACCTTGCCGAAGACGCCGCCGCCGCGCTGGGCAGAGACGGAGGACATGTTCACGATCCGGCCCCAGCCGCTGGCGATCATGTCCGGCAGGAAGGCGCGGGTGACAAGGTAGGTTCCCGTCGCGTTCACGGCCATGACCTTGTTCCAGAGCTCCAGGGTGGTCTCGAGGAACGGCACCGGGGAGGTGATGCCGGCGATGTTGGCGAGGGCCCCGACGGCGGGAAGGCTGCCGGAGCGGACTTCGGCGGCCACGGCGTTGTACGCGGCTGTCACGGAGTCCTCGCTGGCGACGTCGACCTCGTAGCCAAAGGCGGGAACGGTGAACTCGTTTCCGATCTCCGCTGCGACCTTGGCGGACTTCTCGCCATCGAGGTCCAGGATCACCACGGCCCAACCCTGGCTGGCGTAGCGGCGTGCGGTGGTGATGCCGATGCCCCGGTCCGAGGTTGCCCCGGTGAGGACGGCGGTGCGCTGGATGGTGCTCATGATGCTCCTTGGGTTGTTCGTTGGTGTGGCAAGTCAGATGAGGTCTGTGATGAAGCTCGCGGCCTTGGCGGCCGCCGCGGGGCGCTCCCCGTGGGTCACGTCCCGGGTCTCCAGCTCCAGGGAGAAGTGGCCGGTGTAGCCGTCGGCCGCGAGGGCCTCCAGGCCGGCGGCGAAATCGGCCTGGCCGTTGCCGATGCTGAGGTTGATGTTTCCCGGCACGGCATCGCGCAAGTGAACATGGGCGATGCGGCCCTGATGGCGCCTGAGGTAGTCCAACGGATCCTCGCCGGCGGCCACGATATGGCTGAAGTCCATGACGATCCCGACCCCGGAACCGGCCAGCCGCCCGGCCAGCAATTCCGCGCGCTCGAGGTTCCAGCAGAACCGCAGGAAGTGCAGGGACTCGGTCCAGAGCTCGACGCCGAACACGTCGGCCCGCCGCTTGGCGGCGGTGAGTTGCGCGGCAATGGTGTCCAGGTCCTCGTCGAGGCTGCGGACCGGGTCGCGGCCGAGGGCGCCGCAGGGCAGGACCAGCGCCTTGGCGCCCGTGCCGGCTGCCAAGCTGAGCAGCGCGTCAAGGTGCCGGTTTCGTGCTGCGTGTGCGTCGGCGTCGAGCAAGGCGTTCAGGTCCCCGATGTCCCCGTTGACCGACCGGACCCGCAGCCCGGAGGCAACGGCCTCGGCCGTGACGGCGGCGACGGCATCGGCGTCGAGGTCGTAGGGAACGTGGTCGCACACTCCGGGTAGCGCACCGAGATCTAGTTCCTCGAAGCCGAGGCCTTCGATGGTGCGCAGGGCCTCTGGCAGGCTCTGGTGGCGGAAGCTGATGGACGAGCAGCCGAGTCGGGAATTGAACATCGTCGTTAATCCTCTGGTTGCGCCCGGGGGCGGTGGTGATATGGACCACACTATAGAATTCGACTGTCAACAGTCAACCTTTGAAGTTGACTGTTGACATTGCCTTATGGCGCGGGTCACACTGGCGTATCATCTGTTAACAGTCGACAGTGTCGGTGCGGAAGCGTCGG
This sequence comes from Arthrobacter sp. P1_D4, assembly GCF_056406115.1. Classification (NCBI taxonomy): domain Bacteria; kingdom Bacillati; phylum Actinomycetota; class Actinomycetes; order Micrococcales; family Micrococcaceae; genus Arthrobacter; species Arthrobacter sp. P1_D4. Next base: position 22,088 of record NZ_JBFUAU010000022.1, on the reverse strand, counting down.
CAGCTCTCTTCGAAAGGGATTGACATGAGCAACGAAGCTCTCACCATGCGGGGCCCGGTGCACGGCACCAGGGAAGCGAAACGGGTCGCGATCGGCTCCAGCGTCGGCGCCGTCATCGAAACCTATGACTTCATCGGCTTCGGCACAGCGGCTGCCCTGTACTTCGGTACGGCCTTCTTCCCCACCGGCGATCCTGTGACCGGAACCCTGGCTGCCTTCGCCACCCTGGGTGTCGGCTTCGCGGCGCGCCCGATCGGCGGCATCATCGGCGGGCACCTTGGGGACAAGGTCGGCCGCAAGCCGGTCCTGGTGGCCTCCCTGATCCTCATGGGCATCGCCACTTTCGTCATAGGCCTGCTCCCCACCTACGCCCAGGTGGGTCTGCTGGCTCCGGCTCTGCTGGTGTTTGTCCGCATCGTCCAGGGCCTGGCCTTCGGCGCGGAGTGGGGCGGCGCCATCCTCATGAGCTACGAACACGCACCCTGGAAATCGAAGGGAAAGTACACAGGCATGGTCCAGGCCGGCTTCCCGGTCGGGCTGCTGCTGGCCAACCTCGTGTTCCTCTTCAGCGTCCAGCTCGGCGGCGAACTCGCCTGGCGCATTCCCTTCCTGGCCAGCATCGTGCTGGTCGTCGTCGGACTGATCATCCGCTCCAAGGTCCCCGAATCCCCCGTCTTCGACGAGGTCAAGGACAGCGGCGACATCGTCAAGTCGCCCATCAAGGAGGTCCTGAAGACCGACTGGCGCAACATCGTCAAGGGCATCGGCCTGCGCATCGCCGAGACCGCCGGCTACGCCGTGTCCATCACTTATATGATTTCCTACCTGAACAGCCAGCACCTGGCCGACAAGTCGCAGACGCTCGTGGCCTTGTGCATCGCCTCCGCAATCGGCATCTTCGCCACCCAGGCCTGGGCACGGCTGACGGACAGGATCGGCCGGCGCCCGCTGTATATCTGGTCCTGCGCCTTCGCCGTTGCCTTCGCGGTGCCGATGTTCCTGCTGGTCAACACCGGACTGTTCATCTTCATCATCGCCACCCTCGTGATCTCCTACGCCGTCTGCCAGAACTCCCTGGCCGGCGCCCAGGGCCCGTGGTTCCCGGAGCTGTTCCAGGCCAAGACCCGCGCCTCCGGCGCCTCGCTGGCCTACCAGATCTCGGCCATGGTCTCAGGGTTCACCCCGTTCATCACCACATTGCTCTTCGTCAGCTTCGGCTGGATGGGACCGGCACTGCTCTTCGGCACCTACGCCGCCATCGGCCTGTGGGCCGCCGTCGCCACCCGTGAAACCTGGGGCAAGCGCGAACGGGATTTCGCCGATCAGGCTACCAAAAGCACCCCCACCCACGTGAGCGCGTAGATACGCACCGCCCGGAAGCCGTCGAAGGCCTCCCGCAGCAGCTCGCCACGTCATATCTGAAAGGAAGAATCGTGGTTTCAACACAGGAAATAACCACCCGAGGCAACGCCTCCGACGCCGAGGCAGAACGCCTGGCACGGGTCGAAGGGGCCGCCTACCGGATCCGCCACCATGCCCTGAACATGGGCGAAGTCCAAGGCCAAGGCTACGTTGGCCAGGCCCTCGGCGCGGCCGACATGCTCGCCGCGGTCTACGCGGACCAGCTCCGGTTCCGCGCCGACGACCCTGAGTGGGAGGACCGCGACCGGTTCCTGCTCTCCACCGGCCACTACGCGATCGGCCACTACGCGGCCCTCGCCGAGGCCGGAATCATCCCCGTCAAGGAACTGGAGACCTACGGCTCGGACGACTCCCGGCTGCCGATGTCCGGGATGTCCACATACACCCCCGGCATGGAGATTTCCGGCGGCTCCCTCGGCCACGGACTCTCCATCGCCGTCGGCGCCGCCCTGGGCCTGCGCTACCAGGGTTCGGGTTCCCGGGTCTATAACTTCCTCTCTGACGGCGAACTTGACGAGGGATCCACGTGGGAGGCCGCGATGGGCGCCCACCACCACCACCTCGGCAACCTCACCGCCATGGTGGACATCAACGCCCTGCAGGCCGACGGCAAGACCGACACCGTGCTGCGCACCGAGCCCGTCACCGAAAAGTGGCAGGCGTTTGGCTGGTACGCCCAGCGCGTGAACGGGAACGACGTCGGCGCGCTGCTGGCCGCGTTCGACAACGCGGCAGCCCAGGCGGCCGCCGTCGGACGTCCCTCCGTGATCCTGTGCGACACGAAGGTGGGCCGCGGCGTGCCGCTGCTCGAGGACCGCGAAAAAGCCCACTTCATGCGCATCGAAGAACACGAATGGCAGCTCTGCCGCGAGCAGCTGACCGCAGGTTTCGAAGGAAAGGCCGCACGATGAGTACCGCAACAACACCGAAGCTGAAAACCTCTGCCATGATCGCCTCCTTCGCGGGCCCGGGCCAGAAGACCGCGTCCGCGCCGTTCGGGCACGCCCTGGTCAAGGCCGCGCAGGTGAACGACAAGATCGTGGGACTGACCGCGGACCTGGGCAAGTACACGGACATGCACATTTTCGCCCAGGCATTCCCGGAACGCTTCTTCCAGATGGGCATGGCCGAACAGCTGCTCTTCGGCGCCGCGGCGGGCCTGGCTGAGACCGGCCTGGTCCCGTTCGCCTCGACGTACTCGGTGTTCGCTGCCCGGCGCGCCTACGATTTCCTGTGCCTGGATGCCGCCGAGCCAAACCTCAACGTCAATATCGTCGGCGGGCTCCCGGGGCTGACCACCGGCTACGGTCCAAGCCACCAGGCGACCGAGGACATGGCGATCTTCCGCGGCATGCCCAATCTGACCATCGTGGACCCGTGCGACTCGCTGGACATCGAGCAGGCCGTCCCCCAACTGGCCGCCAGCGAGGGCCCCACGTACCTACGACTGCTGCGCGGCAACGTCCCCACCGTGCTGGACGAGTACGACTACACGTTCGAACTCGGCAAGGCGAAAGTCCTGCGTGGCGGCCGTGACGTCGTCTTCATCTCCAGCGGGCTGATGACCATGCGGGCACTCCAGGCGGCCGAGGCGCTGGCTGCCCACCACGTGGATGTCGCCGTCGTCCACGCCCCCACCATCAAGCCGTTCGACGCCGCGACGGTCCTCGCCGAGCTGAACACCGACCGCCTCGCGGTCACGCTGGAGAACCACAGTGTGGTGGGCGGGTTGTTCGAGACCGTGGCCTCGGCCGTGGTCACCGCGGGGCTGGGTAAACGGGTGGTGCCGGTAGCGCTGCCGGACGAATTCCTGGACGCGGGCGCGCTGCCCACCCTGCACGAACGCTACGGCCTCTCGGTGCAGAGGGTCGTTGCCAAGGTGCTCGCCGAACTCGGCTGAGCCGGAGGGAACAGCCTACGGGCGGGGGCCGGCAGCTGCCGGACCCGCCCGTGCCGTACCATCAACTGTTAACACACGAACTGTAAACAGTTGACCACTGACAAACAGTTGACCGCTGAGCGTGAGGACTAACAATGGCCGGAGCAACAGCCCCGCTTCTCGGACTGGAAAAGAAGAGCCTCCGCGAGCAGGCGCTATCTGCCCTGCGCACGGCCATCACGAGCGGAGAGCTGGAGCCAGGACGGCATCTGGTGGAGACCGAACTCTCCGACATGCTCCAGATCAGCCGCGGAACACTGCGCGAGGCCCTGCGCCAGCTGGAGCAAGAAGGACTGCTGTCGGCCGGACCGCGCGGCAGGCTGTCCGTGCGGCACCTGGACGGCAAGGAAATCCGGGACATCTTCGCTGTCCGGGCCGCGCTCGAATCGCTTGCGGTCCGGACACTGTGTGAGCTGCCGGACCGGGCCTCCGTGATTACATCCCTGTGCTCGGCCGTCGATGCCATGGCCGCGGCCGCCGAGGCCAGCCTGGAGGAACGGATTGAATCCGATCTGGAGTTCCACCGGACACTGTGCCGGCTCACCGGAAACGAGACCCTGCTGCACTCCTGGGAGTCGCTTGAGGGCTCCATTCGGATGTCCATCATGTTTGCCGGGATCGAGAGGGCCGTCAAGAACATGAGCGTGGACCGGCACCACGACATCGTCGCCGCGATCGAGACCGGCAACGCGACACTGGCCCGCACGACGGTCCTCGAACACATGGACGTCGCCGCAGCCAACCTGGTGGCCTGACCGGCGTCAGTAGTCCACGATCGCGCCGGCGGAGATGTTGACGGTAGCGTCCGTGATGGCCGCCGCCTTGTCCGAGACGATGAAGGAGGCCACGTTACCGACGTCCGCCAGCGTGGCCGTCCGGTTCAAATGCGCGGCCCTGGCAATCTCCACCACGATCTCATCGCGGCCCTCGGCCTGCCACGGGATGGTTTCGATAATGCCGCCGGTGACCATGGTGACCACCCTGATGCCGTGTTTTCCCAGTTCCAGGGCCCATTGCCGGCGTAGTCCTTCCATCGCGTCGAGCGCCACCTTGAAACCGCCCAGACCGGGGATCGTCTGCGGGCCCGAGCCGCCGAACATGAGCACGACGCCGGAGCGTTGCTTGACCATGTGGGCGGCGGCCGCGCGGGTGGTCAGGAAGTGCGTCCGCGCGGCCAGGGTGATGGGCTGGGTGAAGTCATCCACATCAATCTCCATGAGTGGCTGCTGGACGTCGCCGAATGAGATCACGTTGAAGGAGATGTCGATCCTCTTGCTCTTCTTCGCCACCCGGCTTACGAAGGCATCCACCTGCTCTTCGTCCAGGGCGTCGACGACGGCGGTTTCGGCTGTGCCGCCTGCCTCGCGAATGTCATTGGCTACTTTTTCCAGCCGCGATTCCGTCCTTCCGGCAATGTGCACCGTGGCGCCGTCGGCCGCGAAAGCCCTTGCCACCGCCCCGCCGACCGCCCCGCCGCCGCCGTAGATCAGGGCGGTCTTGCCGTGAAGCACGCCGTTTTCCGGAATCCCGATGTTCACCATGGTCGCCTGCCTAGTGCCGCGGAGTACGTGAATTCCCTCAACTATGTTCTTGCGGAGGGCGGGTGGCAAGAGGACCGGGCGCAGCGCCGCATTAGCTTCTGGGCAGCCCTCCGGGTCCGGTGGCTGGTCCTCCGGTTCCGGGCGCGGGCCCGGGTTCGGGCGCGGGCCCGGGTCMTGGTCCGGCGGAGGGTCCGGGTCCGGGTCCGACCGSGGGTCCGGTGGCTGGTCCAGGACCGACGGGCCCGGGTCCGGGTCCTCCGGTTCCGAGCGCAGGTCCGGCGTATGCAGGCACCGGCAGCTCGCCAGGATCGACCGGACCCATATCAAGGTGGAATGGCGGATATTCGTCCCGCATGAGGGCAACGTAGGCGATAACGCGGTAGATCCAGCGGTTCAGGCCAAGCAGGAGGTCGAAGAGCCCCCGCCGGTATTGGCCCGTGAACAACAGGATCACGCCGGCGATCAGGACCAGCAGCCCCAGGAAGGAGATGCCCACACCTTGCTGCACCCACTCGCCGTCCCGGTACTCCCACGTCCTCGCGGTCCCCGTCAGCAGGCTGATAAGCAGCAGATGTGGAATGGCCAGCAGCCAGGATTTCACCAGCACCAGGCCGCGGGACAGCCGTTCGGGATAGTCGACGTCGAAGTCCGCCGGGTAATCGGTGCGGGCCAGGGTGAAGGGGGGATACACATCCGTGCCGATCGCGCTGAAGGCGTAGAAGGCCACACGCCAGTTCCAGCGGATCACGCCGACACTGAAATTGAACAGCGAGCGCGGGTAGCGCGCCGTGAACAGGATCGCGAACCACGCCACAATCGTGACCACTCCGAAGGCGAACCAGAGGATAAACAGGACGATGAAGTGCGGGATGGCCAGGAACCACTTCACGAGCCACATCCACCGTGACAGGTTCGGGTCGAGGTAGCCGTGGAGGCGGGCGGGGTACACATATGCGGTCGTAGCACCCGGCGACACCGGATACGGAGTCCCCGGCGGGGCAGCGTAGGTCGCCACGGCACCCGGCGGGGCCGCACTGTTCTGCTGGCCGGGGGTGACCCTGGGCGGGTAGGGACCCGCGGGATACGGCTGGCCGGGGTGGGCCGGCAAGCGGCCGGGAGGGACACCGCTGCCCGTCCCGCCTTGGCCCGGGCCGCCGCGGCCGAGTCCAACGGCGCCCAGCACTATCAGCGGCACGCCGATCAGCAGCATCACGAGTCCGCCGATCAGCAGGCCGATGAACACCGGCAGGAGCAGGTCTGTGCGTGCCCCTGCCTGCAGATTCACGCTCACCGGAGACGTCGCGTCGGCATTCATGACCACCACTGCCCAGGATCCGGAGCGGAGGTCCCAGGTCAGTTCCTGTTCCCCCGGGCCTGTGGCAGTCGCGGCCCAGAAGGTCTGCTGCGCCGGGGTGGACGGGATTTGGGAGCCGGCCACTTCGCGGTACCGCGCGCGGAAGGGGTTGAACCTGACGTCGACGATTTCGGTGCGCCGGACACCGGCCAGGTACGTCGCGACGTCGGCCCGCGGGGCAATTCCGATGAAGATTTCCTTGCCGGGGTCGGTGGAGGAACCGCGGAGCAGCACGCTGCCCGCAATGTCCACCGGAACGCCGTCGTCCACGCCGCCGCCGGTCATGAGGTCCAGCCGGGGGGTCGTCAGCGCGTAGGAATTGCCTGAGAAAGGCGCCGACGGCGTGATGAAGTACCTGCCGTCACGTTGCTGGTAGTTGACCCAGCCCGCAAAACCGGCGCCCGCCAACAGTCCCAAACCGACCAGCGCGCACAGCGAGCCGATCACCAGCATGACAATCCGGCCTGCTTTCATGACCGCCGTCCTTTCAGATGGTCCGTTTGCCACGCCCGGCCGGGCGTGGCTTCCGGAAGCTGGCGGCCCGGGCCGCTACCGCCCGAGCGAGATCACGAACGGCTTGGCTTCGTCGATCGCGCCGGCACTGCCGGAGTGGAGGACGACGAGCGCTTTCATGCCGTGATCACGACTTTGAGGGCCTTCGTCTCCGCGGCGCGGGCAAAAGTGTCGTACGCCTCCATGAACTCGTCAAAGGTGAAGTGGTGGGTGGCGAAACTGTCCGCGGGGATCTTTTGCTGTGCCACGAGCTTGAGCAGCATGGGGGTGGTGTTGGTGTTCACCAGGCCCATGCTGATGTTGATGTTCCGGATCCAGAGGTCTTCGACGTGAAGTTCCACGGCTTTGCCGTGCACGCCCACGTTGGCCACGGTGCCGCCAGGACGCACGATGTCGGTGCACATCGTGAAGGTCGCCGGGACGCCCACGGCCTCGATCGCCACGTCCACGCCCTGCCCGTCGGTCAGGAGCATGAGCTGCTCCTTCCAGTCGGCATCGGATGAGAGGACCACATCGGTGGCTCCGAATTCGCGGGATTTCTCGAGCCGGTTCGCGTCGAGGTCGACGGCGATGATCGTGGCGGCGCCGTAGAGGCCGGCGGTGGAGATCGCGGCAAGTCCCACGGGGCCCGCGCCGATGACGGCGACCGTGTCGCCGGGCTTGACCCGGCCGTACTGCACGCCGATCTCAAAGCCGGTGGGGAGGATGTCGGAGAGCATGACGGCCTGCTGGTCGCTGACTCCCTCAGGCAGGAGGTGCAGGGAGTTCTCTGCGTAGGGGACGCGGACGAACTCGGCCTGCGTGCCGTCGATCAGATGTCCGAAAACCCAGCCGATGCCGGAGGTTCCCTCCTCCCCCAGGCAATGGGAGTACAGGCCGGTCTTGCAGTTGGCGCAGTGCCCGCAGGACTTGATGCATGAAATGATGACGCGGTCCCCGACCTTGAGGCTGGTCACGGAGGCGCCGATCTCCGTGATGGTGCCGACCCCTTCGTGGCCCAGGATGCGGCCCTTGGCCACCGCGGGGACGTCGCCTTTGAGGATGTGCAGATCGGTCCCACAGATGGTGGTGGTGTCCACTTTGACGATCACATCGCTGGGATTCTGGATGGTGGGGTCGGGGACCTCGGTCCACGATTTCTCCCCGGGACCGCCATAGACGAGGGCTTTCATACGTGCTCCTTGGTTTTGAGGATGACCAGCGGGTCCACGAGGCGCAGACGGCACGGAGTCTCCGTGCCATCGATCCCCGAATACAGCAACGAGGCGCGGGCACGCTCACGGAGTTCCTCGATCGCGGCGGCCGACACCCGGGCATGGGCGAGGTCGAGCACGAGTTCAAACCCGGGAAGCTTGCTTGTGACGCGGCGGCAAACGACGTACAGCGCCCGCACGTTGGCCACGGTCACCACACCATGCACGTCGATCCGCGCTGTTTCGGCGTCGGCGTTCAGGCGGATGAGCACCTTGAGTTTAGGGTCCCCCGAATGGTGGTGGATACTCATGTGGCCGTGGTCTCCTGCCTTTTCCTGCTGAAGCCGGAAAGTGCAAACGCCATTTCCTTCCCCAATTCGCGGTGAGACCCGTGCCGTATTACGTGAAGTGGTTCTTCGCTCGACACGTCCCCCAACTGGCCGTGCAGCAACCTCCCCACACATTCAGCTTGGGGGGCGCTCGTGGCAGAGGTAAGGGGCGAAAGTCCCGTGTGCGCCTGTTGGGTCCTGCGGCGTCGCACGCCTAGCCTGTTCCTATGTCTGATCCGCTCGATCCCCGCCGACCCCCGGATCTCGTGCTGGCCTCCGTGCGGCACCCCGGGGAGGAAATATGCTTCGACGTTCATCTTCGCGCCGGGGCCGTGTCGGCGATCATCCCGTCGCGCCCGGGCTCGGGTGCGCTCCCCGCTGCAACCCGGGTGGTGGATCTGGAGGGCCGCTACGCCGTTCCTGGGCTGTGGGATGAGCACGTTCATATGACGCAGTGGGCGCTGGCCTCCAACCGGCTTGACCTCTCCGGTGCCGGTTCGGCGCGCGAGGCGGCCGCCGTCGTCGGGGCCCATATCGCCGGGGACAATATCGCGGAGGCCCATATCGCCGGGGCCGGAAGCGGCGCCGGAGCTCCGGGTCCCGTCCAGACGCTGGTGGGCGTCGGTTTCCGCGATGCCATCTGGCATGACCTGCCCAGTCTGGACCTCCTGGACGGCGTGACGCGCGGCCGGCCTACGGCGCTGATCAGCCACGACCTCCACTGTGTCTGGCTCAACTCCGCAGCGGCCCAACAGTACGGAATGCCGGTGGATGCGGGCGGGCTGCTCCGGGAAGAACCGGCGTTCGCCCTGACCCGGGAGCTTGGCCAGCTGCCGGACGCGGTGGTGGATCCGTGGGTGCGGCAGGCAGGGCAGGCTGCGGCCGCGCGGGGCGTGGTCGGGATTGTGGACTTCGAGATGACGTGGAACCGCGACGCCTGGCTGCGGAGGATCTCCAGCGGCTTCGCTGCCCTGCGCGTTGAAGCGGGCGTCTATCCGCAGGACCTGGACCGGGCCGTGGCAGAGGGGCTGCGGACAGGTTTGGCAGTGGCCGGCAGTGGCGGGCTGCTGAGCGTGGGCCCCTTGAAGGTGCTGATCGACGGCTCGCTCAATACCCGCACAGCGTATTGCGTTGACCCGTATCCGAACGGCGGCCACGGGCTGCTGACCGTGAGCGAGTCGGAGCTGCTCGCCCTGTTGGTCCGGGCGCGGCAGGCGGGTTTTGTGCCGGCGGTCCACGCAATCGGCGACGCGGCCAACCAAGTCGCCTTGGATGCGTTTGAGGCGGCGGGCATCGCCGGACGGGTGGAGCATGCCCAGTTTGTCCGGAGCGAGGATTTCGCCCGCTTCGGCCGGTTGGGCGTGACCGCGAGTGTCCAGCCTGCGCATGCCCTCGATGACCGGGACGCCGCCGAGGCGAACTGGCCGGGGCGAACGGACCGGTCCTTCCCGCTCCGTTCATTGCTGGCCGCCGGGGCGACTCTCGCCCTGGGCTCGGACGCTCCGGTGGCCCCGCTGGATCCGTGGATTGCCATGTCCGCTGCCACGGCGCGGGCCCGGCTGGATGGCCGCGGGCCGTGGCATGCCGAGCAGGCCCTCACGCGGCAGGAGGCCCTCACGGCCTCGACCCGCGGTCGCGGCCGTCTCCGGGTCGGGGACCCCGCCGATATTGCAGTGCTCGACGGCGACCCTCTGACCGTGTCGGATGCGGAGTTTGCGGCCATGCCGGTGGCCGCCACGTTAGTGGCGGGACGGTTCACGTACGGCGGCTAAGCACCTTTGACGCGCGCCTGGACTAAGTTGGCGTACGGCAGGCGGCCGTATTCTTCGATGAATGCGGCATGGCACCGGGCTTCGGCCGCGTTGAGTTGCTCAACGGGCAACTCTTTCCACGCGATGATCAGGGACCCTGCCGCTGCGAGCTGCCAGATGAGCCGGCCGTCCCAGTGGCCCGGCGGCCTGCCTTCGCCGAAGTCGACGAATTCCTGGATTTGCCGGCGCAGTCCGCGGTTGCCCTTGCTTCCGGGGCCGGCTTTGCCCACGAAGAGGACATCGGCGCCGTCCACCCATTCGGCATCGAGAGCGTCCGTCTTGAGGGTGGGGTTCTTCTTCTTGAAGATGCCGGCGGTGCTCCTGGTCAGGAACTGGGGCCGGAAGCCCTCCGGCCGCAGTACCGCGAAGATCCCGGGCTTCTGCGGGATCCGGTTGATGTCAAGGTCCTGGAGCGGCCGGAAACCGGTGAAGCCGTCCTGTTTCAGCGATTGTGTGTTGATGGGCATGGGTTCCTTGGATCGGGGCTCGTGGCGTTCCTTTGAAGCTTACGGAAGAAGCTCACTCACTGAAGTCCGGGCTCAGCCGCGGGTGAAGGTGCCCAGCCCGGTCTGATCGTAGAAATCGAGCCTGACGCTCGACGCCGTGCCGCCTCCGGCTGCGGCGTCCGCGCCGGGGGCTGCGTCCGCGCCGGGGGCGAAGATTGCCCCGGCAAGACCGTTGGCGTTCTCGCCGATTGATTCAAAGCTGAAGGTGTCGCCGTCAAAATGAGTGAGCGGGAACTTGGTGGTCCTGCCGGCCGGGCCCAGCTCAAGGGTCAGCACGCCGTTCTCCACCGCGACGGTGAGCGGGCCGTAGTAGGAGTTCGCGTAACTGCCGATGTAGAAATCGTTGCCCTGCGCCGGTTTGGCCTGGGCCGGTGCCTTGGAATAGTCAACTTTTGGCTTCTCCGCCTCATCGATCTTCTGGAAGACGCCCGAGGTGAATCCGATCCAGTCCACTGTCGGGGCGCCGTTCTGGGCCGTGTCCAGGAATGCGGCGCAGATGGCTTCGGGGATGCCCTGCGGCCGGCCATTGGTCAGGGCAACAATGCCCAGCTGCTCGCCGGGGAGCAGTGAGACTGCGGTCGCGGCACCAAGGTTGAAGGCTCCCGAGTGCCCGAGCATCAGCCGGGCGTGGTCGTCGTAGGAGACGTTCCAGCCCAAGCCGTAGAAGCGGGTGCGGGCGCCCGGCGTCGGCGGTGGGCCCGAGACAGCGTGCGGGACATGCGTGACACTAAGCGCGTCCGGATCGATAACCTCGCTTCCCTCAAAGCTGCCGTTGGCGAGCTGCAGGCGGATCCAGCGGGCCAGGTCGCGCACGGAGGAACTGGCCCCGCCGGCGGGTGCTTCGGCGTCGGCATCCCGGGAGTATTTGGCCACCCAGGTCTTGTTACCGGCTGGGACGTGGATCAGTGCCTTGTTCGTCGCCTTTTGGTAGTCCGCGTGGCGATAGCTCGTGGATGACATGCCCAGGGGCTTGAACAAGACTTCTTCGGCGAGGTCTGCCCAGGGCTTGTTCATGGCATCGGCGACAGCCTGTGCACCAGCCGTGTAGCCGAAGTTGCTGTAGTTGTAGCTCGACCGAAATGAGTCCAGCGGCTGCTGGTTGAGGTGGCTGAGAATATAGGACTGGTCGAATCCGAGGTCTTCCAACAGATCGCCCGCCCCCGTACTGAGGCCGCCTTGATGTGACAACAGGTCCGCCGTCGTGGCGTTCCGCGTGACGTAGGGGTCTTTCAGGGCGAAGCCGGGGGTGTGGTTGATCACCGGTTCCGTCCAGGAGATGGCCTTGCGGCCCACGGCCACGGCCGCCACCGTGGAGGCCAAGGGTTTGGACACCGAGGCCAATTGAAAAACGGTATCCGCGTCCACTGTCTCGGGCCGGCCCGATTCCCGCACGCCGAACCCCTTGGCGTAGACCATTTGGTCCTGGTAGACCACGGCCACGGCGACTCCGGGAACACCGGTACTCTCCATCACGCCCTGGACCATCCCGTCCAGCTTTGCCAAGGCGGCGTTGACCTTCTGTTGGTCCAGGAACGGTTTGACCTGCGGTTCCGGCGCCGGAAGCAGAGGCGCCGACGGCGTACCGGAGGCGCCAGAGGCACTGCTTCCGGTACCGGCGGGGGCACTTTGGGACGTGCAGGCGGCCAGCAGCGGCATGCTCGCTATCCCCGCGGCGCCGACGCCGACCGCTTTAAGTAACGAGCGGCGGTCCGAAGGCAGCGAGCTGATCCTCGTCGCGATAGATTCCCTCTGGTTCATGGACAATCCTCCGCCCGGTTCCGCCTGGGGCGCAGAGCTAACGCCCCCTCCCATGATGGACCCGTGCCCGTGTTTGAGACAGGGGCGATGCGCTCGGGTGGGGGTCCTCGGACGCCGGGAACTCGCGGCCGGACCTCCACAACCGCCAACGAATCCCACCAATCCCGCTAACCTCGCGGCCTCCTTCTGGTTGCCCTATTAATGTCGGATCCCCGGAGGAGACTGGATTCATGGACGGCAATCAGGGGCCCGAAGTGGTTCCGGCGGGAGACGGCGACGGCGGCCTCGGCCGCGCCGGGAGCGGTGACGACGGCGTCCAGGATTTGCTCGCATTCTGCTCCAGCGCGCTCCGGGACGTGCGTCAGGCCGAGGATCCCGCCGGGATGATCGAACAGTACCGACGGCTTGACGAGTTGCACTCCGCGCTCGACGGCTTGCGGACGCGTCTTCAGCTCGACATTTTCTTGGGCAGCGTCTCGGGAGTGACTTTGGGACCTGGAAGGTCGCCGATGGCTTCCGAAGCGGTGGAACGGCTGCGGAGGGCCATAAATGTCATAGCCCGCAGGGACACTTAATTCATGGACGGCAATCAAGGGCCCGAAGTGGCTCCGGCAGGACACGGCGACGCCGGCTTCGGCCGCGCCGCGGGCGATGCCGCCGCCATTCCGGGCACCGCCGAGGCGGCCTTGGCGGGCCGGCTGGCCGCCGGACCTCTGGGCTTAGGCTGTCCGCCCACGGACAGTGCCGGGATCATTGACCGGATCCGGGAACTGGAGGACTGGAAGTCCGCCGCGTCCGCGGAACAGGCCCGGCTCGCCGTGGCCTTCGGCCTGCTCCAACGCCGCGAACAGGCCGCCGCCGGAGTCCCGGCCGAGAAGCTCGGCGCCGGTGTCGGCGCGCAGATCGCCCTSGCCCGSCGCGAATCACCCGYCAGGGGCGGCCGGCTCCTSGGCCTGGCCAAAGCCCTCGTGACYGAAATGCCSCACACSCTCRCCGCCCTGSARACCGGRCAGCTGAAYGAATGGCGCGCCACCCTGCTCGTGCGCGAAACCGCSTSCCTGASCGCCGCSGACCGGGCCGCCGTCGACGMSGAACTCGCRCCCGACRCCGGGACGTTCGCCGGGGCCGGTGACCGGTCCCTGGTGGCCGCGGCCCGGGCCGCCGCGTACCGGTGTGACCCCCGCTCGGTGACCGAACGCGCCGCGCACGCCGCATCCGAGCGGCACGTCAGCCTGCGCCCGGTCCCCGACACCATGTGCCACCTCACCGCTCTGCTGCCCGTGACCGCCGGCGTCGCCGTCTACAAGGCGCTGAACGGGCACGCCGACACCCTCCGCGCCGCCGGGGACCCGAGGGGCCGCGGGCAGCTCATGGCTGATGCCCTGGTCGAACGCACCACCGGGACCCCGGGCGGGATCAGCGGGGTCGAGATCCAGCTCGTCATCACCGACCGCGCCCTCTTCCAGGCCGGCGCCGAACCCGCCCGGCTCCCCGGCTACGGCACCGTCCCCGCCGGCTGGGCCCGGGAACGCATCGGCGCCGGGACTAACGCCAAGGACCGGGACTTCAAGACCTTGCTCCGGCGGCTCTACACCCACCCCGGCACCGGCGAGCTTGTGGGGATGGACTCCCGCGCCCGGCTCTTCCCGCCCGGGCACCGCCGCTTCATCCAGGCCAGAGACGACACCTGCCGCACTCCCTACTGCGACGCGCCCATCCGCCACCTGGACCACATCATTCCCTGGCACACCGGCGGCCCGACCACCACGGACAACGCCGCCGGCCTCTGCGAAGCCTGCAACCACACCAAAGAAACCCCCGGCTGGAAAGCACGCCCCGCACCCGGCACCCGCCACACCCTGGAAATCACCACCCCCACTGGCCACAGCTACTACTCCACCGCGCCGCCCCTGCCGGGAACACTGTTTCGCCCAGCGGCCACATCGCTCCACAGGCGCAAACTCCGGTACGTCGCCATGGCGCCCAAGCGCGCAAGGCTTGGCGCAAGGCTGGGCGCAGCGGCAGCGGCAGCGGCAGCGGCCTGAAACAACCACCTGAAGCTGGCCTGGCTTAGTGCGCTGTCATGCGGGCCTGAGCAAGGTTGGCGAACGGCAGCCGGCCGTGGAACGCACGAAAATCCTGCTGATAACGTGCTTCCGCTGCGTTCACTAGTTCTGGGGGCAGTTCCTTCCAAGCAACCATCAAGGCCTGCGAATCTGCGAGTTGCCACAGAAGCCTGCCACCCCAGTGGCCCACCGGGACACCGCGTCCGAAGTCCGACATTTCCCGGATCCTCTTACGAAGGCCGCGCTTACCCGTCTTCCCCGCGCCTGCCTTGCCGATATAGAGGACCTCAGCCCCGGCAACCCATTCGGCAGACAAGGCGGCCTGAGGAAGAGAAGGATCCTTGCCCTTGAAGTGACCTCCAGCGCTTCCCGCCAGAAACCGGGGCGTAAAGCCCTCCGGCATCAGCACGACGTAGATACCCGGGGCCTGCGGGATCTCATTCAGCTCGAGTTCGGCGAACGACCGGAAACCGGTAAAGCCAGCGGCGGTGAGCGTCTGCATATCGAAGTCCATGACGCTACTTTCGCAGAAACTCCTCGGCGCACGGCTCACTAACCACGGAATGCGATAAACGGGCCTTCTTGGCTTCGGTTTCCGCTGCCCGTTGCAAACGACCGGTCCCATTCGCGGCTCTTGCCCTCGGCTCCGCCCCGCTTCATCGCATCCGGCAGGCCGGCGGCAAAGAAAAGCGCCCGACCACCTGAGCGGCGGCGGACGTCAGGCCTGCAGGTACCTTCGCGATCTCGCTAAGAGACGGCTCGGACACTTCAATGTCCCGAACAACCCGGAGTCATCAGATGGTTACCTGCAGGCGCTTTAAGCCTACGCCCGCCTCACTGCCGTCACCAGAGGGCCGTTGACTCGGGGCAAACCCCGCGCAGCCCCGGCCGAATAGGTCCCGGCCGAAACACCCACTGCCGCGAAAGCGTAGAGTGGAGGAAGCCGCCTGATTCTGGACGCCAAGTGCTGAGGGAGAAATCGTGACGATTGACTGGGACGAAAAGAAGACCCTGCTGCAGGAGCCGAACATCGCCGCGGTGACGCAGCTGTGCGACGAACTCATGGAAAAGAAGCCTGGATCCGTGGTCCCGTACATCGACCCCATCCATGACGAGGACGAATGCCGGATCGTCAGCCTGCATATCAGCCCGGGCAAGGGCACCGAATCGGGCTTTGTCTCGCACTTCAACGACGATGAAGCCGCCCGCCGCGCCACTTCCATCTACGAGGCCGCAGAGCTGGACCCCCGCTATGTGATGCCGTGGAACGCCTACCCGTGGATCCGCGATCCGGAGGCATCCTCGGCCCTGAACGTCCAGGAGAAGACGGACGGCCTCCGGCCCTTCCGCCAGTTCCTCAAGATCAACAAGCGCGTCTCGGCCGTTATTGCGCACGGCGCGGACGCCCACTCCTTCCTGACGCTTTTCGAGAAGACCTACCATTCCTCGCTGAAGAATCATGGTGTCAAGATCTACAAGGCCACCGCACTTGGCGGCCGCGCCTTCGCGGTATCTCCGGCCAAGCAGGAAGAGCTCCTCGCCAAGAACGTTGAGGTCTACAAAGACGCCATGCAGCGGGCGGGCATCCAGCACCTCTGAGGCTCCACGCAACGGCATCCGTCAGCGGCACCCGGCGCAAGCCGAGCCGGCGCCGGCGGCATCACCCGGCCAGCAGCCTGCGCCGGTGCTTGAGTTCCTTGACCCAGTCGCGGGTGACCATCGCTGAAAACGGCGAGGCGCCGTCGTCGGTCATGGAGCGGAACGCCGTGCCCGCCTGAAGGTCCGCCAGCAGCGGTTCCGAGGCCTTCAGCGCCAGTTCCAGCACCTGGACGGCGGCACGTTCAGTCAGCCCCATCCCTGCGGCCCAGCCCAGGAAGTGCTTCCGGGATATCCCTGTGCGTTTGCCGTCCAGGGTCAGGGCGAGTGTCTTGTCCCCGTAGACGACCGTGGACGGGATGTCGTATACCGGCGCGATGGACCATTCCCCGGCCGGCTGCTGCACCATGGAAACGTTCTTCGCGTGCAGGTCGCCGTTGCCCGTCAGCCACGCAAATGCCGCCTGGAGGGCCAAATTCCGCACCGCGGGCAGCGGAGCCGCGCAATAAGCCGCAAGCGCACGGCACACCTGCCCGTATCCCACGTTGTACTTGTCCGCAGGGTAGAGGCCCAGCACCTGCGCGCCGTCCTCGACGGCGAGCCGCTGCACCGCCCGCGGCGACCTGGCCGCCGCCTTGGGCCCCGACACGCCGGCGACAGGCCCACCGGATACAGGCCCACCGGATACAGTGCCACTGGCTACAGGCACCCGGTCGAAGCGTTCCACGAGCAACCCGGGCCGCCCGGCGACGTCGCGGATCAGCTGGACCCGGCTCAAAGGGATCCGCAGCCGCGCCGCGTACCGGAACATCGCGTACTCGTTTTCGACGACGTGCGGGAACTCGGGCGCGTTGAGTTTAAGGATGTAGCGCCGGCCGGCGCTGGCCACCGGCATGGAGATCATTCCAGCGGACAGCTTGTCCTGCACCCCCGCCAGGGCCACCGGGTCGATCAGCCCGGAGTCGCCCAGCAGGGCCTCGAAATCCACGGGCGTTGCGGGGTCAAGCTCGACGGCGTGCTCGTCCGGGTCCAGCTTCTCGCCATGGCCAACGATCTGCACATCACCCACCGGGTTGGCACCGGCCGCGATGAGCAAGGACAGCTCATCATCCACACTGGTCTTGATGGAACGGCGCAACGCATTCAGCCGCCGGCCCTCCGGCAGAAGCCCCGTGAAATACGGCGGGGCCGCTCCCGCCGCGGACAGCACGGGTTCCGGAGTTAGCGGCAGGGAGCTCGCGACGGCGGGGCCCCCGGACGCCAGATAGGCCGGCAGGTAGCTGAACCTGGTGCCGCCGTCGTGCCGTTCCAGCCGGGCCGCCAGCACGCCGGCCTTATAGATATCCGCGATGCGGTGCCTCATGGCCGGGCTTCCGGCCCGTCCCGCAGTTCACCGTCGGCCCGCAGGCCGGCCACCGGACTGGCCACCGGGCCGGTGAGGGCACGGGCTGCGGCGCTGGTCCGGGTCTGGACCCGGAGTTCCAGCCCCAGTGTGTCCAGGAGCGCCAGCAGGGAGTCCAGCTGCACCGTGCGTTTTCCCTGTTCGACGAACCGGACGAAGCGCTCTGAGACTCCGGCCAGTTCGGCCAGCTCACGCTGGCTCAGGCGGAGCGACCCGCGCCGGGCCCGGGCCTCGGCAGCGAGTTCGCCCGGAAATGCGTTCCCCATGGCAGCCTCCCGTTAATCAACACACGTCCGAGGTCCGGCGTTCGTGCGTACGAACCCTGTGGGTTCGAACCCTGTGTGCGTACCAACCCGTGGGATCGAACTCTGTGGGTTCGTACCCTGGCGGTACGAACGTGCCGCTTTGCAGGCATTTCCAGTATAGGACGGGCCAGGATGCCTGCACAGAGCTATAACGGCACGTACGTACCGGCGCACTGGGTAGGCAGGGGCAACCGCCGGCGATCGAAGGCACCCGCCGTCATAGCCGGCTGGCGCAGCCCTGCCGGCACAGATTGGGCGGTTCAGCCGCGCGCGGGCGTGGCGGTTCACAATGGCCCGTAGGATTTAAGGGACTTAAGCGACAACCAGACCCCACGGAATCCGGAAAGGACTGCACACGATGACGCGCGCTTCCTTCCGGCTGTTCCGCACAGGCCTGATCGGATCCATCATCGTGGCGCTGGCAGCCGGCGGCCACCTGGCCGGCGGCGGACGGCTGCCCGAGCCGGCGATCGTGACGGCGTTGTGTGCCGTGGCGATGGTTCCCGTGGCCGTACTGACCCGCGTCCGCCTGTCCTTTCCGGCCCTGGCCGGCCTGCTCGGCGTAGGGCAACTGTGGCTGCACTGGTCCTTCGGCGCCTTGTCCTCAGGGGCGCCCGCGGCCCTCCAGGGCCGGATGGCTGCGGGTCATCCGGGCCATCCGGGCCATTCGGCGGCTGCCATTGCCCCGGCGATGCCCGACCCTTCCATGGCGGTTTCGGCGGCCGACATGGGCGGAGCCATGTTCGCCGCCCACGCGATGGCGACGCTCGGCACGGCACTTTTGCTCGCCCGCAGCGAGCGGGCCCTGTCCGCACTTGTTTCCTGGCTGCGCCCGCTCGTGCAGCTGCCCCAGCCCTCCGCCGCCACGCCCCTGCGCGTCCCCGGCCCCTGCGCGGTCAACCTGGTCCTCCCCAAAGCCCGGGCTGGCCTCCGCCTGCCGACCAGGCGCGGACCTCCGGAGTTGTCGCCCGCCGCCTGACATCAATCCCTTTCACATACGGACGGGGACAGCAGGCGGCCACCCCACTGCTACCGCCGGACGGACAACGCACCGGACGGCTCCCCACCTGATATCCGTTAGTGAAAGGCACCTTTGCCATGAAGTCCCCCCTTCGCCGTACCCTCAAAACCGCCGCTGCCGCCACGTTGACCGCGGGCCTGCTCGCCGCCGGCGCAGCAGCCGCCTCCGCCCACGTCCACGTCGACACCGATGATCCCGCCGCTGGCGGCTACAGCCACCTGACGTTCAACGTCCCCAGCGAGTCGGAATCGGCCAAGACCAGCAAACTCGAAGTCACGCTGCCCACGGACACCCCGTTCACTTCGGTGTCGGTGAAGCCTGTCGAGGGCTGGAAGGCCGTCATCACCACGAGCGAGCTGCCGAAGCCGATCACGGTCGCCGGCGCCACGGTCACCAAGGCCCCGAGTTCCGTGGTCTGGACCGCTGACGAGGCCCACCAGATCGGACCGGACGAGTACCAGGCCTTCTCACTGTCCGTCGGCGTCCTGCCGGACGCGGGAACCACGGTGACGCTGCCGACGGCCCAGACCTACACCGATGGAACCGTCGTGAAGTGGGACGAGAAGACGGTCGAGGGCCAGGCTGAACCCGGGCACCCGGCACCCTCCTTCGTGACCACGGCCAAGGACGCCGACGCCCACGGCGCAGCCGTCCCCGCCGCAGCCACGACGACCGCACCCTCGGCGGCCCCGGCAGCGGCAGCGGGCACGTCCAGTGACGGCGGATCCGCCGCCGGCTGGATCGGGCTGGCTGCAGGGCTGATCGGACTGGCCGCGGGCGTCACCGCGCTGGTCCGCACCCGCCCGTCCAAGGTCCAGTAGTCCCGGCCAGCAGCCACACAAACCCAGGCAGGTAGGCCGCCGCCGGAACTCCGGCGCGAGCGGCGACGGCGGCCCCGGACCCCCGGGGCCGCCGTCATACTTGACACCCCGGTGTGATCTCTGCCATGTTTTAAAGCGTGAACCTGTCAGACAGCCGGACAGCAGGACAGCCCTTGGCTCGCCTCAGTGCCGCCGAAGCCGTTTTCAACGTCCTCCGCACCGAGATCGAATCCGGCAAGCTCGGCGTCGGCGCCAAGCTGAGCTCCGAGGCCACTCTTGCCCAGCAGTACGGCGTGAGCCGCTCCGTGGTCCGCGAGGCCTTGCGCTCCTGCACCGCCCTGGGCTTGACGGTCACCAAGACCGGGCGGGGCACGTTCGTCGTCGCCAACCGCGTGGCAAAGGACCTGGTCCTGGGCCAATACTCGGCCCGCGACCTCACGGAGGCGCGTCCCCATATCGAGGTTCCTGCCGCCGGACTGGCTGCAGAACGCCGTTCGGCCGAGGAGCTGTCAACGCTGCGCGACATCGTTGCCGCGATGAGCGGCGAGGACGACCCCGAAGTGTGGGTGAGCCTGGACTCCAGCTTCCACGCCTTGATCGCGCGGGCCAGCCGGAACAAGGTCTTCGAGAACGTCGTCGCGGACATCCGGGACGCCCTCGCCCACCAGTCCGAGACCCTGAACATGGTGGCGGACCGCCAGCACGCGTCCGACGAGGAGCACCGGCGCATCCTGGCCGCGATCGAATCCGGGGATGCGGCGACGGCGCGCATCGCCATGAGCCAGCATCTGCACGCCGTTGGCATTGCCCTCGACTCGATCCTCAACGCCTGACGTGAAGCGCCTGGCGCCTGGTGCCGTCAACGATGCCGTAAGCAATCTGGTCAGCACCGGCAAAACCAGCACCAGCACAGTGACCAGCCACCACAACCGCATCAACCGCCACCGCCAAAGGACGCAATGACTTCCCCTGCTCTCGCCAACACCCCGACCCCGCTCGCCCCGGAGTGGCTGCCGCAGCACGTCCCGCTTGCGGTCCAGACCCGGGACGGGCTGGTCGAGAGTGTGCACTACGGCTCGGTCATCGCCACCGCAGCGGACGGCCAGATCCTCCTCACTGCCGGGGAGCCCCTCGCCCCGTTCTACCCGCGGTCCGCCCTGAAGCCCCTGCAGGCCGTCGCCATGGTCCGCGCCGGGCTGGACCTCCCGGACAAACTCCTCGCCCTCGCCGCCGCCAGCCATTCCGGCGCAGCCAGCCACCGTGACGGCGCCGGGCGCATCCTGGAGCTGCACGGCCTGACGCCCGCGGACCTCGAGAACAGCACCGACCTCCCCTACGGCGCCCGCGAACGCGAAGACTGGCTCGGCGGCGGCGGCCAGGCCACCCAACTGACGCAGAACTGTTCTGGAAAGCATGCCGCCATGGCGGCCACCTGCGTCATCAACGGCTGGCCGGTCCAGGGCTACCTGGACCCGGCGCACCCGCTGCAGCAGCTGGTGGCCCGGACCGTGGCGGACCTGAGCGGTGAAGACCCCCAGCGCACCACCACTGACGGCTGCGGCACCCCGCTCTTCGCGCTCACGCTGCGCGGCATGGCCCGCGCCTTCGGCCGCCTGGCCGCGGCCGCCGCGTCCGGATCCAGATCCGGCGAAACAGAAGCCGGCGAAGCGGAAGCCGCCGTCGGCCGCGCCATGCGCCGCCACCCCGAGATGGTTGCGGGCGAGGACCGGGACGTCACCGCGCTGATGCGCCTGGTCCCCGGCCTGCTCGCCAAGGACGGCTTCGAGGGCGTCCAGCTGGTGGGCCTCCCGGACGGCCGCGCCCTTGCCGTGAAGGTTTCCGACGGCGGAGACCGCGCCCGGATGCCCGTCACCGTCCGGGTCCTGGCCGCGCTCGACGTCGACACCTCCCCCCTGGCGCGCCTCGCCGCTACCCCTGTGCTGGGCGGCGGCCGGCCCGTCGGGCTGCTGCAGGCCACCGATTTCCTCGCTGACCCCAAGATCTCCCACGCCCCCAAAGACCTGTAAGGGACCGCCATGACCTCGCACGACGAACGCGCAGAATTCCGCTCCGAACACGATCTCCTGGGTGACCGGGATGTTCCCGCCGGCGCCTACTGGGGCGTCCACACCCTCCGGGCCGTGGAGAACTTCCCCATCACGGGCCAGCCGCTGTCCTCGAACATGCACCTGGTCCGCGGGCTGGCCGCCGTGAAGCTCGCCGCCGCCCGCACCAACCACGAGCTCGGACTCCTCGACGCCGGGCGTGCCGCCGCCATCGGGGAAGCCTGCACCGAGGTCATGAACGGCAAACTCAGCGAACAGTTCGTCGTCGACGTCATCCAGGGCGGCGCCGGGACCTCCTCGAACATGAACGCCAACGAGGTCATCGCCAACCGGGCCCTGGAAATCCTCGGACACCCGAAGGGCGACTACGCCCGGCTGCACCCCAACGACCACGTCAACCTCAGCCAGTCCACCCCAACGACCACGTCAACCTCAGCCAGTCCAC